>NZ_JAUOOA010000004.1:0-375945 GCF_030548425.1 Uliginosibacterium sp. 31-12 | reverse complement strand
GATTCCAGCTGGCATGAATCAGAGCGGCCAGCAGAACGAGCAGCAACGGGGTCAGGGGCATTCGGCTTCCAAACAAAAGGCGGCGCAGAATGCGCCGCCTTCCGGGCAAAGCATGAACGAGGGATCAGGCTTCGTCCATCACTGCGGACGTATACACATCCTGCACGTCGTCGAGGGATTCCAGCGCATCGAGCAGCTTCTGCATGCGCACGCTCTCCTCCGCCCCCAGTTCGGTTTCGTTCAGCGCCTTCATGGTGACTTCGCCGAATTCAGCCTTGAAGCCTGCAGCCTCAAGCGCCTCCTTCACCGCCGTGAATTCCCAGGGCCCGGTGATGACTTCGATCGAACCGTCGTCATTGGTCACCACATCTTCCGCCCCCGCTTCGAGGCCGGCCTCCATCAGTGCATCTTCATTCGTGCCCGGGGCAAACATCAAGGTGCCACAGTGCTTGAACTGGAAGGCCACGCAGCCATCGGTACCCATGTTGCCGCCGTACTTGGAAAAGGCGTGGCGCACATCGGCCACGGTGCGCACCTTGTTGTCGGTGAGGCAGTCCACGATCACTGCGGCGCCAGCAATGCCGTAACCTTCGTAGCGCGCTTCTTCATACACCACGCCTTCGAGCTGCCCAGTACCGCGCTTGATGGCGTTTTCGATGTTGTCCTTGGGCAAGGACTCGGCCTTACCCTTTTCCACGGCCAGGCGCAGGCGCGGATTGCTGCCCAGGTCGCCGCCGCCCAGTTTGGCGGCAACAGTGATTTCCTTGATCAGCTTGGTGAATACCTTACCCCGCTTGGCATCCTGACGCCCCTTGCGGTGCTGGATATTGGCCCATTTGGAATGACCGGCCATGGTGCTCCCCTGTTAAATTAGGCTGGATTTGCAAAGGTCCGGATTATACAGCCGCCTATCAGTCAGCCAGCCGAAGGAGCAGGGGTTCCCTGCTAGATTCAGTTCATCCGCCGGAGAAAGTCATGAAAACCCTGTTCCACCTGTTCGCCAGCCTGCTGCTGTGTCTGGGCAGCGCCCAAGCGCTGGCCGCCCCCACCGTTAACTTCAGCTTCGCCGGCTGCACCGACGGCATGAATCGCCCGGTCGCCAGCAAAGCAGATCCGGCCCTGCCCCAACTGGTCGACGTCCTGCTGCTGGAAGGCAACCGGGTGATCGCCTACAACCCGAGCCTGATGCCGCAATTACTGCCCGAAACCCGCGCCTTCTTTTATGCCCACGCCTGCGCGATCACCCGCCTGGGCCAGCCGATTGATCGCGAGCGCAGTACTGAGCAGGTCAAGCGCGCCGACTGCTGGGCCTTCGACACCCTGCAACGCTCCGGCCTGCTCAAAGGCAACGCCGGTGTCGAAGCCATCCAGAGCGATCTGGAGCTCTCGCCGGAAGTCTGGCCGCTGGTGCCGGGCCCGGCACGCAGCCTGGAACTCGCCGGCTGCTCCGGCGCCCAGCCCGCCAAGGCCAAGGCAAAAACAAGCGGTAACGCACTCAAGCTCGATGCGCCGAATGCCACGCCACAGTGGAACAACTGCACCCTGGCGTGCGGCAACAAGCTCTACAGCTGTGGCCGCGCCGCAAACTGCCAGAGCGCCTTCGAACAATGCACGGCGAGCTGCAAGGAATAGCCGCTCGTATCCTCCCGGTTTCCCCCCTTCTGGGCGCGTTCATCGCGCCCGTTTTTTTTGCAGTCTGCAACAGCGGGGATTACATTCCGCAGGTATCAGTACGCTCACTCTTTCCGAGGCCAGAATCCATGTCCAAGCCCCTCGTCATTGCCCGCAGCGGAGAACTTGATCTTGCCCTGCTGCCCCAGTTTGCCAACCGCCACGGCCTGATCACCGGCGCCACCGGCACCGGCAAGACAGTCACCCTGCAGAAGCTGGCCGAGTCCTTCGCTGGCATCGGTGTGCCAGTCTTTTTAGCCGACGTGAAGGGCGATCTTTCCGGCATCGGCGCAGCGGGCGAACTCAAACCCAAGCTCAAGGAGCGCCTGGATGCGCTGGGCGTGACGGACTGGGAGCCCGCAAAATTCACCACCACACTGTGGGACGTGTTCGGTGAGCAAGGCCACCCGGTGCGCGCCACCATTTCGGACATGGGTCCGCTGCTGCTGGCCCGCCTGCTGTCACTGAACGAGACCCAGGCCGGTGTGCTCCAGATCGTGTTCAAGGTCGCCGATGACAACGGCCTGCTCCTGCTGGATCTCAAGGATCTGCGCGCCATGGTGCAGTGGGTCGGCGAGCACGGTCGCGAGTTGACCACCGACTACGGCAACGTCTCCGCCGCTAGCGTCGGCGCGATCCAGCGCGGCCTGCTCACGCTGGAAGAGCAAGGTGGCGACAAGTTCTTCGGCGAGCCAATGCTCAACATCGCGGACCTAATGCAGACCGACCAGCAGGGCCGCGGCGTGATCAACATCCTCGCCGCCGACAAGCTCTACAACTCGCCCAAGCTATACGGCAGCTTCCTGCTGTGGCTGCTCGCCGAGCTGTTTGAAAACCTGCCCGAGGCGGGGGATCTGGAAAAACCAAAGCTGGTGTTCTTCTTCGACGAGGCCCATCTGCTGTTCTCGGATGCGCCGGAGGCCTTGGTCGACAAGATCGAGCAGGTCGTGCGCCTGATCCGCTCCAAGGGCGTGGGCGTGTACTTCGTGACCCAGAACCCGCTCGATGTGCCCGAGAAAGTCCTCGGCCAGCTTGGCAACCGAGTGCAGCACGCGCTGCGCGCCTTCACCCCGCGCGACCAGAAAGCCGTCAAAGTCGCCGCCGAGACCATGCGCGCGAATGCGAAGTTCAGCACCGAAACCGCGATCATGGAGCTTGGCGTGGGCGAAGCGCTGATCTCATTCCTCGACACCAAGGGCACGCCCAGTATCGTCGAACGCGCCTTCGTGCTGCCGCCTGCCTCGCGCATCGGCCCGATGACACCGGACGAACGCAACGCCGCGATCAACGGATCGTTGGTGTATGGCGCCTATGAAGAAGCACTGGATCGCGAATCGGCTTACGAAAAGCTGCGCGCCGGTGCCGGCGCAGCCCCTGCGACAGGCGCTGCGCCCGCCGGCAGCCCGGCGCCCGGTACCCCAGCCGGGCAAGCGGGCGGAGGTCTGCTTGATGGCGCGCTCGGCGAGATCCTCTTTGGCAAGACCGGCCCACGCGGCGGTCAGCACGACGGCCTCGTGCAGACCGCCGCCAAGACCCTGACCCGCACCATAAGCAGCTCCATCGGCCGCGAGATCGTACGCGGCGTGCTGGGCTCCATTCTGGGCGGCAAGCGTCGCTGAGCCGAGTCCGGGGTACAAGAGCTTCTGGGCAAAGCATCGCAAGCCCCTGCCGAAATCACGGCTGGGGCGTGAAATTTTCAGCACCCCGCTCCGGAATACCCCTAAGCCAAGTGGGCAGGGTGGCATCTGCTAGGCATAATCCGGGGTTTCCCGGGTTCGCGCGGAGCGCACAGCATGGTTAGCAGCACCTCTTCCCTGATTGCGCCGTTCTGGACCCGCGTGCCGCGCTTTTTCCTGTTCCCGCTGCAACCCTCCGCCCTGTGGCGTGTGCTGGTGTTCGCGGCCATTCCAGCACTGGGTGCCTTCGGCACCAGCCCCGGCGCACTGGTCGTGCTGATCGGCGGCCTGTCCCTGCTGGCCTGGGTCTTCCTGCTGCGCTTCGGCAGCCGCGTGCTGCACGAAACCTCGGTCGGGCGCCTGTCGGTGTCGGATTACTCGCCCCTGCCGGACGATTCGCTGGCCCACATGCCCTACAAGATCATGGCCCTGTTCGTGATCCCGGCCTTCTTCGTCGGCCTGATCGCGGCGCTGCTGGGCGAAACCATGGGCATGCTCGCCAACTTCGCAGTCACCGTGGTGACCCCGGCCGCGCTGATGGCCATGGTGGTCAGCCGCAGTCTCGGCACCGGTCTGAATCCGGCCGCCAGCTGGGATGTCATGAGCGGCGTCGGCAAGCCCTATGCGCTGCTATGCGTGTTCCTGTTCTTCCTGTCAGCCGGACAGATGTTCCTCGTCATGCAGATGGGCGAAGCCAAGCTGCTGCCGCTGTTCATGAAATGGCAGGCTCTCCAGGCGGCTGCCCAGCAGGCCTTCCAGGCGCAGGATGAAGTGGCTTTCGAGGCTGCCATGGAAGGCATCCGCAACTTCTTCCCGGCCATCAAGCCAACCCTGGCGGGCGTGATCTGGCTGATCACGGCAGTCGCCATGCACTTCACCCTGATCGCCTTCAACATGCTGGGCTATGTGCTCTACCAGTATCACGAGGCGCTGGGGCTGGAAGTGGAAGTACTGCCGGGCCGGCGTGGCAAGGCCCCGGTGAAGTCGCAAAGCGATGAGGAATCCGAGCGCATCGCGGCCTTCATTGCCGAGGGACAGATCGATCAGGCGCTCGAAGTCGCATACGAGGCGCAGCGCCTTGATCCGCAGAATATCGCCGCGCAGGAGCGCTACAACAAATTACTGCACCTGGCCGGCAAGGATGATCGCCTGATCAACCACTCACTGCGCCTGATCCCGCTGATGTTGCGCAACGCCCAGGGCAAGGGCGCACTGGAGGCCTGGCAGCGCTGCCGCGAGCGCCAGCCCGAGTTCCGGCTGGAAGAGGCCAGCCACGTGCTGCAGCTGGCCGAAGCCGCCCGTACCAATCGTGAGCCGAAGCGTGCGATGGACATCCTCAACGGCTTCGACAAGCAGTTCCGCAACCATCCGCTGCTACCCGAAGTGTATTTCCTCGGGGGCAGCATCCTCTGCGACGATCTGCACAAGGACGAGCTGGCCGACAAGTTCCTGCTGACCCTGTGCAACCGCTATCCGCAACACCCACGCGTGGAAGAGGCGCTGCGCCTGCGCGACATCATTCGCCGCATGCGCAAGAACGCGGCTTCAGCCCCCGCAGCTTGAGAAGTAGGGCCGGCTTCGGCCGGCGTAGCCCGGCGAGGTAACAGGGGCTGCGGCTGCAGCCGCACCTACATGGGCTTTGCGCTGCGTAGCTGAGCAATCTCCATCGCGGGCTGCAAGGCCCCACCTGCACGCAAGACCTGCACGCAGCGAGCCAGGATCACATCCAGCCCCGGATGCGCCGGTGCACTCGCCTGCAGCAGGCGGGCGCAACGTTCCAGCTCCGGCAGGCTGCGACTTTCAGCAAAGCGCTCGATCAGCACGGCGATCAGCTCGGGCGCCAGTTGCGGCCGCGGCTTGGCCTGCTTGAGGTATTCCGTGAAGCATTCGCGCACCAGGGTCTGGCTGGCTGCATCCTGACCCTTGCTGGCCAGGGCGCTGGCTACGATGGCGTGGTACTCGGCACTGGCCGGCGCCAGCCGTGCCACATTGAGGCTCTCGCGCAACAAGTCGACGCGACTGCCAGCTTCCCGCGCCACCCGCGCGTAGGCGCGCCGGGCATCGTCGAAGCGCTGCGCAGCCATCAGGCGGCGCGCTTCGAGCACGGCCAGTTCGGCCGCCGGGCGTGGCGCCGGCTTGCCGTCCGCCGTTTCCTCATCGCTCCCCTCCTCGTCTACCGCCTGCAGCCGGGCCAGGGCGGCGCGGCGTAGCGGCAGCACCAGCAAAGCCCCCGCCAGCAGGCCACCGAAGTGCGCGCCATAGGCCACGTTGGAGCTGCCGGAGAACCACACGAACTGGATCGCCTCGTTGGCCAACCACAGCGGCAGCGCCAGCAGGGCCGGCGCCTTGACGACATCGAAGTAGAAGAACACGAAATAGAAGAAGGGGATCCGGCGCATCCCGAGCAATACCGCAAAAGCGCCCATCACGGCCGATATCGCGCCCGAAGCGCCAACCAGCGAACCGGCCGCGCCAGACATCAGCAGCCAGTGCATGCCCACCGCGCCGAGCCCGCCAAGCAGGTAGACGACGAGGAAGGGCACGGTACCAAGCAGTGCTTCCACCGCCGGTGCGATCAGGATCAGCACCACCAGATTGCCGGTAATGTGGCCCAGATCGCCGTGCAGGAACTGGTGGGTAATGGCGGTGTACCACTTCGGATGCTCACCGTCGAAAGAGAAACGTTCGGTGAACAAGCGCGCCTGCATGGCCTCGAACTGGTGACGGGCACGCAGCCAGTCCTCGTACTGCAGATGGGCATCGGTGACCACCTCCCCGGCATGCAACGCACGCATGAACTTGTCGTCGGCTTCCATCATGCGCAGGGCGGGGAACAAGGCCTTGGCCTGCTTCATGGCCTCGAGGCGCTTGAGCTTCTTGCTCTCGCCCTCCTTGCGCAGATGGGCTTCAAAGGCCGGCAACTCGATGTTCGGCAGTACGCTGCCGGCGTAGTAGTCGACCATCAGCTCGTAGCGCTTCTCGTCCCGCGATTGCAGGGCGAAGAACACGAAGAGATTGATCAGCACCAGCAGGATCACCCCCAGCGGCAGGCGCGAGCGGGTGAGGCGGGCTATCCAGGGCATCATGAACATGGTGACGGCATTCTACCGGCTGGCGCGCCGGGGGGCTCGCCCACGCGAGTAGAATGCGCGTTTTGCTTCGCGCACCACCGCCGTGCCCTTCCACCCCGTCGAACATTTTGGTCAAGTCTTCACGCCACCCGCCGTGGTGACGCAGATGCTGGCCTTGCGGCGCAATCGCGGTCGGGTGCTGGAGCCTTCCTGTGGCGACGGCGCCTTTGCAAACGCATTGCCGGGCTGCGTAGCGATCGAGCTGGATGGCCGGGTGGCCCCAGCCGGCGCCCTGCAGATGGATTTCTTCGCCTACCCGCCAAGCGAGAAGTTCGACACCATCATCGGCAACCCGCCCTATGTGCGCTATCAGGACATCCTGCCGCAGACCCGCAAGCGGCTGGACATGGCGCTGTTTGATTCGCGCAGCAACCTCTACCTGTTCTTCATCGAGAAGTGCATCCGCCATCTGGCACCCGGCGGCGAGCTGATCTTCATCGTGCCGCGCGACTTCATCAAGCTCACCGCGGCGCGCAAGCTCAACGCCTGGATTTTCGAACAGGGCACGATCACCGATTTCATCGAGACTGGCGACAGCGGCATCTTCGGTGCCTACGTGCCGAACTGCGCGATCTTCCGTTTCGAGAAGGATCGCTTCGACCGCCGCCTGCACGACGGCCGCCGTTTCGCGCTGGTCGACGGCCAGCTGATGTTCCTGCGCGGCGAATATGCCCTGCCACTGGCCAGCCTGTTTGACGTGAAGGTGGGTGCGGTCTCCGGCGCGGATGCGATCTTCACGCACCCGGAAGGCAATCTCGATTTCGTCTGCTCGCGCAGCATCGAAACCGGCGAAACCCGGCGCATGTTCTACGAGATCCAGCACCCCCACCTCGAGGCTCACAAAGCGGCGCTGCTAGCCCGCCGCATCAAGCCCTTCGACGAAAGCAACTGGTGGCGCTGGGGCCGGCGTCATCCGGTAAGCGATGCACCACGCATCTATGTGAACGGCAAGACGCGCCGCGCCCAACCCTTCTTCACGCATCCCTGCCGGAATTTCGATGGCTCCATCCTGGCCCTGTTCCCGCGCCATGCCGGGCTGGACCTCGACCGCGCCATCGCGCTGCTCAATACCGCCGTCGACTGGCAAGAGCTGGGCTTCGTCTGCGACGGGCGTTTCCTGTTCACCCAGCGTAGCCTGCAGACCTGCCTGCTGCCGGAGGCCTTCAGCGAACTGCTGCCGGCTTGATGCATGGCACAATACGTGCCGGTATGTCTTTCCCCCGCCGGCCATGACCCGCATCTACCGCCATCGCTTCACGGTTCCGCCCGAATCCATCGACATGCTCAAGCATGTCAATAACATCGAATACCTGCGCTGGATGCAGGATGTGGCGATTGCTCACTCCACCGATCTGGGCTGGCCGATGGAGCGCTACTTCAAGGAGCGCTGCAGCTGGGTGATCCGCTCGCACTTCATCGAATACCTGCGCTCTGCCGTGCTGCATGACCCGATCACGCTGCTGACCTGGGTGGCTGGCGTAGGCGAGCGCAGCAGCACGCGCAAATACCTGTTCTGGCGTGAGAGTGACCGGCAGGTGCTGGCCCGCGCCGAAACCGCCTGGGTCTTCATCGACCTCAAGAGCGGTCTGCCGATGCCCATCCTCGACTCGGTACGCGCCAGCTTCCCGGTGGTCGAGGAAGACGACGAGGCCGCAGAGCTCGACGCCTTGCTGGGCAGCAGCTGAGGATGTTCACGCGACGCCTGAATCGCCCAGCCGCGATCGCGGTGATGCTGCTATGCACCCTGCTGTGGAGCATTGCCGGCGTGCTCACGCGCCATCTGGATGCGGCCCGCAGCTTCGAGGTGACCTTCTGGCGCAGCGCCTTCTGCGCGCCCTTCGTGATCGCCGCGCTGGCCGCCACCAACGGCCATGCCGCCCTGGCCAGCCTGCGCCGGCCGAGCCGCTCGCTGCTCGCCTCGGGGCTGATGTGGGGCATCACCTTTTCCTGCTTCATGCTCGCCCTGACCCTCACCAGCACCAGCAACACCCTGGTAGTGAGCAGCGCCACCCCGCTAGTGACCGCCCTGCTGGCCTGGCTGGTGCTACGCGAGCGAGTGGCGCTGGCGACCTGGCTGGCCATTGCTTTGGCCGTTGGTGGAATGGCCTGGATTTTCGCCGGCGGGGTCGCCGCCGGTAGTGCACGCGATCTGCTCGGCATGGGCGTGGCTTTCGTGGTGCCGCTGGCGGCCTCGACCAACGTGATCCTCTTCAAACGTTCCGGGCATGCCGTGGATCTGGTACCGGCGGTATGCCTCGGCGCCTGTTTCTCGGCGCTGGCCATGCTCCCGTTTGCCTGGCCGCTAGAGGCTACGGCGCACGATCTGCTGATCCTCGCCAGCCTCGGCTTCTTCCAGTTGGGTCTGCCCTGCATGCTGATGGTGGTCGCCGCGCGCAGCCTCGCGGCACCACAGATTGCCTTGCTGGGGCTGCTCGAAGCCCTGTTCGGACCGCTATGGGCCTGGCTCGGTGCCGGCGAAGTGCCCTCGATGGCGACCCTGCAGGGCGGCAGCGTGGTCATCGGCGCACTGCTGCTCAACGAGCTGCAGGCCTGGCTGCGTACGAAAAACCGCTGACATGCTGCGTCTGACCCAGGCTTCCGGTTTCGCCTTCGCCGTACTCGGTGCGGTGTGCTTTTCCTTCAAGGCGATCTTCGTCAAGCTGGCCTACCGCTACGGCGTGGATGCCGAAACCCTGCTGGCGCTGCGCATGGGTTATGCCCTGCCCTTCTTCATTGCGATGGGCATCTCGGTATCACGGCGCGAACCACGCCCGCTCTCGCGTCGTGATCTGGGCATGCTGGGGGTGCTGGGCCTCACCGGCTACTACCTCGCCAGCTATCTGGATTTCCTCGGCCTGCACTACATCACGGCTGCGCTGGAACGCCTGATCCTGTTCATCTACCCGACCCTGGTGGTGATCCTCTCGGCCGTGTTCCTCAAAAAACCGCTGGCCCGTGCGCTGTATCTGCCAATGGGCCTGTGTTATCTGGGCATCGCGCTGGCCGTGGGCCATGATCTGGATCCGGCCCACGCTGGCAGCAATGTGCTGCTTGGCTGCGTGCTGGTCTTCGGCAGCACACTTTCGTATGCGCTGTACCTGATGCTCAGCGGCGAGGAGGTGAAGACCCTCGGAGCAACGCGTGTCGCGGCCTTCGCCTCGACCATCGCTTGCCTCCTGAGCCTCGCCCAGTTCGCCGTGATGCGGCCCTTGGCGAATCTCATCCAGCCCTGGCAGGTACATGCGCTGGGGCTCGCCATGGCACTGGTGTCAACGGTGCTGCCGATCTGGCTGATCGCGGTGGCCATGCGCCGCATTGGCGCCGGCCCCACCTCGATGATCGGCACCCTCGGCCCGGTGCTGACCATCCTGTTCGGCTGGATCTTCCTTGGTGAGTCGCTGGGTACGATTCAGCTCGTCGGCGCAACGCTGGTCATTGCCGGCGTGCTGCTGATCGGGCGCAAGAAGGCCTGATCGCTACAGGCACAACCGGGCTTGCAGGGATCGGCATGGATCAGCACCTTGGCGTGCTCGACGCTACGCACGATCTCTGACTCCAGGCGGTCGCACAGGACATGCACATTCTCCAGCGTGGTGTGGCGGTGCAGGCGCACATGCAGGTCAACATGGCGGATCTTGCCGGACTGGCGCGTACGCAGCTCGTGGTAATCGATGAAATCCTGCGCATGGCGAGACAGTGCCGCGTGGATCGCCTCGATCTCTTCTTTCGGCAGGCTGGCATCGATCAGCGGCGCGAAGGCCTTGGCGATCAGCTCGACCGCTTCTTTCAGGATGAACAGCGCCACGGCGATCGCCACCAGCGGATCAAGCTGATGCCAGCCGGTCGCCCAGATCGCGGCCAGGCCGAACCCCACGCCGAGTGAGGTGTACACGTCGGCCTTGAGGTGCAGGGCGTCCGCTTCCAGCGCCATCGACTGCTCTTCACGCGCCACCTTGTAGAGCTGGTGCGCCACCAGGGTGTTGACCAGGGCCGACACGAACATCACTGCCACGCCCCAGCCCACCGCCTGCATCGGCTCGGGGCTGCCCAGCTTGTGCACCGCTTCAATGATGATCCACAGCGCGGCCACCACGATCAGCACGCCTTCAATCACGCCCGACACGTTTTCGAACTTCTCGTGACCGTAAGGATGATCCTCATCAGGCGGTACATCGGCCAAGCGCACGGCGAAGAAGGCAATCACCGCCGCAACCAGATCCATCATCGAATGGATGGCTTCGGAAATAATCGACACCGAGCCGGACAACACCCCTGCCGCCAGCTTGAGAACGATCAGCAGGGTATTGGAAGCAACGGAAAGGAGGGCGACGTTCTTCTTGCGACTCATGGGGCACACGCTTGAATTTGAGCGGCGGCGATTATCCCACCGCTTGACTCAAAAAACCCGGCCACCATCAAAATTAATCAATAAAATCAACGCTGTATTGAGAATCAGACTCATCTTCAGGGCAAAACAAAGGCCGCCCGCGGGCGGCCCTGAGTGGCGGATGACGAAACTCACATGCCAGGCGCGATATCCCCCGAGATGTAGCCGGCCAACTGCTTGATGGTTTGCTGCTGCTGATCGATCACGGCCTTCACCGCATCGCCGATGGTGACGATGCCGATCAACTGGCCACGCTCCACGACCGGCAAGTGGCGGAAGCGGTTCTCGGTCATGATTGCCATCACGTCATCCACTGTCTGCGAGGGCGAGATGGTCAGCAGGTTCTGGGTCATCAGGTCGCCAATCCGCGTGTCCTTGGAGCTGCGGCCCTGCAGGATCAGTTTGCGAGCGTAGTCGCGCTCGGTGAAGATCCCCACCAGGCGCTCGTTCTCGAGCACCAGCACGGCACTGACATCCTTGCTGGACATCAGCGTCAGGGCATCAAAAACCGTAGAGGCCGGGCTCACGGAAATGATCTGGGCGGACTTCTTGCTGTCGAGAATCTGGCGGACTGTGGTCATGGTCGGGCTCTCTGGACGGTTTTTTGGGGCCGCACACTGCGGTGCGTATGGCTACTTTAGCGCGGAACGCCGCACATTGCTCAACCTGCCCGAATCGTCCGCGCTGACTGGCGCTGGCGACTTCAGGCGCGCCGCGTAGAGATGAAAATCCCGCCGATGATCAGGCTCATACCCGCCAGATGGTAGAGCCGGGGCGCCTCGCCGAGGAACAGCGCTGACAGCAGTGGCGTAGCCACCGGCATCAGGTGGATGAAGAGGCCGGCCGTAGCCGCGCCCACCTGGGCCACGGCACGATTCCAGAAGACATAGCCGAGAAAGGCCGGAAAGATGCCGGTATAGGCCATGCCAGCCAGCGCTCCGGCCGAAAAATGAATGCTGCGCCCCTGCGCCAGCTCCCACAGGTAGAAGGGCGCCAGCCCCAGCACGCCGATGGCGGTGAGCAAGGCCAGCAGCAGCATCGGCTCCAGCCCGGCCGGGCGGCGCGTCAGCAGCAGAGTGTAAGCCGCCCACACGAAGACCGAGACCATGATCCACAGGTCGCCCGGATTGAAGCTCAGGCCCAGCAGGCGGGCGAACTCGCCATGCGCCACGATCACCAGCACACCTAGCAGCGAGGCGCCAAGGCCTAGCAGCGCACGCCCATGCACCGGTTTGCCGAGAAAACCCCAGCCGAGCACCAGGATCACCACCGGGATGAAGGAGTTAAGCAGCACGCCATTGGTGGCCGTGGTGTATTGCAGGCCCAGATAGGCCAGGGTGTTGTAAGCGGTAATGCCCAGCAGGGCCAGGATCAGAAGGATCGGCCAGTGCTCACGCAGCGCGGGCCAGGCCTGGGCGCGACAGGGCCAGGCAAATGGCAGGGTGCAGGCAAAAGCGATCACCCAGCGCCAGAAGGCCAGTGCCACCGGCGGCACATCGGCCCGCAAGCCACGCCCGACCACCCAGTTGCCGGACCAGAACAGAACCGTCAGGACCAGCAGGAGCAGCGGTTGATCGAGGCGACGCAGCAGCGCAGGCATGATGGCGGACGGACAGTCAGGGGCCGTGATTGTTGCACAGCCGCGCGCCGCCTCAACCGAGCAGACGCACCGTGTCGCGCATAGCCTCGACGAAAGCGCGCAGCTTGGCGGGATAAAACGCGGCATAGGGATAGGTGACATATACCGGCAGCGGTGCGCCATGCCACTCCGGCAACAGCTGGATCAGCTCGCCACTGGCGAAGGAGTCGCGCAACAGCCATTCCGAGGCCAGCACCACGCCGACCCCCAGCAGCGCGGCATTGCGCATGGCGTAGAGGCTGTCGGTGGTGACGCGGGGCTCAATCGCCAGCAGATGAGTCTCACTGCCACGCTGCAGGCGCACCTCCTTGCGGTAGAAGGGCAGCAATGCGAGCCAGGGCATTTCGGCCAGGGCTTCCGGCGTTTGCGGCAGGGCACGTCCGGCCAGCAGGGCCGGCGCGGCGGCCAGCACCCGCGGCACTTCGCCGATGCGGATAGCCACCGCAGCAGGATCGCTGACTTCGCCAACGCGGACCGCGCAATCGATCCCTTCGGCAACAAAGTCCGGCGGCGTGTCATGCAGCAGCCATTCAACCGACACGCGCGGATGGCGCGCCAGGAAAGCGGCCATTGGCCCGATCAGGTGATTCTGGCCGAAGGCATGCGGCACCACTACGCGGAGCAGGCCTTGCGGCTCATCCACCGCGCCACGCAGATCGGATTCGAATTCGCTCCAGGCCAGGGCCAGTTCCCTGGCTCGGGTGTAATAGCGCGCGCCGGCCTCAGTCAGGCGCAAAGCATGGGTCGAACGCAGGATCAGGCTCAGGCCCAGCGAGCGCTCGAGCGCCTGTAGCCGACGGCTGATGGTCGGTTGGCTGGTATTCATCTGCGCAGCCGCCGCGGACAGGCTGCCGGCTTCAACAATGCGGATGAAGGTCTGGGTCAGCAGCAAGCGATCGGGCGAAGTGCTCATGCACAAAATGTATAACAGTTCTGCACAACATACGTCTTCCGTGCTTTACGGCTACACGACACACTCTGCCCACCCCTTCCCCACCCCAAACGCATCATGACCCCCCCTGCTTCCTCCACCACCGCCGATGGCCTGGTTCTCCCGCGCGGACTCGACAACATGCTGGTCGTGCTGCTCGCCTGTGCGGCGGGCCTGACCTGCGCCGCCCTGTATTACAACCAGCCCATCCTTGGCCTGCTGGCCAGCGAGCTGGGCGCCTCGCCCGCCGCTATCGGCCGCATCCCGACCCTGACCCAGATCGGCTACACGATCGGCATCCTGCTGCTGGCACCACTGGGTGACCGTTATGACCGCCGCCGGGTGATCTTGGTGAAACTGGTGGTCCTGGCCGCCGGCCTGTTCGCCATGGCCATGACCCAGTCCCTGCTCCAGCTCTGCGCCGCCAGTCTGGCCATCGGGATCGCGGCTTCGGTGGCACAGGACTGCGTACCCGCCGCGGCCACGCTGGCCCCCGAAGCGAAGCGCGGCAAGATCGTCGGCCATGTGATGATGGGCTTGCTGCTGGGCATCCTGCTCTCGCGCGTGGTCTCCGGCACGGTCGCTGCGGCCTTTGGCTGGCGCAGCATGTTCATTGCCGCGGCCCTCACGGTGCTGGGCCTTGCCGTAATCATGCAGCGCCGCCTGCCGGCCTTCGCGCCCACCACCCGCGAACCCTATCTGCGCCTGCTCGGTTCGCTGGTGACGCTGTGGCAGCGCCATCCCGCGCTGCGCCGCGCGGCACTGGCCCAGCTGTGCCTGTCCGCCGCCTTCAGCGCCTTCTGGTCAACGCTGGCCGTGATGCTGTTACAGCCACCCTTCGGATTCGGCAGCGCCATCGCCGGCGCCTTCGGCCTGGCGGGTGCCGTGGGTGCCCTGGCGGCCCCCCTGGCCGGGCATTTTGCCGACCGCCGCGGACCCGAGCCGGTCACCCGCGCGGGCGCCGTGCTGGTCATCGCAAGCTTTGCCGCCTTTGCCGCCGCCCCGCATAACCTTGGACTGCTGATCGCCGGCACCCTGCTCTTCGATCTGGGCGTCCAGGCCGCGCTGATCGCGCACCAGAGCATCATCTACGGGCTGGAGCCGGCAGCCCGCAGCCGCCTCAACGCGGTGCTGATCGGCGGCATGTTCGTGGGCATGTCAGCCGGTTCGGCCATCGGCAGCCTGGCACTGGCACACGCCGGCTGGCGCGGGGTTGCGCTCGTCGGCCTGATCTGTGGCGTCGCTGCGCTGATCACCCGACTGTGGCCGGCACGCCACGCCTGATGGGCGACTTGTCCGGCAAGAAGATGACAAATGGCTATTCAAGCGTGCTCGACGCGGGCAACTCGCGCTGGGTCGGCCCCGGCGGTCAGGATATCTACCGCGAGAATGGCTACAGCATCATCGCCCGGCACGCCTACGATGCCACGACGGCCAATGACGCGCCGAAGCTGCTGATCAGCGATCTGAAATTCTCGGGTGGCTGGCCCAGCTACTGAGGCCACAGGCCTGGAGACACGCCGTGCCGGCCGCGCGGCGTTTTCACACTCAGAACTGTTCGGCCGGAATCGGCTTGCCGGTGAGAAAGCCCTGGATCAGCTGGAAGCCCATTTCGCGGCAGATCTCGGCCTCGGCCTGCATTTCGATGCCTTCAGCCAGCGGCACCGAACCCAGATCCAGCACCAGCTTGACGAGATCACTCACCACGCGGCGCTTGCGCGGGCTGGCGAGATGGATGTCGTGTACCAGGCCCATGTCGAACTTCACGAAGTGCGCCGGCGCATCACCCAATTCGTTGAGGCGGGCCTGACCGGCCCCGAAATCGTCATACGCAAAACGCACGCCGATATCCTTGAACTGAGCCGTCAGCTCGCGCAGGCGATTGAGATCCGTCACCGCGGTTTCATGGATCTCCACCACCAGATCCAGCTCGGGCATGCTCTGGCGCAACTCGATCAGCGAGGCGAAAAACTCCGCGCTGAAGGTTTCCTTGGGATGGGTGTTGGCAAACAGGGGAAAACCCAGCAGGCGCGGTGCGATGCTGGCAATGCCGAAGCGGCGGAAAGCCCGCGACAGCTCCACTTCACGATCAAGCGAACTGGCCAGTTCGAACAGGCGGATCGGCGAGGGCGGCAGCAGGGGATGATTGGCACGCCCGAGTAGTTCGTAGGCGAAGATCGAGTTGTCGATCGCACTGACGATGGGCTGGGCGGCGCCGGAGAGACCGTGACCATCGAGCAGCTCCATGAACTCGGCCTCGTTCGGCACGAAGTACTCGGACAGCAGCATGCCATTGGGCACCAGCATGGTCCGCATGTCATTGGCGGTGATGACCTGAGCCTGCTCCGATTCGAGCTCGCGCTGACGCAGGCGGAATTCGGCCGTGCCGAAGTGGATGATGTCATGCTCCTTGAGCAGGCGAGAGCCTTCCACCCGTTCACGGTTCACGAAGCTGCCATTGGTGCTGTTCAGATCCGTGAGGCGCAACAGACCGCTGATATCGCGGGTCAGCATGGCGTGATGGCGCGACAGGCCCAGGGTGGTCACCACCAGCTCGTTCTCGGAGTCGCGGCCAACACGGAAGGGAAGCGCATTCACGGTGTACGTGATGTGCGAGCCATCCGCGGCGATCGACTCCAGAAACCACTGCTTTTCCACGCATCTCTCCATTCGGGGCGGGCAGGCTTAGGTCCGCCTCATTCAGTGTGTGCAGCAGCCTTCAGGCAACCGCAGCTTTCACCCGTAAGGGTAGCGCCATCAGGCCTTCCGGCAACGACCGTTCAGCCTGTTGACACAGATGCAGGTAAGCAAGCTTGAAGCCCGGCTGATCTCCCTTCGTCGCCCCGCACTCAGGCCGCCAGACGCCGCCCGCGCCAGCGCCCGCTACCAAGACGCCATAGATATAGCGCGCTGCGCAGCAACCAGTCGGTGAACATGCCCAGCCACACCCCGACGATGCCCCACCCCAGCAGCAGGCCGAACACATAGCCCAGCAGGATGCGGAACAGCAGCATGCCGATGATGGTGGTGATCATCGCGAAGCGCGCGTCACCCGCACCGCGCAGGCCGTTGGGCAGGATGAAGGTGGTCGGAAAGGCGATCAGGAAGGCGCAGTTGAGCCACACCAGCACACTGGTCTGGTGCTGCACGGCCGCTTCGGTGGCGTAGAGACTGACCACCGTCGGCACCAGCGGGCTGAAAACCAGCGCGATGGCGGCCGTCACGCACCAACCCAGGCGCAGCATGTAGCGCATGCTGGCGGCAGCCGCATCCTCGTCGCCGCGGCCAACAGCCTGCCCAACCAGGGTGGTGCTGGCCACCGACAGGGAATTGCCGGGGATATTCATGATCCCGGCGATCGAGAACGCGATGTAGTTGGCCGCCACGGCCACCGGCCCAAAGCTCATCACCACCACCTGCACCAGCAGCTTGCCGCCGTTGAAGGCCAGCGACTCGACGCTCGCCGGAATCCCGATGGAATACAGCGAGCGGAGCAGACGCGTATCGAAGCGGAAGCTGAGCCAGCCCTGCTGCGGAAACAGCGGCCCGCTACGACGCCAGGCCCAGATCAGGAAGATCACTCCGCCCAGGCGCGCCAACCACTGGGCAAGCCCCGCCCCGAGCACTTCGAGGCGTGGCACACCAAGCGTGAACCAGCCGGTGTGCAGCTCGAAACCATAGATCAGCGCATAACCGAGCAACACATTGAGCAGGGTGACCAGCGAATTGACCTGCATCACCAGACGCGTATCGCCCGCGCCGCGCAGCACGCCACAGGCCAGCAGGGTCAGTGCAGTCAGCGGATAGGTAGCCGCGGCGCACAGCAGGTATTGGTGCATGTGCTCCACCATCACGCTGCTCGCCCCCGGATACAGCAAGGCCAGCAGCTCGCGCGCCCACAGCCCGGCCGCCGCTGCGACCAGCAGTGCCATCAGCAGGCCCGAGGCCAGCGCCTGCTGGGCAGCGCCCGCAGCCCGCTCGCGCTGCCCACCACCGATGCACTGCGCCACAACCACCGTCGCCCCGATGGCCAGCGCCGAGAACAAGGAGCTGACCACCAGCGTGAAGGCTTCAACGTTACCGATCGACGACACCGGCTCACTGCCCAGGCGCGCCGCCATGATTGCGCCGAGGCTGCCCAGCAGATTCACGAACAGCTGCTCGACCAGCACCGGGGCGGCGAGCTTCCAGACTTCAGGACGAATCAGCCGCGACATGCCCGCGCCACCCAAAAAAACGAAAGTCCAGACCTTAGCGCAAAGCAGCCTGACGGGTGCTGCCTGATGTCAGACAAATTCGCGGGAAAACGCCCTCGCCTCGCCCTGTCATTCCTGTTCCAATGGCGCTTTCCATCCTGTTCCCGGTTACATCATGTTGCTCAAGCCGATTGTTACCGTACTTCTTGCCGCCATCCTGATCCCTGCCGCCCAGGCCCTGCCGGCCTTTCCCGGCGCCGAAGGCTTTGGCGCCAACGCCTCGGGCGGGCGCGGCGGCAAGGTGATCTACGTCACCAACCTCAAGGATTCGGGCAGTGGCAGCCTGCGCTGGGCACTGCTCGGCTGGGGCGCGCGCACCATCGTGTTCAAGGTGGGAGGCGAGATCCAGCTGGAGTCGCCGCTCAAGATTGATGGCAGCAACGTCACCATTGCCGGCCAGACAGCCCCGGGCGACGGCATCACCCTGCGCGGCGCACCGCTGATCATCAGCGGCAGCAACATCATCGTGCGCTACCTGCGGGTGCGCATGGGCTCCACCGCGCGCGGTGAACATGACGCGGTATCGATCACTGACGGCCACGACATCATCCTCGATCACCTGTCGGCAAGCTGGTCGATCGACGAAACCCTCTCGCCCTCCGGCCCGATCCGCGACATCACGATCCAGTGGAGCATCATCAGCGAGAGCCTCAATTACAGTCACCACAAGAAAGGCGCCCACGGCTACGGCAGCCTGCTGCGCGCTACTGGCGGAGTGAGCCTGCACCACAATCTGTGGGCCCATCACCGTGGCCGCAACCCGCGCTTCGGCGACAACTACGGCGGAATGTTCAATCCCACCCCGACCTTCGACTTCCGCAACAACGTGATCTACGACTGGGGTGACTACGCCAGCGGGATGGTCGATGGCGACATCCGCGTCAACTACGTGGCCAACTACCTCAAGCCGGGGCCGGACACCAAGCTGCTGCAGGCCGTGACCTTTACCGACGGCGTCGGCCCGAAGACCCGTTTCCACGTCACCGACAACCTCTTCGAAGGCCACCCCGAACTCTCCGACCCCGAAGGCGGGCGCTTCTTCGGCTTGTCCACCGGCGAAGCCGTCAACCGCCACACCCTCAGCAAGGACGCCTTCGCCGCGCCGCCGCTCACCACCCAGAGCGCCTCCGAGGCCTATGCCCTGGTCCTTTCCAAGGCCGGCGCCAGCCTCGCCCGCGATGGTGTGGACCAGCGTGTCATACAACAGGTACGCAGCGGCACCGGACGCCTCATCAATGATCAGGAAGATGTCGGTGGCTGGCCGGCCTTGGCGGGTGGCCCGGCCCCGCTGGACAGTGACGAAGACGGCCTGCCGGATGAATGGGAAAACGCTCATGGCCTTGACCCACAGAACCCGAAGGACAGTGCCGCCCCGCACGCCAGCGGCTACACCTGGCTGGAGGTCTACCTGAGCGAGCTGGCAGCACGCTGATGCCGACCCGCTGAAGCGACCGCGGCGGCGGGGCGACGGCTCAAGAAAGCGGCCGTCCTGCCGGTAAGTTCTGATGCGCCGGATTTCCTACGCCCTCTTTCTCAGCCTTGTAAGCCTGCGCCTTGCTGCGGCCGAAAGCGTGAGCTGGTGCCAGTTCGATCTGCCGCCGATGTATATCGCCAGCGGCCCGGAAGCCGGCAGCGGCATCGTGGACGGGCATGCCGCTTTCCTGATGAGCAAGATGCCGGAGTTCGAGCATAAGTGGCAATACTCCAACATTGCCCGCGCCCAGGCCGACATCAAGGCCGGCCACCCACTCATCTGCGGCGGTTTGCAGCGCAACGCCGAGCGCGAAAGCTACATGCTCTTCGCCGAACCCTTCTACGCCAGCACCCCGCCGCAGCTGATCCTGCCGAGCAGCCGGCGCGCCAGCCTCAAGCCCTGGCTCAACGCCGCAGGTGAGGTGAAACTGAGTCAGGCCGTGAGCGCCAGTGGCCTGACCCTCGGCATCAGCAGCGGTCGCTCCTACGGCCAGGCCATTGACGAGCAACTCGGCACCCTGCGCAATCACCCCGCCATCATCAGCCGCCCCGCAGCTGACGACGTGGGCGAAGGCCTGATCCGCATGATGCAACTGGGCCGGCTCGACATGGCCATCGCCTTTGGCAGCGAACTGCGCATCTACCGCCAGCATTACCCCAACCCGGCCGACCCGCTGGTCACGCTGCCTATCGCCGGCATGCCGCGCCTGATCCCGGCCTACTTTGTCGCTCCGCAAACCGACTGGGGCCGCCGGATGATCGCCCGTATCAACGCCCTGCAACGCCAGTACTGGAACGATCCGGATTTCCGCCGCAGCGCCTTCCTGCGCCAGGATGCCGAAGGCCGCAAACGCACCGAGGCCTATCTGCGCGAGCTCGATCCCAGGCGCAAACGCTGAACCCGGTGTCTTGGCGGTCGAGCCGCTCAGCGCCAGCGTGAAGGCTGGGGCGCGGCTTCGTAACGGGTAGCAGGCAAGGCGTCGAACTCGATCTGCAGCGCCTGCATCGTGGCCGGCTCACCAACCGGGCAGGTTGATGCGGCCTCTGCACCACAACGGCCGGCATGGCTGCGCTGACCCTGACGAAGAATGTAGGCCGTGAAGTAGTAGCGCTCGCCGGCCTGGTACTGGCGAGCCTGGCCAAGACTGAAAGGCAGACGGGCTTCCGCACCCCGGACATGGGCCGGGAGCGGCAAGCTGCGGCGCTCGATGAGCTCAGCCGCCCGATCCGGCGGGCCGATGCGGTAAAGACTCAGCTCCAGCTCGCTGACCGGGAAATCTTCCAGCGCCGTCGCGATGCGAGCCTCGCCCTGCAGCCAGGGCAAAGCATCCGGCGCGGCATTGAGACAGGCCGACATGCTCAGGCACACCGCCGGGAGAAGGATTCTGCGCAGAAAGCTGACCATGGGTGCATTCAATCCATTCTTCATTCAAGAGCCGGAACTGCAGTGTTGCCGTAATCGCGGCCAGGCTCAAGCGCCCGGCCGCATACGGCGTTCAGCGCACCGTGAGCGTCACGGCAAAACTACTCATCCGTCCACTGGCAGCTGTCGCGTAGAGGCGGATGGTCGAAGTGCCGCGGCGCACTGGCGTCACCGTCAACCACTTGTTGCTGGCGCTGCTGCCGTTGGCGAGACGCAGGCCACTGATGCCCACCACCGTCGTATTGCTGATGCTGGCCGCATAGCGGATGCTGCCGCTGAGCTCAGCCGGCGTGCCTGCCAGGGTAAAGGCAAAGGCACCGGTCTCGCCCAGATTCACGGTCAGCGCAGAATTGGCCGGGGTAATCACGAAGGCCTGGCTGGCAGTGCTCGACGCGCTGGAAGTACTACGCGACGAACTGCTGGCACGGCTGGAAGACACGCTCGAAGCGCTGCTCGCACTCGACGCACGGCTGCTCGCTGCCGAGGATGCCGCAGCAGCAGATGAAGCGCGTGACGAAGAGGACGCAGCGCGGGACGAAGCGGCGCTCGACGAGACACTGCTTGAAGAGCTGCTGGAAGAACTGCTGCCCGGATAGTAGTGGTTCAGCGCAGCGATGTCGCCCGTACTCAGGTTGGTCGAATTGCCAAAGGAATTCAGGCCAACGCTGCTGGAGACCGGCACCATGGTGGGTTGGCCGTTGCTGGAGAAGGCATAGGCGTCGTAATGCATGATCGAGGCGAAATCATAGGCCCCGAAGGCATCGGCGCTGGTGGCGGGCAACTTGTCGAAGTTGTACTCCATGCCACTGCTGATGTTGGCGACGTTGATGGTGAGGTGCTGATCCCGGTCCGAACGCTGATGCTCATGTTGCCAACCCAAAGCGTGCATGACTTCGTGGGCAACAACGAATGAATACTCGCAGCCCGAACCCAGCGAAATATCCTGCTTTCCGCCAATCATGCCCACATAAGACCAGCAGCCACTGCCGGCGGTGAAGTTCACATAGTTGCTCTCCGCCGTCCGGGGCACGAAACGGATTGCGCTGCGCCCGCTGATCATGGCCAGACCATCCGTGATGGCCTGACGGCCCTTGGCATTCATCGAAGCATCGATGACGTAGTAAAGAACATTGTTCGGCCAGCGGCTGACTGCACGGGTCACGCCATTCGAAGCCGAGCCGGTGGGCGCGGCAAGCGAAACATTGCTGGCGGCAATCTGGGCTTCACGCGCCTTGAGCGCCTCGCGCGAGCGGTGATTGAGCAGATGGCGGAAATCCGGCATGCCGTGCTGGCGAACGAATTCCGCATCGCCCAGCATCATGTCCCCACCCAGCATGGCCGCGCCATCGATCACCTGATACCGGAGCTTCTCGCTGCGCCCCTGGATGCGCGCCTCCCTGATCTGGCCATGGCGTGCTTCCGCCTGCCTGGCGGCAAACAGCTCCTTGCGCGCCTCCACCATCGGATGCTGTGCGGCCGCCGTGCCACACAACATGAGTAGCCCCAGCAGCACACTGAGTCTGGATGAAATATGCATGTTCAATCTCCCTGAATGAATTGTTTTGTTGTGTGCGACGCGCAGCTCACCTTGCGCGTGCCGCAAAGCTTGAAAATTCAGGCACAAGCGCCGGCGAAAGCTCCCCGCGCTTGAGCAGTTATTGAATTGATTTGCATGGATTTTCATTGATCCGAGTGCGATTGATGCGGCATTTGCCGCTAGTCGCCGCTGAAAGTCATCCTCCTGGAATGAATGGCCGTTTCTGCCGACTGAGCGGCGCTCAGACAGATCAGATGGTGCAAGTTGCACAATGCAAAAACCCGGTGCCGCGTAAGCGGACACCGGGTTTTCAACGCGCCGAAATTCAATCCATCAGCTCAGGCGCCGGGCTGGGCGCCAGCAGCGCGTTCCAGTCCACCTTGCGGGTGCCCACCATCACGCAAGCCAGCAAGGCGAAGAGCAGCAGGCTACCCATCAGGAGCGCGTTCTGCTCGGAGAGCAGGATCATGTACAGCGCCCCGTACAAAGCGCCCAAGCCCAGCGTAAAGCCGCTCGCCAGCCACAGGCTGCGCAGCAGATGCGCGCTGTAGAAACCAATCAGCAGCACGCAGGCACTTGCCGCCGAAAGATAGGCCAGCCCGAAACCCAGACGCTCGGAGAGCGAGAGCAGCATCAGGAAGAAGATCAGCAGCGCGGCCGCAATCAGCAGGTAGTTCATCGGATGCAGGCTCAGGCGGCGCAGCAACTCGAAGAGCAGGAAGGCACCCAGGGTGATCGCGATGAAAAGCTCAGCATACTTGCTGGCGCGGTCGGACATCGAATAGACATCCACCGGATCGATCATGCTCACCACCAGCGTATCCACCGGGCGAGCGGCCCCCTCCGGCCCCATCGGCCAGCTCTGGCGGGCATTCGAAGCCAACGCGCTGACATGCCATTGCGCTTCGAAACCCTTTTCCGTCACAGTACGCCGCTCCGGCAGGAAGCGCCCGCCAAACGAAGGATGCGGCCAGCGCGAATCGAGACTCACGTTCGTATCCCGCGCCAGCGGCACCATGCTGAATGAATCCGTGCCGGCCAGATCCAGGGCCATCTCGAAAGGCAGCAACTTACCGGCCAGCGTCGGCGCATCCGGCAGCCGCGCGCGCGCGCCACTGCCGGCCCGCTCCATGCCGGTACCAGGCTCCAACGCCAGCGGCCGGCCATCCACCTTCAGCTCCAGCTTGCGCAGGCCACGCGGATCCGTCACCGAGAGCAGCAGCTCCACCGAATCGATCACCACGCTCGAATCCGGCTCCTGCCGTGAAAGCCCAGCGAGTGCCGGCATCTTCAGCGTGCCGGCCAGCTTCCCGCTCAAGACATAGGCATTGATGTGGAAGATGCCGCGCTGGCGCGGGTCACTGATCAGCCCCCCGCTCAGTTGCACCGTCTCCGGCAACACCAGCAGCTCATGCCGTGCGGTGCAGGCCTCCTGCCGCAGCACGCGGCCCTCCTTGTCCGTCACCGGACGTTGCCAGTACTCGGTGTAGCTCACGCGAAGCAAGGGCCCGGCGAGCGTCTGCCGCTCCGCCAGCCCCTCGCTGATCGACTGGCGCGCCACCTCGCGGTTCATCATCCGGTCCGCCACCACGCCGCGCACCATCGTGCCCGCCACAAACAACACCACCGCCAGCACGCTGATCATCAGCATCTTGAAAAAGAAACTGCGCATGAAAATCTCCCACAAGGTTAAACACCGCTGCAGGATGCAATTTCACTTTGAGGCGCGAATGAGGGCTGTGTGAAGTGGGGGTGAAGTAGAGGTAGAAGGGTGCGCATTGCGCACCTACAAGACTGCTTCCGACCATAGCTGCCGGTCACCTCACTTAACCCAAACGATGGCTGCTACATCGTAACCAGACAGCGCTCTCCCTCCGATCTGCTACTTGCTTGCCACCGCGTCTAACCCGCTTGGCTGCCAACCGCCGCCCAGCGCCCTGAAAGCTGCAACTGCGGCGCGGGCCGATTCGGTTTGCGCCTGCACCCGCGCATCGGAGACGCGCAACAGGTTTTCGTCAGCCAGCAACACTTCGATCAGGCTGACGACGCCCTTCTGATACGCGGCAAACGAGGCGCCGCGCGCGCGGCCGAGCGAATCCACGCCCTGAGTCAGTTCGGCCGTCTGCGCTTCGCGCTTGACCAGGGTCAACAAGGCGTTTTCCACATCCTCCGCCGCCCGCAGCACGGCCAGCCGATAAGCCGCCAGCATCTCGGCCTCCTGCCCCTTGGCCTGCTCGATCTGCGCGTTGATGCGGCCGAAGTCGAACAGGCGCCAGCGCAGACCCAACATGCCGGAAGCCTGGTTGGCGCCAGTGGTGAACAGATTGCCGCTCGATACCGTTGTCGCGCTGCCGACCAGCCCGCTCAGCGAGAGCTTGGGGTAGTACTCGGCGATGGCGACGCCGATGCGCGCGTTCGAGGCGGCCAGGCGGCGCTCGGCCACGATCAGGTCGGGCCGGCGGCGCAGCAGATCGCCCGGCGAGCCGGTGGCGGCGATCTGCGGGGCGACAGGAATGTCGGCGCTGTCGTTCAGCTCGGCGCGATGCGTGCCGGGCGCCGTGCCCAGCATCACATCCAGCGCGTTCATGGCCACCTCCAGACCGGCTTCCAGCGCCGGGATCGACGCCCGCACCTGGGCCAGCGCGCCTTCGGCCTGGCGTACCTGAAGCTCGGGCGCCAGGCCCTTGCCGTAGAGCAGCTTGATGGTAGCGAGCAGTTCTTGCTGCGTGCGTTCCTGTCGGCGCGCGACGTCCAGACGGGCTTGCAGGCCACGGATGCTGATGTAGATGTCGGCGGTCTGGGCTGCTACGGCCAATCGTGTAGCGACTGCGCCGGCTTCCGAGGCCCGGTACTCGGCCAACGCGGCTTCGCGCCCCCGGCGCAGACCGCCGAAGGCGTCCAGCTCCCAGCTCGCGCCCAGATTCGCTTCATAGGCATTGCCGTAACGGTCGAAGCCGGGCGTCGAGTTCAGCACCTGCCCCAGCGGCGTTTCTACTGATTGATAAGCGCGGGCCGCCTGGCCGCTCACCGTGCCGGAGGGCAACAGGGCGGCATTGGCCGCGCCCAGCCCGGCGCGCGCTCGCGTGACGCGCGCCGAGGCCTGGGCGAGATCGAGGTTCTGCGCCAGCGCGAGCGTCACGAAGTGCGTCAGTTGCGGGTCACCGAACCCCGCCCACCAGGTGGCGAGCTCGGCGCTGGCTTTCGCCGGCCGCTGGTCCACCGCCGCCTGCCCCTGGAAGCGGCCGGGCAAGGGCGTGTCGGGGCGGACATAGTCGGGACCGACGGCGCAGCCGGCCGACAGGCCGGCGACCAGCAAGGCGATGAGTGTGAGTTTGGGCGACATGGGTTTCTTTCTAACGTCAGACGAGTGACCATAATACCAATTGGTCACTAGTTGTCTAGTCTTTCCTGCTGGCGTAAGCTGGCGCCCATGAAAAAAACCAGTACCTATGCCGCCTCGGCGCGGGGCCCGGCCGACCACGAGGTGCGCGACCAGATCGTGCTCGCGGCCACCGAACACTTCAGCCGCTACGGCTACGAGAAGACGACCGTTTCCGATCTCGCCAAGGCCATCGGTTTCTCGAAGGCCTACATCTACAAGTTCTTCGAGTCCAAGCAGGCGATTGGCGAAATGATCTGCGCCAACTGCCTGGGCCAGATCGGCACCGACATCAAGGCTGCCATCGACCAGGCCGACCGACCGCCCGAGAAGCTGCGGCGCATGTTCAAGGCCATCGTCGAATTGAGCCTGCAGCTGTTCTCCCAGGACCGCAAGCTGTACGAGATCGCGACCTCCGCCGCCACCGAGCGCTGGCAGTCCACGCTGGCCTACGAAGAGCAGATCCGGACCTTGCTGAGAGGCATCCTGGAAGAGGGGCGGCAGAGCGGGGATTTCGAGCGCAAGACGCCGCTGGACGAAACCGTGATGGCGATCTATCTGGTGATGCGTCCCTTCCTGAACCCGCTGATCCTGCAGCACAGCCTGGACTACACCGAGGACGCGCCGGGCCAACTTTCCAGCTTGGTGCTGCGCAGCCTGTCTCCGTGAAATAATGCAAAATCAGCAGTGACTATTGACTAATTTGGTCACAAGAATGATGATGAAGGTCCCGATCACTTCGCCAAAGGGACTTTCATGCTCCGGCTCGCCACTCCTTTATTCATTTGCGCCTTGCCCCTGGCGCTGGTCGCTTGCGGCGAACAGGCTCCGGCCGACCCGCGCACCGGGCAGCCCCTGGTGCGCGCCGCCATCGCCCGCGAGGCGGGTGCGGCTTCACGCTCCTTCACCGGGACCGTAGCGGCCCGGGTGCAGAGCGATCTCGGCTTCCGCGTTCCCGGCAAAGTGCTGGAACGTCTGGTCGATGCCGGGCAAAGCGTCAAGCGCGGCCAGCCGCTGATGCGCATCGATCCGGTCGATCTGAAACTGGCGGTGCAAGCCCAGCAAGAGGCGGTGGCCGCCGCACGGGCCCGCGCCCTGCAAACGGCGGAAGACGAGGCCCGTTACCGCGATCTGCGTGGTACCGGCGCCATCTCGGCGTCTGCATATGACCAGGTCAAGGCTGCGGCCGATGCTGCCAAGGCGCAGCTCAGCGCGGCGGAGGCCCAGGCAGATGTCGCCCGCAATGCCAGTCGCTACACCGAGCTGCTGGCCGATGGCGACGGCGTGGTCATGGAGACGCTGGCCGAGCCGGGCCAGGTCGTCAGCGCGGGGCAGGCCGTGGTGCGCCTGGCCCATGCCGGTCGCCGCGAAGCCGTGATCCAGTTGCCGGAAACGCTGCGCCCGACCATCGGATCGGTAGCGCAAGCCACCTTGTTCGGCAAGGAAGGCACGGCCGTCCCGGCCAGGCTGCGCCAGCTCTCCAGTTCGGCGGATCGCCTCACCCGCACCTTCGAGGCGCGCTATGTGCTGGAGGGCGAGTTGTCGAACGCGCCGCTGGGTAGCACGGTAGCGATCCAGATTCCGGAAGAGTCGTCTTCAAAACAGGGCAGTCGGCAGGCAGCCGGTCTGCATGTGCCCATCGCAGCCCTGTTCGACCCGGGCAAAGGCCCCGGGGTGTGGGTGATCCAGGGCGAGCCGGCGAAGGTGTCCTGGCGGCCGGTCGCGGTTCAGCGCATCGACGACGCCGGCGCCTATGTTTCGGGCCCGCTCAAGCAAGGCGAGCGCATCGTTGCGCTCGGCACGCATCTGCTGCGTGAAGGTGAAGAGGTCCGTATAGCGGGTCTTGCCTCCGGCAAGGCGACGGAAGGAGCGCGTCCGTGAGCGAAGGTCGTTTCAATCTCTCGGCGCTCGCGGTCCGCGAACGCGCCATCACCCTGTTCCTGATCTTCCTGATCTCGGCCGCGGGCATTCTCGCCTTCTTCAAACTGGGGCGTGCGGAAGATCCGCCCTTCACGATCAAGCAGATGACTATCGTCACGGCCTGGCCGGGGGCGACCGCACAGGAGATGCAGGACCAGATCGCCGAGCCGCTGGAAAAGCGTATGCAGGAACTGCGCTGGTACGACCGCACGGAAACCTTCACCCGCCCGGGCCTGGCCTTCACCATGGTGTCTCTGCTCGACAGCGCGCCGCCTGCAGAGGTCCAACAGGAGTTCTACCAGGCGCGCAAGAAGATCAGCGACGAGGCCAAGAAACTGCCTGCCGGCGTCATCGGCCCGATGGTCAACGACGAATACGCCGACGTGACCTTCGCGCTGTTCGCGCTCAAGGCCAAGGGCGAGCCGCAGCGCCTGCTGGTGCGCGATGCGGAAACGCTGCGTCAGCAACTACTGCACGTCGCCGGCGTCAAGAAGGTCAACATCATCGGCGAGCAGCCCGAACGCATCTTCGTGTCCTTCTCGCACGACCGTCTGGCGACGCTGGGCGTCGCGCCGCAGGACATCTTCGCCGCGCTCAATAGCCAGAACCTGCTGACCCCCGCCGGCTCCATCGAGACCAAGGGGCCGCAGGTCTTCGTGCGCGTCGACGGTGCTTTCGACACGCTGGAGAAGATCCGCCAGACGCCCATCGTCGCGCAGGGGCGCACGCTGAAACTGTCGGATGTGGCCAGCGTCGAACGTGGTTACGAAGACCCCGCCACTTTCATGGTGCGCAACGGCGGCGAGCCTGCGCTCTTGCTGGGCGTGGTGATGCGCGACGACTGGAACGGGCTGGACCTGGGCAAGGCGCTCGAAGCGGAAGTCACCAAGATCAATGCGGAACTCCCGCTGGGCATGACGCTGACCAAGGTGACCGATCAGGCGGTCAACATCAGCTCGGCGGTGGACGAGTTCATGGTCAAGTTCTTCGTTGCCCTGCTGGTGGTGATGGTGGTGTGTTTCGTCAGCATGGGCTGGCATGTCGGCATCGTGGTGGTGGCGGCCGTGCCGCTGACGCTGGCGGCGGTGTTCGTGATCATGGCGGCCACCGGCAAGAACTTCGACCGCATCACGCTCGGCTCGCTGATCCTGGCGCTGGGCCTGCTGGTGGATGACGCCATCATCGCCATCGAGATGATGGTGGTGAAAATGGAGGAAGGCTACAACCGCATCGCGGCCTCGGCCTATGCCTGGAGCCACACGGCGGCGCCGATGCTGTCCGGTACGTTGGTCACGGCCGTCGGCTTCATGCCCAACGGCTTCGCACGCTCCACCGCCGGTGAGTACACCAGCAACATGTTCTGGATCGTCGGCATCGCGCTGATCGCCTCCTGGGTGGTGGCGGTGGTGTTCACGCCCTACCTCGGCGTGAAGATGCTGCCCGACATCAAGAAGGTCGAGGGCGGCCATGCGGCCATTTACGATACGCCGCGCTACAACCGCTTCCGCCAATTTCTGGGGCGCGTCATCGCCCGCAAGTGGATCGTCGCCGCCACAGTGATCGGCCTGTTCGTGACGGCGGTGCTGGGCATGGCCGTGGTCAAGAAGCAGTTCTTCCCCACCTCCGACCGGCCGGAAGTGCTGGTCGAGATACAGATGCCTTACGGCAGCTCGATCGAGCAGACCAGCACCGCGACGGCGAAGGTCGAGGCCTGGCTCGCCAAGCAGGCGGAAGCCAAGATCGTCACCGCCTACATCGGCCAGGGCGCGCCGCGCTTCTTCCTGGCCATGTCGCCTGAACTGCCCGATCCGTCCTTCGCAAAGATCGTGGTGCTCACCGGCAACGACAAGGAACGCGAGGCGCTCAAGTTCCGGCTGCGCGAGGTGATCGCCGAAGGCCTAGCGCCCGAGGCGCGGGTGCGCGTGACCCAGATCGTGTTCGGGCCGCCTTCGCCCTTCCCGGTGGCCTACCGCGTTACCGGGCCGGACCCGGACAAGCTGCGCGAGATCGCCGCCGAAGTCGAGGCCGTCATGCACGCCAGCCCGATGATGCGCACCGTCAACACGGACTGGGGTCCGCGCGTCCCGACCCTGCATTTCACCCTCGACCAGGACCGGCTCCAAGCCGTGGGGCTGAGCTCCAACTCGGTGGCTTTGCAGCTGCAGTTCCTGCTGAGCGGCGTGCCGCTGACCGAGGTGCGCGAGGATATCCGCTCGGTGCAGGTGGTCGGTCGCTCGGCCGGTGACACCCGTCTCGATCCCGCCAAGATCGCAAGCTTCACGCTGGTCGGCTCAGCCGGGCAGCGCATCCCGCTGTCGCAAGTGGGCAAGGTCGAGGTGCGCATGGAAGACCCGATCCTGCGGCGGCGCGACCGCACGCCGACGATCACCGTGCGCGGCGATATCGCCGAAGGCTTGCAACCGCCCGATGTGTCGACGGCCATGACCCAGCAGCTTCAACCCATCATGGACAAGCTAGCAAGTGGCTACCGCATCGTGGAGGCAGGCTCCATCGAGGAATCCGGCAAGGCGACGGTCGCCATGCTGCCAATCTTCCCGATCATGCTGGCCATCACGCTGCTGATCATCATCCTGCAAGTCCGCTCGATCTCCGGCATGGTCATGGTCTTCCTGACCAGTCCGCTGGGACTGATTGGCGTGGTGCCGACGCTGCTGCTGTTTCAACAACCTTTCGGCATCAACGCGCTGGTCGGCCTGATCGCGCTGTCAGGCATCCTGATGCGCAACACGCTGATCCTGATCGGCCAGATCCGGGAAAACGAAGAGGCCGGGCTCGATCCCTTCCGCGCACTGGTCGAGGCGGCCGTGCAGCGCGCACGGCCGGTGATCCTCACCGCGCTGGCGGCGATCCTGGCCTTCATCCCGCTGACCCATTCGGTGTTCTGGGGAACGCTGGCCTACACGCTGATCGGCGGCACGCTCGCCGGCACGGTGCTGACGCTGGTGTTCCTGCCGGCCATGTATTCCATCTGGTTCAAGATCAGGCCCGCCCCTTCGCAGGGCTGATTCCTTTACCCCAACTTACCCGCATAAAAAGGATCTGCCATGTCTAATTCAAAAGTTGTCGTTGTGACCGGCGTGTCGTCGGGCATCGGGCGCGCCGCCGCCAGCAAGTTTGCCCAGCAGGGTTGCCGGGTCTTCGGCACCGTACGCAATAAAGCCAGCGCGCAAGCCATTCCGGGTGTCGTACTGGTCGAGATGGATATCCGCGACGAAGCATCCATCGAGCGCGGCATCCAGACCGTCATCGGCCATGCCAAGCGCATCGACGTGCTGGTCAACAGCGCGGGCGTGACGCTGCTGGGCGCGACCGAGGAAACCTCGATCGACGAAGCACGGACCTTGTTCGACACCAATCTGTTCGGCCTGCTGCGCACCATCAAGGCCGTGCTGCCCTACATGCGCGGACAGGGCTCGGGGCGCATCGTCAACGTCAGCTCGGTGCTGGGCTTCCTGCCTGCACCCTACATGGCGCTGTATTCCGCCTCTAAGCATGCGGTGGAAGGCCTGTCCGAAACGCTGGATCACGAGGTACGCCAATTCGGCATCCGCGTGGCGCTGGTCGAGCCTGCCTTCACCAAGACCAATCTGGATCTCAACGCGCCGCAGACCGTCGCGAGAATCCCGGCCTACGGCAAGGAGCTGGGCGTCGTGTCTCAGGCCATCCAGAACAACGTGCAGAAAGCGCCGCTGCCCGATGGCGTCGCCAAGACGATTGTCGATGCCGCACTGGGCCCCTGGAAAATGCGCCACACGCCCAAGGGTGAAGCCTCGCTGCTGGCCAAACTGCGCCGCTTCATGCCCGCCGGGCCGGTCGAGAAAGGCTTGCGGAAAACCTTTGGGCTTGCCTGAGTCCTCGCCGCAGGCATCCCGTCGTCGCCAACATTCGAACGCCCCATGAGCACCCCCGACAAGCAGATCGTTCTCTCCTCGCCGGCCTCCGTGAAGCAGGCCTCACCGGACACCGCCTCGCCCTGGCCGGTGTTCTGGGTGGCCAGCATCGCGGTGTTCCTGGTGTCGATGGACGGCACCATGTTGTTCGCCGCCTTCAGCGCCCTGCGGGCCGGTTTTCCCCAGGCCACGGCGGCCGATCTCTCGTGGGTGCTGAACGCCTACACGGTGGTGTATGCCGCGATGCTGATCCCCTCCGGCGGTCTGGCCGACAGGCATGGGCGCAAGAAAGTTTTTCTGCTGGGCGTAGCGCTGTTCCTGGCGGCGTCGGCGGCCTGCGGTCTGGCACCGAACGTGGCCTGGCTGGTCGCAGCCAGAGCGCTGCAAGCCCTGGGCGCCGCATTGCTGACGCCAGCTTCGCTCTCGCTGGTGCTGGCGGCCTTCCCGGCCAACAAGCGTGCGGTGGCGGTCAGCTTGTGGAGCGCGGTCGGGGGCCTGGCCGCCGCCGTAGGCCCCAGCCTGGGCGCCTTCGTCGTCGCCTCGCTCGGCTGGCCGTGGGCCTTCTACCTGAACCTGCCGCTGGGCATGTTCGCCATCTGGCGCGGCGTCACGCTGCTGAGCGAAGCAAAACAGCCCAACAAGGGACGGCCACTCGATCTGGTGGGCATGGGCTTGCTGACTCTCGGCATCGGTGCCCTGGCGCTGTCCATCGTGCAGGCCGAGTCGCCCGACTGGTCGCGCCCCGAGTTGCTGGAAGTGGCCGGGCTCGGGCTCGCGAGCATCGCTGGATTTATCGTCTGGGCGCGGCTTGCCCGCGCGCCGCTGGTGGATCTGAGCCTGTTCCGTAACGCCACCTACCGCTATGTGAACCTTGCGAGCCTGAGCTTCGGTATCGCCTTCTCGATGATGTTCTTCGCCTTCTTCTTCTACATGAATGCGATCTGGCACTACTCGCTGCCGCTGGCGGGCATCGCAATGGCGCCCGGGCCGCTGTGCGTCGTGCCGGTGGCGGCACTGTCGGGGCGATTGGCGGCTCGCTACGGCCACCGACCCTTGTTGGTCGTCGGCAGCCTGATCTACGCGGCGAGCGGACTATGGTTCTTGCTGGTGCCGGGCACCGAGCCCGCCTACCTGACGCAATGGCTGCCGGGTGCGCTGCTCAGCGGCACGGGCGTGGGCATGGTGCTGCCCTCATTGTCGGGCGCGGCCGTCAGCCACCTGCCCGCGCAGCACTACGCCGTCGGCAGTGCCGTCAATCAGGCGATACGCCAGATCGGCTCGGTCATGGGCGTCGCGCTCACCGTCTTGCTGCTGGGCGGTGCAGTTCTCCGCCGCGCCGATTTCGATGCAGTCTATCTATGCCATATGGGTCTGTCGCTGCTAACCGCCGCATTGTGTCTCCCGGTCAGAACCGGTCCAGCAAACCTTGCCAGGAAATCGTAAGTTGGCCCAGCATCAAGCGGCATTCACCAAGCGGAAAGATGATGGAAATTGAAAAGAGCCCGGCTGGCTGGGCGAGCCAGCAATCGGATGCCATTCAACGCGCGCACGACGGCGGTGGATCGCCTGGTCTGGCCCGCATGGAGCAGCTCGCCGGCAAGAGCGGGCGGGCTATTCTCGAAGCCATGCTGGCCGGCGAGCTGCCCTATCCACCCATGAACGACACCCTGAACATGACGCTGCTGGAAGTGGGCGACGGCCAGGCCGTATTCCAGGGCATCCCGCTTTTGCAGCACTACAATCCGCTGGGCACAGTGCATGGCGGCTGGTTTGCCACGTTGCTGGATTCCGCGCTGGGCTGTGCCGTTCAAACGACGCTGCCGGCCGGGCGCACCTACACGACCGCGGGGCTCAGCATCAACATCGTGCGATCCGCATCGCACACAACCGGCCCACTGCGCGCCGTCGCCAGAGTCGTTCACCGGGGCGGTCAAATGGCGACAGCAGAGGCGCGCGTCGAAGACGAGAAAGGCCGCTTGTACGCCCACGCGACCACGACCTGTTTTGTTTTCAAGGCTCAAGCTGCTTGACGGCAAGCTTGCACGAAGCTGTTCAGCTCAAGGGCGGGTGCATTAGCAAACCGCTAAATACCAGATGCCGTCGCTCATAAGAGGCGCTTCGACGAGCGGCTATGGCCGACTTGTAGGCAGGGGCTGTCTGGCTGGTTTCCGAGGCGAAGCAGCCACCTGAATGGCGGGCTTGAAGAAGATGCGACCGGCCGCAGCGGGCCGATTGTACGCATTCAGCCTTCCGCAAAGCCGCACCCATCGGACTCACCCAAGCGCCACCCGCAGACACGCCTCGACTCCGCCCTCGGAGTGATTCGCCAGGCTGACGCTACCGCCGTGCAGTCGGGCGACCTCCTGCGCGATGGCCAGCCCAAGGCCGGAACCCTTGCTGCCGTCGGGGCGCGGCAGGCCGTAGAAGCGCTCGAAGAGGTGCGGCAGGGCGTAATCCGGAATGCCCGCGCCCTGATCGCGGATGCGGAAGCAACACTCACTAGCCTCTATGCTCGCGGACAGGCGGATCAGGCTGCCGGCGGGGGCATGGTCGAGTGCATTGTCGAGCAGATTGCCGAGCGCCAGCAGCAGACGCTCGCGTTCGCCGCGCAGGGCGATGGAGGTCTCCGGCACAAGCGTTTCGAAGCTGATGCCATGAGCATCAGCACGCGGCTGGCGCACGCGGCACAGATCGTCCAGCAACTCCGTTGCCTCCAGCGTTTCCAGCTCACCCAGGCCGCGCCCGGCTTCGAGGCGGGAAAGGGAAAGCATGCGCTCGACGCATTCCTGCATGCGTGCGCTTTGGCTTAGCACATGGCCGGCGAAGCGCTGGCGCTGCTCGGCCGGCAACTCGGCTTCGGCGAGGATTTCACCGGCGCCGCGCAAGGCGGCGAGCGGGCTCTTGAGTTCGTGGGTCAGCGCCTGCACGGTCTGCTCGACGTATTGCTTGCCTTCAAGCTTCTGGCGCATCGCTTCCATGGCGCGGGCGAGATCGGAAAGCTCCTGCCCGCCGCCTAGCGGAGGATTGGCCGCTTCGCCGGCGGCCACGGCCTGAGCATAGCGACGCAGGCGGCGGATCGAGCCGGTGAGCCACAGAGTGACCAGCAGACCGATCAGCGCCGCGCCGCCCATCAGCCAGAAGCCGTGCTTGAGAATGGTTTGCTCGCTGCGGGTAATGATGGGCTGCACGGTACGCACCGGCTTGGCCAGGGTGAGCACGCCAATGATGCGCTCGCCATCACGCACCGGCGCGGCGACATAGAAGACCGAGGAGCCATCGTCGTCCGGATCATCACGCGTGGAGCGGGCGCCGTATTCGCCACGCAGAGTGCGATAGACATCGTTCCAGCGCGAATGGTCGGCGCCGACGCTGCGGTTGTCGGAGTCGAAACGCACGATGCCCTCGGCATCGGTGACGGTGACGCGAAAATCCAGCGTGCTCTTGCGGAAGTGCCAGATCGGCGCATCCACGCCGCGCCTGCGGTAGTCAGCAATCCGCGCGGCGAACTCACCCTTGCCGATGCGGCCGGCACGCAACTCCTCGGCCGCCATCACAGCGAGGATGTTGGCGCTATCGACCATGGTCTCTTCGATGGCCTCACGCACGCTAGGCTGCACCTCGCCCACGAAGATGCGCAGCACAAAAAAGGCGGCAAGGCCGACGACCAGGAAGTAACCAAGCAGGATGCGCAGCGGCAGGTTCATGCCAGCGCCAGCGAGTAGCCCATGCCGCGATGGGTGAGGATCGGGTCCAACTCGGGCGCCACCGCGCGCAGCTTGGCGCGCAAGGTCTTGATATGGGTGTCGACGGTGCGATCCGTGCTCTCGCTGCCCGCGCCCCACACCGCGTCCAGCAACTGATCACGCGAGAACACGCGACCGGGCTGCTTGAGCAAATGGCGCAGCAGCAGGTATTCGTAGCGGGTCAGCGGCAGCGGGTGGCCGGCATGCAGGATACGCGCACCGGCTTCGTCCAGCTGCAGACCCGGCACGGCTTGAGCAGGCGCAGCCAGCGCGCCGCTACGCCGCAGCATCACGCGCAGCCGGGCCACCACCTCGCGCGGGCTGAAGGGCTTGGCGACGTAATCATCCGCGCCGATCTCGAAGCCCAGCACCCGGTCGATCTCCTCGGAGCGCGCGGTGAGGAACATCACCGGAAGGGCCGCGTCCTGTGCACGGATGCGCCGGCACAATTCGAAGCCGGAGAGATCCGGCAGGCCCACATCCAGCACCGCCACCGCGATCCCGCCCTGCGCCAGCCGCGCCAGCGCCTCACCGCCGGTGGCGACATGGCAGGGCTCGAAGCCTTCGCTCCGGAGCGCCCAGGCCAAGGTGTCGGCAATCGCCGGTTCGTCTTCAACAAGCAGGATCACGGGAGTCATGCCGGCATTCTCCGGCACCGGCCGGTACAGCAGCAAGGCACAAACTGCGGAGCAGATGTCATGTGCGCTTCATGGCGACGTAATCAGGGCTGGTGAAACTTGCTGGCGTACCGGCGCTCGCGCCGGGAAAACCACACCAAGGAGACCCAAACATGCCCCGCCACCCACTGCTCAGCGCCTTGCTACTGACCCTGGCCTTCACCGGCAACGCCCATGCCGACCTCTTCGGCAAGCTCGACCAGGCCTTGCCCGCCAAAATCAGCATCACGGCCAATCACCCGGTGTTTGATTTCGATAGCGATGGCTGCCTGCCCAGCGCCGGTATCAGCCGCGAGGGCAAGCAGAACGGCGGCCTGAATCCGTCCGGCAGCCTCGGTGGCGGTTGCCGCGCCACCAGCTTTCTCGACAGCTCGAACACCCTGCACCGCTACGCCTGCATCGCCAGCGGCAGCGACACCTATTGCGGCCACTTCTACGCGCTCTACTTCCTGAAGGATCAGATCAGCACGCTGGGCGGCGGCCATCGCCACGACTGGGAGCATGCCGCCGTATGGACCAAGAATGGCGTCGTCACCCATGCCGGTTACAGCGCCCACGGCAAGCTCTACAACGCCGAGATGGGTACGCTGGCCCAGCAGAGCGGGCATGTGAAGATCGTGTATCACAAGGATGGCGTCTCGACCCATGCCCTGCGCTTCGCTTCCAGCGGCGAAGCGGCCGAGAACAGCTATGGCAGCTTCGTCGCGCCACAGATCATCAGCTGGTATGCGCTCAAGGGCGATGGCGTGAGCAATGCCACGATGCGCGCCAATCTGAACAGCTTCGACTACGGCTCGGCCAGCATCCCGCTCAAGGACAGCAACTTCCTGAGCAATCTGAACACCTACAAGCCGGCGAGCTACCCGAGCTTCACCCAGGCCAGCATCGACGCTTCCCAGTAAGCCCCTGAGGCAGCGGCCTCGCCCGCCTCAGCGGTGGTGCGGGCCGTAGGGGCCGCGCGGGCCAGGCCACAGATCCCAGTGCAGTACCACCGGCGGCGTCACATACACCGGCGCCGCCCGGCGCGTGACCACCGCCGGCTCTTCGATCACGGTTTCAGTCGTGTCATAGGCCTGATCGTCGTCCTGCACCACCGAAGCGGCCGGGCCGATCTGCAGCGGGATGCGCTCGCCGGGCTCGTTGGCCAGACGCGTCGTATAACGACGGCCGGCGTATTCATAGACTACGTCATAACCGATAATCTGCTGGCTGCGCACCTGCCGCGTGCTGCAGCGGCGCACCGTACGCGTGGTCGTGCCCTTGTCGGCATTCGCCACCTGATCACCGACCACCGCACCGGCAATCACACCGGCCGCTGTGGCCGCAGCATTGCCGGCGCCACGGCCGACGGTGCTACCGAGAATGCCCCCGGCCACTGCGCCAATCACCGAGCCTGCGGCATTGTGAGGCTGCTCGACTTCGACCTGCTCATCACGGCAAGTGCGCTGCGGCGTAAGCACTTCGCGGGTAACTGCTGTACTGGAAATTACCTGGCCGTATTCAGCGGCAGAAGCCAGGCTGCTCAGGCAGGACAGGAGGGTCAGGGTAATGATCTGCTTCTTCATCATGATGGAACTCCTTCTGGCGGATTCGCCATGAGTCCATCTTGCTGCAGGCAGATGTAAAGCGCGTTTGCGCGAGATGTGCAGAGAGTTAAAGAAGTGTGTCCAGTTGTAAGCAAACCCGGCCCGGCTTCTTCAACGCCCTGATCGGCACTGCAGGGGGAGCGACTAAGGCGCGTTGGCCTGCATGGTCTCCAGCGCTTCCTGACATTGCTTGCGCGTGGCATAAACCATGTATTCGCTCTGCGGGCTGACCCGGCAGGCCCGTCCAGGGAAGTCCAGCCCGAAGGCCTTGCTGACATCGGCCGGACTGCAGTGCTTGAAGCGGGCGATCAAGGCCGGCTTGATCGCCACGCACCGCGTGGTTTCGGGCTTGAGCCAGTCAAAGCCGTATTGCCCAGGGGATGGCAAAGCCTCGGCAGCGGCCACCTGAGCGCCCATCAAAAGGAGCCAGGCGACTCCCGACTTCAGCACCGCGCTCAGCCCAGCTTCTTCTTCAGCAATTCATTCACCTGCGCCGGCGAAGCCTTGCCCTTGCTGGCCTTCATGACCTGACCCACCAGCGCGTTGAAGGCCTTTTCCTTGCCGGCCTTGTATTCGGCGACGTTCTGCGCGTTGTTGGCCAGCACCTCGTCGATGATCGGCTCGATGGCCGAAGCGTCAGTCACCTGCTTGAGGCCCTGCTTCTCGATCACTTCGTCGGCCGTGGCGCCCTCGCCATTCCACAAAGCTTCGAAGACCTTTTTGGCGATGTTGTTGGAGATGGTGTTGTCAGCAATCCGGGCGATCAGGCCAGCGAGCTGGGCGGCCGCAACCGGACTGTCGGCCACGCTCTTCTCTTCCTTGTTGAGGCGCGCGGCGAGTTCGCCCATCACCCAGTTGGCGGCAATCTTGGCCTGCGCGGCGCCGGCCAGCTTGACGACTTCGACGTAGTACAGCGCGGTGTCGCGACTTGAGGTCAGGCCAGCGGCATCGTAGGCAGACAGGCCGTATTCGCTCTGGAAGCGGGCGGCGAGTTGCACCGGCAGTTCCGGCATGCTGGCCGCCACTTCAGCTTTCCACTCGTCACTGATCACCAGCGGCAGCAGATCGGGGTCCGGGAAGTAGCGGTAGTCGTGCGCGTCTTCCTTGGTGCGCATCACGCGGGTCTCGCCCGAGTCCGGGTCGAAAAGTACCGTGGCTTGCTGGATCTTGCCGCCGTCTTCGATCGTCTCGATCTGCCAGTTGATTTCGTAATCGATGGCCTGTTGCAGGAAGCGGAAACTGTTGAGGTTCTTAATCTCGCGACGCGTGCCGAGCGGCTCGCCGGGGCGGCGCACGGAGACGTTGGCGTCGCAACGGAAAGAACCTTCCTGCATGTTGCCGTCGCAAATGTCGATCCACTGCACCAGCGCGTGCAGCGCCTTGGCGTAGGCCACGGCTTCGGCCGAGGAACTCATATCCGGCTCGGTCACGATCTCCAGCAGCGGCGTGCCGGCACGGTTCAGATCGATGCCGCTCTGGCCATGGAAGTCTTCGTGCAGGCTCTTGCCGGCGTCTTCTTCGAGGTGGGCGCGGGTCAGATGCACGACCTTGGTGTAGGCCTTGTCGCCTTCGCCGACCTGAATGGTGATTTCACCGCCCACGACGACCGGCAGGTCCATCTGGCTGATCTGGTAGCCCTTGGGCAGGTCGGGATAGAAGTAATTCTTGCGCGCAAACACCGAGCGCGGCGCGACTTCAGCGCCGATGGCGAGGCCGAAACGGATCGCGCGTTCCACGGCGCCGCGGTTGAGCACCGGCAGCACGCCGGGCAGGGCGATATCCACGGCGCAAGCCTGCACATTGGGCTCGGCACCGAAGGCGGTACTGGCTCCAGAGAAGATCTTGGAGGTGGTGTTGAGCTGGGCGTGGGTTTCCAGGCCGATGACAACTTCCCAATCGCGACGCATGGCAGGCTTTCAGACAGGTATTTGCTAACCCGTAATGGTAACGCAGAGCTGCCCGCACCGGCCCGACGCGTAGAATCCGCCCTGCCCTCCTTTTTTGCCCGCCCCGCCCGCGATGAGCCTTTCCTTCTACTGGCACGACTACGAAACCTTCGGCATCTCGACCCGCCGCGACCGCCCGGCCCAGTTCGCCGGCATCCGCACCGATGCCGAGCTGAACGAGATCGGCGCGCCGCTGATGATCTACTGCCACCCGGCACCGGATTACCTGCCGGACCCGGAATCCTGCCTGCTCACCGGCATCCTGCCGCAGACCTGCCTCGCCCAGGGCGTGCCTGAAGCTGAGTTCGCTGCCATCATCGAACGCGAGTTGGGCGAGCCGGGCACCATCGGCCTGGGCTACAACACCATCCGTTTCGACGACGAAGTCACCCGCCACCTGTTCTGGCGCAACCTGATCGATCCCTATGCGCGCGAGTGGCAGAACGATTGCGGCCGCTGGGATCTGCTCGACGTGGTGCGCACCGTCTATGCCCTGCGCCCCGAGGGCATCGAGTGGCCGAAGCACGAAGACGGCCGCCCTTCCTTCAAGCTGGAGCACCTCTCCAAGGCCAACGGCCTGCTGCACGAAGCCGCCCACGACGCCTTGTCGGACGTGCGCGCCACCATCGCCCTGGCGCGCCTGATCCGCGAGAAACAGCCGCGCCTGTGGGACTTCTGCTTCAAGCTGCGCAAGAAAGACGCGGTCGCCGCCGAGATCGACCTGCTTAATCCGAAGCCCTTCCTGCACATCTCCGGCATGTTCGGCCCGGAGCGCGGCTGCCTGGCGATCTGCTGGCCGCTGGCGCAGCACCCCACCAACAAGAACGAGATCATCGTGTGGGATCTGGCCGCCGATCCATCGGAGCTCGCCGGGCTGGACGCCGACACGATCCGCCTGCGCATGTTCACCAAAACGGATGAGCTGCCCGAGGGCGTCAGCCGCCTGCCGATCAAGACCATCCACATCAACAAGTCGCCCATCGCGATCAGCAACCTCAAGGTGCTGGATGCTGGCACCGCCGCCAAATGGGGCGTGGATTTTGCGCTCGTCGAGCAGCACGCCGCTGCCGCCCGTGCCCTGCCGCCGCTCGCCGCCAAGTGGGCGGCCGTGTTCCAGCGCCCAGCCGGTGCAGACCGGGCCGATGTGGATGAAGACCTTTACGGCGGCTTCGTCGGCAATGGCGACCGACGCAAGCTCAATGAACTGCGGGCACTGGACCCGGCCGAACTCGCCCAGACCCCCATCAGTTTTCAGGACGAACGCCTCGAGGAAATCCTCTTCCGCTACCGCGCCCGCAACTTCCCGCACACCCTCTTGGAAGACGAGCAGCAGCGCTGGGAAGCCCATCGCGTGGCCTGCCTGCATGAAGGCGCTGGCCCGCGTGATCTGATGAGCTTCTTCGAAAAGATCGATGCGCTGAGTGAAACGGTGGATGAGCGCGGCGAGGAGATCCTCGGCGCACTGTACGACTACGCCGAAAGCATCGCGCCGCCAGCACCTTGATTACACCAGGGGGAGCGACGCCCACGCCGTAAACGAAAACGCCACCCGGGTAAGCGGGTGGCGCGGGCAGCGGGGCCGATGGAGGAGGGGCGGCGCCCGCTGTGAGCCCGGACTCGCCTTACTTGGCGGCCGGTGCCGAGGCGGCCGGGGTTGCAGCCCCGTGCGCCTTTTCAGTCTTGTGTTCGGCCTTCTTCTCGGTCTTGTGGACCGGTTTGGCTTCCTTCGTTGCCGGAGCGGTCTTGGCAGGCGCTGCCGCCGGAGCGGAAGCGGCGGCCGGTACATCAGCGGCGAACACGCTGCCGGCAGCGAAGGTGGCGATCAGGGCGGTCAGGATGGTCTTGTTCATGGTCAGGCTCCTTGGGTTTGATGGCCCGGACTCGCTGTGTGCTTGTCCGATGGGTTCATCATGGCCTTGCAAGCTGACCGAAGCCTGAGCCGGAGCTTGCATGAAGCTGACATGCGCTCAGGGCGCCAGGGCCGCCCGCCAGGCAGGTGCCAAACTCGCCAGAAAGGCCTCCACCGCGTCGGTATAGGCGCCTGGCAAACCGAGTTGCTCGTTGATCTCGCCGTGGCTTGCGGCCTGCTCCCGCAGCTCCACGCGCAGACCGAGGCTGCGTGCCTGCTGTGCATAGCGCCGGGTGCCGGCGCAGGGTTGGTCCGGCCGCTGGCTGGAGCACACCGCCAGCAAGGGTGGCGCCTCGCGGGTGAGCTGCTGGTAGGGCGAGCTGGCCTGCCACACCATGGGGTCGCTGCCGAACGCCTTGTCGTAGAAGCCGTAATGCTTGCCCTCCATCGTGGCAACAATATCCATCGCGGCGGTGTCGAGCGATATCGTGCCCAGCCAAGGGCGGGCCCCCTGCCCTAAAGCGATCTGCGGGGCGCTGTTGAGCAGACTCACCAGATGCGCGCCGGCCGAATGCCCCATCAGCGCGAAGGCCGCCGGATCACCGCCCCAGCCGGCCGCCTTGCCCTGCGCGAAGGCAAGCGCCCGGGCCACGTCTTGGGCCTGCTCGTGCGGAGGGGTGGGCAGCAAGCGGTAGTTGGTCGAGATGAAAATCACGCCGCGTGCCAGCCAGCGCGCCGCCTTGTTGTCCACCACCCGGCTCATGGCCTTGTCGCCAGTACGCCAGGCGCCACCATGCACCATCAGGATCACCGGCGCTTGCTTCGGCGCGGCCGGCAGATAGACGTCCAGACGCTGACGGGCATCCGGACCGTAGACCAGATCGCGCAGCACCCGGCTACCGGCAGGCAGCTTGCCGGCGCTCGCGCCATCGGCCTCCTCGCCCCACTCCGCACGCTCGGCACGGCGCTCACGCAGGCGATCGAGCAAAGGGCCGGCCTGGGCGGCCTGCAAGCCCAGCACGATCAGGGTCACGGATAGTACGGCTCGCATCGTTAACTCTCCTCGGAAGCGATTCACGATTCATTCGCAAAAGCCTGCAGGGCTGACCTCGGCCCGCCAGCACCAGAGGGGCGACGGAGCTCGCACCTGCGTTCTTGTTCAGCCAAACAGACCGCTGCCGGCCACAAGCATCAGGCCTAGCAACAGGATCAGGGCGGCAGCCTTCAGGCTGCGTGGCCAGTCCCGCGCCAGGTGCTGCAAGGGGCGCGCCCGGGTAGGTGGGGTGGCCGCGGCCAGGCGCGCCCGCAACTTCAGCAGTGCCGCATCCTTGGCCTGATCATCGCGCGCGAAAAGCTCGCGCTCAAGCTGGGTCATGGCGCGCTACCGTTTTGCTCGCCCCGCGCACGCAAGACTCGTTCGATCCGCGTATCCGGCACCAGCCACAGAATCGCCACCAGCACGTAGATCGCGCAGGCCAGCCAGGCCGACACAAAGGCCAGGCCAATCGCCACGGCGTACAGCAGGACCGAGCCATAACCCTTCCAGTCTGGTCCGATAGCCTTTTTCAGGAGCGAGCCCGAGCCCTGCGCACAGATGATGACGTGGGCCAGGATCCAGTAGGCCACCGCCGCCATCAGCAGCACAAAACCATACAGCGCGGCCGGAGCGGCAGCGAAGTGGTTCTCGCCGAGCCAACCGGTGGCGAAGGGAATCAGCGACAGCCAGAACAGCAGGTGCAGGTTGGCCCACAGGATGCCGCCAGTCACCTCGCGCACCGTGTGCAGCATGTGGTGATGGTTGTTCCAGTAGATGCCGATGTAGATGAAGCTCAGCAGGTAGCTGAGAAACACTGGCAGCAGAGGCTGCAGCACCGCCAGTTCGCTGCTGTGCGGCACTTTCAGCTCCAGCACCATGATCGTGATGATGATGGCGAGCACGCCATCACTGAAGGCTTCAAGCCGGGTTTTGCCCATCGTGCGTCTCCTTTCTGCAGGGCTCAGTCCAGCCCGCTGACGCGCTGCGCCAGGGGCGTATCGAGGCCTTTGATCGCCCGCGCCATCAGCTTCGCGATTTCGGCTGCGCCGGCGGGCAGGAAATGGGTGTCGTCCTTGCCGTCCTGGGCGGCGACAAAGAGCTTGATCGTCGCGCTATAGCCGATCTTGCTGTAGTAGGCCTCGCTCAGCGCGGTGAGGTCGATGGCCAGCACGCCCTTCTTCTTCGCCAGCTCCAGCATCGCATCCGGGTAGCGCCCGTGCGAGCCCGGCCCACTGGAGCGCTTCAGCCCGCCGCGCCCGACCGGCGTGACCAGCACCGGTATGCCGCCGGCCTTCTGCGTGTCTTCCACATAGCGCGAGAGAAACTCCTGATAACTGCCGAAGGGATCGGTGCTGCGCGCTGCATCGCGCTTCTGGTCGTTGTGGCCGAACTGGATGAAAACGTAATCGCCGGGCTGGACCGCGGCAGCCACCGGTGCCCATGCGCCCTCCTCCAGGAAGCTCTTCGAGCTGCGCCCGGAGAGGGCGAAGTTCTTCACCGCCACCTCCGGCGTGAAGTACTGACCGATCACCTGGCCCCAGCCATTGCGCGGATCCGGCGGGGTGTAGCTGGAGACGGTGGAATCCCCGATCAGGAACACGGTTTCTGCGGCCGCGCTGGTCGCCACAAAGGCCAGCGCGAGGAGGAGGGAATGGAGTTTCATGCCGGGCTTTCGTGGATCAGGACTCGATCAGCCGGAGCATAACGGCATCCGCAGTCCTCGCAAGCCCTAAGCCGCCGGAACGCGCCGGCAGGCATTCATCCGACGTTCAGGATCCGCTCACTAGACTGGTTTCCATGCCGCGCTGAAGACCAGCCGGCCCCATTCCAAAGGAGTTGAAAATGAAATCCCTGCTCGCCCTCTGCAGCTTGTCCGCCCTGCTCTGCGCCGCCCCGGTCACGGCGCAATACGTCGGCCCGAACAGCGCGGCCACCCATATCAATCAGCTGAGCGGCCTGTCCAGCCACGACCAGTTCGTCACCCTCCAGGGCCACATCACCCGCCGCGCCAGCAAGGATCTCTACGCGTTCACCGACGGCAGCGGCAACATCTATCTCGATATCGACGACAAGCACTGGGCCTGGCCCCTAGGCAGCCCGGTAGATGCGAAGACCCGGCTCGAAATCCAGGGCAAGTACATCGGCAAGGCCTTCGGTTTCAGCAAGGTGAAGGTCATCGGCATGCGCGTGCTGAACTGAGCCGACGCAATCCAAGGGGCTGACATCATGTTCGACCTGCTGTGCTTCGCGCTCTGCTTCATCCGCTGCCCCTCCGCCACCGGCGCGCTCCTGGGCGCCGTATTGCGGCCGGCCTCCTTGCCCCGGGCGAGCGTCAACGAAAGCCTTCGCCAGGCAGCCCGCAGGATTTGACCTGCATCGATTCCCCGCCTGCCCACTTGCGCCAAGCTGACGTTTTCCGATGCTTCAGCGAAAGGCGCAGGCGATGAAGATAGCTATCCCGACCAAGGATTTCCGGACGGTCTGCGGCCACGCCGGTCAGGCCCGCCGCTGGCTGCTCTACACCCTGCCCGCACCGGTGGGCCTTACCCAGACCCTGCCTGCCGCCGAGGAAATCGAGCTGCCGAAGGAGATGGCCATCCATCATTTCAATGATCAGGGGCCGCATCCGCTGGATGGCGTCGACCTGATCCTGAGCTTCAGCGCCGGCGATGGCTTCTTCCGGCGCATGGAGCAACGCGGCACTCGCGTGCTGCTCACCGGCGAGCCTGATCCGGTGATCGCGATCCGCAACTTCCTGGCCGGAGACGCGCAGCCCAAACCGCCTTTCGATATCACGGCAAAGTTCTGCAAGATTCACGACCTCTTTTCGCGCCATCGCAAACCGGCCTGAGCCTGTGATGGGTGAATGGATAGCCATCCAAAGTTCGTGAGCGGCCGCTCACACCCGGTACTGGGTCACTGCCCGCCGCATGCGTTCCACGCTGCGTTCCAGCTGATGGGTGGTGTCGTCCGTGGCGTGTGCCACCCCCAGATTGCTTTCGGTCTGCCGCGCAATAGCTTCGATGCCGCCGGCCATGTGCTCCATCGCACCGCGCTGCTCCTGGGTGGAATGCGCGATTTCGCCGATGCGCTCGAGCATGGTGTCCACCTCTTGCGTGATGCGGCGCAGCGCAGCCTCGGCATCATGCACCAGCGCCACGCTCTGCCCCACCTGCTCGGCGCTGCGACGCATGCCTTCGACGGCCTCGCCGGTATCGCCCTGAATCCGGCCGATCATGGTGTCGATCTCCTGGGTGGCCTGGCGGGTACGCTCGGCCAGCTTGCGCACCTCGTCCGCCACTACCGCAAAGCCGCGGCCCTGCTCGCCGGCCCGCGCGGCCTCGATGGCGGCATTCAGCGCGAGCAGATTGGTCTGGTCGGCAATATCCTTGATCACCCCAGCGATCTTGCCCACCTCCTGGGTGCGCTGCCCAAGCTGCTCCACCGTTTCGGCGGAGTGCCCGACCGTGACCGACAAGGCGCTGATGGTCTGGCTGGCCTCCACGGACAGGCGCGCGCCGGCTTGCGCTTCCTCTTCCACCTGACGCGAGATGCGATGGGCTTCCTGCACATGCGTGGCCACCTCGCCGATGGACACCGTCATTTCCTCCACGCTGGCCGCCGCACCTGAAGTGTCGCGGCTCTGCTGTTCGGAGGAAGTGAGCAGCCCGGCCATGTCACTGCCCAGCCGCGTCGTGGCTTCGGCCACCTCACGGGTGGTATCGCCAATGATCTGCAGAGTGGCGCGGGTGGCCGCCAGCAGGCTGTCGACACGCCGGGCGATATCGCCGATCTCATCGTTACGCGTCGAATTCAGATTGCTCAGCAGATCGCCATGGCTCAGCACATCGTCCAGACTGCGCCGCATGCTGCGCAGCTCGCCACACACCCGCGGCATCTGCCAGACCACCAGCCACAGGCTGGCGAGCAGACTCAGCCCGGCCAGAGCGCCAGCCAGCGTGCGCGTGAGCGCCCCGGGCCACAGCAGCAAAGCCAGGCAGCTCAGTGCGGCCAGGCAGGCCAAGGCCGCCACGGCTGCCATCTGCACCGGAAAGGCCGTTGCCGCGCGCACCAGCGGGCCGTGATTGCGCCGCACCAAGCCCTGCTCCACGCGCAGGCTACGATCGCCAGCACGCAGGCGGGCGTAGGCCGCGCTGGCCGCTGCAATCTGCTGCGCCGTGGGGCGCGTACGCACCGACTGAAAGCCGACCACCTGGCCGTTTTCGCGCACCGGCGAAACATTCGCCTCCACCCAGTAGAAACCGCCATCCTTGCGCCGGTTCTTGACCACTCCGCGCCAGGGCGTACCGGCCTTGAGGGTACGCCACATGTCATCGAAAGCGGCTTCCGGCATGTCCGGGTGGCGCACGATGTTGTGCGGCTCGCCGATCATTTCCTCGCGCAGAAAACCGCTGATCTCGGCAAAGGCTGCATTGGCCTCGGTAATGCGTCCCTTGAGATCGGTACGCGAATAGATGAACACCCCGCTGGGGATGATTGTCTCGACTTGAGTGACGGGAAGGTTGCTGCGCATGTTGGGGGGCTCCATTGGGTTATTGCCTGTCTTCTGGCCGCCCCTGTGCAGGTGATCTTGCCTGTCAAACTTTGCATGTCTTGCTGCTTGAAACTAACGAAAAGTCGTCAAACAACTTTAGCCCGGATACCTTTCATATAGGCCTTTGGATATAGAGGGTCATTCCGCCCAAAAGCGCCCTTAAATATCCAATATTCCATTTATTAACAATGCGTTGCATTAAAAGTTCAATACCCACTCAAGCACTGCGTGCTTGTGAAAACATTTGTCATACCAATTGCATGGATCTGCAGCCTTAAGCACGAGCCGACCCAAGCCCCGCTTACAACCCACGCGGTGCTTGACAGCAACAGCCACACACTCGGATACTGTATTTATTTACAGCATCTGCCGCCATGACCGATCAGATCCCGCTTCCCTTCGTCAGCCTCGTCGGTGCCTCGCCGTCCGCGCCGCCGGAAGCGCTGCCGGGCATCCGCCGAACCCGTCGCAACCCTGCACGCAGCCGGCCCTTGCTGGTGGCAGGCCGGGCGGCAGAAGCTCCGCCGCTAACAAGCGCCGACGACGACAGCAACAGCCTCGATGTGCACGACTATCTGGTGCGTCGCGACGAAGCGAGTTTCGTCTTCGAAGCGCGTGATGACGCGATGACCGGCACCGGCATCTTCGAGGGCGACCTGCTGATCGTGGACAAGCGCATCCAGCCGGTGCACGGACACATCGTGCTGGCCTTCGTGAACGGCGAGCGCCTGGTGCGCCGCCTGCACCACCGCGGGCATAAAACGGCGCTGCAGGCCGACCACCCGGATCTGCCCGAATTGCTGCTCGAAGCCGGCAGCGAGCTGACGATCTGGGGCGTGGTGGTCGGCAGCTTCAAACGCTTCTGGGCCTGAGCAAAAGAGCCCAGGCCAACCTGGAGCCCACAGGATCAGCCCTGATGGCAAGCCAGGCACCGCCGGATCTATAGTGCAGTTCAGCGTATCCGGCGAGAAATGCCATGTCCCATCCCCCTCATGGTGAATGCAAGGTTTACTGGTGCGATCAGGCATGCTTTGCCGTACTGCAAGGCAGCTTCAACCGCGAAGGCGTGCTGGTCATGACGGCCACGATCCAGCAAGCCTGGCGTGACGCTGGGCAGCCCACGCATTGGGCGCATGTCATGGATCTGCATCAATGGCAGGGCGGCACCGAAAGCGGCTTTGCCGCCTCGCACGATCTGCTGGTATGGGCCACCAGTCATGGCGCAGATGCCATCATCCGCATCCACACCGTGGGCTTCCTGGCCCGCGTGACTGAAAACCAGGGGGTGTTCGACGGCATCGAAGTGCCGGTCATCACCGTCAGCACGCGTGAGCAGGCCTGGGAATGGCTCAGCGCGAACGGCTTTGAGTGTGAAGCCTGCAAGAGGCTGGCAGCGGCCGGAGACTGTCCGGTCGCGTAAAGCCGGCGCTCCGCCTACCCCGCCCGGTCTGCCAGAGGCTCAGCAGCCCTGGTGGTGTGCGCCGCTTCAAAATCGGCATAGCCTTGCAGCACCAGCGCATGGGTCTTTTCGATATTGCTCGCGATATCGCCCTCGAACACCTTCAGGCCTTTGAGGATATCGACGGCTTCCTTGAAGCCTCTCTCAAAACCGCTGCGGATCGTGGCCATGAAGTTCTGCAGCACCTCGGCTTCGTCTTCCCCCGCGTGCTGGGTCTTGAAAGCCTCCAGAAAGCCGGTGGAGAGAGCCACGATGCGCCCGGCAGTGCCTTCCGGCGTGTTGTCCTGACTCATCGCCGCCTGCAGCGCGTTGTCACCCAGCTCCGGCTGCAGAGCTTCATTGATGGCATCAATCGCCGATCTGTACAGCAGCGCCAGTGGCTCATTCCTTGAACTGATCGACACATCGAGCGATGCCTGCAGGATCGAGGCATTCAGCTGGGCACGCGATCGCGCACCGGTAGTGGTGTATTCCTCCGGCGTTCCCACCGCATCAACACTCCGCAGGCGGGGAACAGCGCTTGAATCAATGGCATGCACAGGCATCGTCATACGGGCCTCCTGACCGGGCGCCAGAGAGGCGCCCTGCCCGCTTTGAGTATAGGTCCGCACAAATAGCGTGCTGCGTTCATTTCCCCCGGCAAGCACCTGGTGCATCTGGCCAGCCCCGGGCAGGTATCGCAACTCACGAAAAAGCCCCGCCGGGCGAACCGACGGGGCTTTTCATCAGTGTCTGCCGGAGGGCGTGAATCAATAGACCCGGTAGGAGCACTTGTTCGGCCGGCCACCCGGATCAGAACCAAAGCTGGCGACCGTGCAGCTCACCGCATGGCCGGTTCCGATGTACTTGGTGACCCAGTTGCCCTTGCGGCCAAAGGCCACCCAGCCAGCGCCGGTCTTGACCTTGCAGATCTCGCCGGCGTCGGCACACTTGGTGTAATTCTCCATGTAGTCACCTGCCGGAGCATGACGATCATGCATGTCGTGTTCGTCATCATCACGCCCCAGGCAGGCAACAGGCGTCAGCTGCTTGAGCTTCTTGCCCACACCGGCGTACTTGCGCAGCTTGTTCTTCACGCACTGCGGGCTGACCGATTCGTACACATAAGGCAGTGTCTTCGGGAAAACAGCAGTGGTCTTCCACTCGATGGCAGTCACGGTATTGATGCCGTCATCCGGCGTCCAGGCTATGCCATAGCGGTTGAAATCGGCCGGGCTTTTCACGTTGTTGTTGCGCAGATCCCACCAGCCGCACAGCGTGGCGTCATAACGGCAGACCACCGGATTGACCGAGTTCTCGAACCAGTTCTGCTCGATCAGCGCATAGCCTTCACGGCGCACGTTGATGCCGGAATCGGTGATGCCGCTGTAGAGGTTGTTGTACATGTGCGTCCAGCCACCGCGCTGCAGGGGCAGGCGCTGGCTCACGTTCGAGTACAAATTGTGGTGGAAGGTGATCTCGCGGCCGCCGGCGATGTCGGTGCCGGAGGAGCCATCCAGGCCGACCTTCTTGTGGTCATGGATGTAGTTGTAGGAAACGGTGACGTTGTGCGAGTTCTTCTTGATGTCGATCGCGCCTTCGAAGGTCAGGTCGCCTTCGGGCGAACCGTTGCATTCGTGGCTGTTGCTGAGCAGCTCGTTGTGGTCGATCCAGACATTCGAGGAAGAATCGACGCGCAGCAGGTCGGCATCCTTGGCCGCGCCGCCGAGCGCGCCAAGCTTCATGTTACGGATGACGACATTGCTGGAGTTGGTCAGCGTGATGCCGAAGTTGCCGGAGGAGCCGTCGGCCCCGAGGATGGTCAGGCCGGCGGTATATCCGGTGACGGCCACCTGGCGGTAAGCGTCGTTCCAGTGCGGGTTCGGGCAATTGCCGGCTGCATCCGGATTGTGATCCATCACGATCGTGGCGATCGCGGCATCCTCGTTGCCGGTGTAGGTAATGACCAGCGGATAGGCGCCACCGGGGACGGTGGATGCGCTGGTGATGATGTTGTTGATCTCCTGGTAATTCGCGGCAGTGAAATACCGTGCGCCAGGCAGATCACCGCCATCAGCGGTTGCGAAACCACCGGTACGGGCGGCAAATGCGTTGCCTGCCAACAGCAGGATCGCTGTGGCAAGGATTGTGGGGGTGAGCTTCATGCGCTAGGTCCCGGGCAAGGGTGATGTTGAAGAAATCTGCCGGCGTGGCAGTGCCAGACAGGCATTCCCTCCGCGCTGCTGACACTCAAAAGTAGGGGTTTACTCTTACATTTTTAGCATCAGGCTCAGCGCAGGCCCGATGAACGGGCGTAAAGCAGGCTCAGACGGACGGGCGGCATCGATTTGCCCTGAACAGGCCGGCCAGCTTTCTTGGCTAGATCCGCCAGACATGCTCAGGCAAGGGCGACTAGACTCCACACATCCCCAGTACGACGGTGGCCCTTGATGGGTCGGATCCCCATGAGTTTCGAAAACCTGCCCCTCCTCCTGATCCTTGCGCTGGCCGTGGTCGGCAACAACAGCTCGGTTGCCATCGCGGCGAGCGCCCTGCTCCTGCTGAAATTGCTCGGGCTCACGAGCTGGCTGGGCACGGTGGAAACGCATGGCCTCACCACCGGGGTGATCATCCTGACCGCCGCCGTACTGGCGCCCCTGGCCTCAGGCAAAATCGACCTCGCCGGGCTCGGCAATACCTTCAAATCACCGGCCGGCGTGATCGCGGTAATCACCGGGCTCGCCGTCGCCTGGGTGGCCGGGCGGGGCGTGAGCTATATGCAGGCCTCACCCGAGATCGTCACCGCCCTGATGGTCGGCACACTGATCGGCGTGTGCTTTTTCAAGGGACTCGCAGTTGGCCCGCTGATCGCCGGCGGCATGGTGGCCCTCATCGTTGGCCTGTTTCACCTCAAGTAAGGGCAGCACACACACGCCCTGACCCGCGCACTCAGGGACGATAGGCAGCGAAAACCTCACGGCCGATTTCTGCCACGCTGCGATTGAGCTCGGGCATGTCAGCACGGGTCCCGGTCAGGTACAGGCTGACAATCAACGGCGCGCGCTGCGGCGGCCACAGGATCGCCGTGATGCCGCGCGAGCCGTTGTCGCCAGCACCGGAGCGATCAGCGATCGCCCAGCCAGGGGGCAGCGTAGCGCGAAACAACGGGCCGGCCACCTCGTTGCCCCGCATCCACTGCAGCAGCCGGTCGCGCGAAGCCGGCCTCAGCACATCCCCGAAGAGCAGCGCTTGCAAGCTGCGCACCATTGCCACCGGGCTGCTCGTATCGCGCGGATCATCCGCCAGAGCGGAGTTGAGCTCTGGCTCGATGCGGTCCAGCCGGGTCACATCGTCGCCAAGGCCGCGCATGAAACGCGTCACCGCCGCCGGACCACCGATGGCCTCCAGCACCAGATTGGCTGCCGTGTTGTCGCTCGTGTGCATCGTTGCGTCACAGGCCTGCTGCAGGCTGAAGGACTGGCCGACAAATTTTCCGGTCACCGGCGAGTAGCTCAGCAAGGCCTCGCGCCTGATCTCCACCTGTGTCTCCAAACGCAGACGCCCGACATCGACCTCCGCTAGCAGCGTTGCGCACGCCAGCGTCTTGAAGGTGCTCATCATCGGAAACCGCTGCGTACCCTTTACCGTCTGCAGCGCGCCGCTACCGGTATCGAGAATAGCCAGACCGATGCGCCCGCCCAGACGCGCCTCATGGCTCGCCAGGATGTCTTCGAACGAAGCCGCCTGCGCAAATGGACCGAGAAGCATCAGGAACAAAACCCACAAGCGGAAGGAATGAAGCATGCGGTTATCCGTCATGAAAGCTGATGCGGGTATTTTCGGTCAGGGACGGCGAAAGAAGTGGCCGAAACTCCGCCGCCGGGCCGCAAAAACATGACCAAGGCTTGCCAGAATTCATTTGTCCGACTACGTTAGCATTCTTTATGTAAGAACTTTTCTTACAACCAAAGTCTTATCACACGAGCGCGCCCGAAGAGTCGCGCCATCCATTCCGGAGACAAGCAATGCAGAGCAAATGGTTGTTGGGCGGTGCTGCCGCCCTGATTCTGTCGGTACCGGCGCATGCCGCAAGCGATGCGCCCACGGGCTACACGAAGTGCGCACAAGTGGGCGGTGCCTGCAGCATGAGCGGCACGCACAGCGTCGCGCTGGGCAAGTCCGGCAGCTTCGTCTACGCCACCTTGAGCGGCAATTTCACCTGTTCGAAATCCCTGTTCACCGGCGGCAGTGCCCTCTCCGACTCGGCCTGGTGCTCGGTTGGCCCGGTCAGCAGCAGTGCCTCCTCTGCAGCCCAGTCCTCAGCAGCAGCTTCATCCGCAGCCGCGTCCTCGATTGCAACCTCGTCCAAAGCCTCTTCCGCTGCATCGTCGGCCGCGGCTTCTTCCAAGGCAGCCTCTTCTGCCGCAGCAAGCAGCACCGGCAATGACGGCGCCTGTGTCAGCGCCTGCACGGATTACATCCGCCAGAACGTGAAGGCCAAGCCCCTGACCCAGGCTCGCATCGACAGCGAGGCCGGCAGCCTCAAGAGCGCCTTCACCACCTACCTGAGTGCCTCGAACTCTGCCCTGGCTGCCGACAAGGCCGCGCTGAAGGCCGAACGCGCGGGCCTCTCCTCGGTGCCCTCGGCACGCGGCTCAGACAAGACCGGCCCGGACACCATGCCGCTCTCGGAAACTGCCTCCTACTACGCCGGCAGCAAGGCCCTGTCGATCGCCCGTGAGATCGTCAGCTTCCAGATCCCGTCCGGCGGCTGGGCCAAGAATATGGTGAGAACCGGCGTTGTACGCGCCAAGGGCCAGTCCTGGACCGGCGGCGGCATTGATCCAAACAGCTCCGATCCGGCCAACTGGCCTTACGTTGGCACCATCGACAATGGCGCCACCATCACCGAGCTGCGCTACCTGGGCAAGGTGCAGGCTGCCCAGAGCACCGACCGCACCAGCATCCAGGCCTCAATCACCAAGGGCCTGAACTATCTGCTCGCCGCACAGACACCCAACTGGGGCTGGCCGCAGGTCTACCCGCTCAATGGCGACTATCACGACGCCATCACGCTCAATGACGACGCCATGCTCAGCGTGATCAAGCTGCTGCGCGAAATCGGCACCAGCGCCAACAGCGACTTTGCCTTCGTCGACACCCCGCTGCGCAACAAATGCGCTACGGCAGCGAGCAACGGCACCAGCTGGCTGCTCGCCAATCAGGTCTTCGTGAATGGCAAGCGCACCGTATGGGGCCAACAGCATGACGTACTGAGCGGCGCCCCGACCCCGGCCCGTGCCTACGAAATGCCGTCACTGACCTCGCAAGAAAGCGCCAAGATCGTCAGCTTCCTGATGAGCCTGCCGAACCCGGATGCCACCACGCGCGAAGCGGTCTATGCTGCGGCCGACTTCTTCAAGGCCAGCCAGATCAACGACAAGAAGTGGTCCAGCGGCGTGCTCTCCAGCGTCTCCGGCACCAACGCCTGGTCGCGCTACTACGACCTGTCGGTCTACAACCCTACGGCCAGCACCGTCACCGCCCGCGTGCGCATGCTCTTCGGTGATTTTGCCGACCGCCACGGCAGCGCCAGCACGGTGTACGGCCTGATCTTCGGCTCGACCACTTCAGTGTCTGCCGAACGCCTCACCGGCTACGCGCAGTACAACAGCACCGCCCAAGCCATGCTGACAAACTTCGCCAGCTGGAGCAGCAAAAACGCCCGGCCGTAAGCTTCGCTTGGCGCGCCAAAAGAAAACCGGGCCTTGCGCCCGGTTTTTTTGTCTCGCGAATCAGCACATCCGACTCACAGATTGGCCTTGTCATCCCGGATAGCCGGCACACGCTTGAGGGGCTGGCCCAGGGTCTGCCGGAACCAGCTGGTAACCCGCTCGATCACCGGGGCCTGAAACCAGGTCAGATCTCCATGGCCCGCGCCTTCTACCAGCACATACTCGGCCTTGTTGCCACCGGCAACCAGAGCCCGATAAAGCTGGGCACTCTGCTCCGGGGAAACATGTTGGTCGGCGCTGCCGTGAAAGAGCAGGAACGGCGGCTTCCGGCCCTTCACGTGTCCCATAGAGCTTGCGTCTAGCGCCTTCTCAGGCGTGCTCTGCACCGACGCGCCCGCAAAGCCCGCAAACGCCGGGCCATTCAGCAGCAGGGCTTCGGTCACCGCAGGCGATTCATGAACCAACCGGAGCTTGTCCGGAAAACCGGCGCCAATGTTCAGCAGGCTGGAAATGCCATACAGGCTGACCACGGCCTGCACGTCACCGGACTTGTCGAGAAAGACGCCCTTGTCGAAGCGTTTTTCGCCCGTTGCTGCACCGAGCAACTGCGCCACATAGCCCCCAGCCGAATCCCCCAGCGCGCCAATCCGCGCCGGATCGATGCCGTACTCCGCCGCGTGCTCACGCAAGTAACGCACGGCCGCGCGGGCATCCTCAAGCGGCGCCGGGAAGCGATCGGGCACCGTGCGGTACTCAACCGCCGCCACGACAAAACCCGCCCGGGCCAGTGCCATGCGCATCTCGATGAACTTCTCATGTTCAGACGAGATAAAGCCTCCTCCCGGGAAGTACACAATCGCAGGCTTCAGCTCATCGGTGCGGGGCACAAGCAAGGCCATGCGCATCTGGCGAACCGATCGCGTCGATTTCCATTGTGCATAGATCACCCCGCTGATGCTGTCGACCTGGCCCGTCTCCTGGGCAATCCGGATCACCTGGGCCCCCTCGGTATAGCCCGCCAAGTCGGCAGGCCCGCTGGCCTGCGCCCACTGGGTCGAACCCAGCATCCCGATCAGCAGCAGCAGCAAGAGGGAGCGAAACATGATGGCAATCCTTTCAGATAGAAGCTTGTGGCGATCGGCTCGGGTTAGCGCAACCCGGCCTGGCCGGGCTGTCATTCTGCTCTTTGTCCTGCCCGCGCGAGCCCGGAAATGAGCGCGAATTTCATGCGGCCTTGGCGACCGAAGCCTTGGCCGAGGCCCCGCACGCGTAGCAGTAACGCGCAAACGCGTTTTTGCGCGTGTTGCACTGGCCACAGTGATCGAACAGGCTCAGGCCGCAGTGCGGGCAGAAGTCGGTTTTGCCGTCGCTCATATTTACCGTGCGCTCGCAGCCTGGGCAGATGTTTTTCGACATGCGTGTCTGCGCCAGGTCGTAGTCCATCTCGCGTTGGCGCTGCTGTGCCGGTTGCGCCTCGGCCTGCTTCTGCTGCTCCAGATAGCGCTGCAGGGCCTGGATCGCATAGCGCCCGCCCACCACCGTGATCACGATGCCCACGATGTAGCGCACATAGCCGCCGTAGCTCGGCAGGTAAGGCACCAGCTCCACGAAGAAGGCGAACAGCGCAAAGATGATGAAGCCCCACACGAAGGGCCAGGAACTCGTCTTGCGCTTCTTCGCGAACAGCCAACCCGCCGCCGCCAGCAGGGGCAAGGTCAGCAGCAAACGGTAACCAAAGACGCGCAACTCCTGTGCGCGTAGCGCGCTCAAATATGCGTCGCGAGCGCTGTCCTGCAGGCTCTGCAGTTCACGCTGGGCGCGCTCCTTGGCCTGACGCGCATCCAGCGCCGCCTGCTGCTGCTTCTCCATGCCGGCCAGCGCCTCGCGTTCGGCCTGCCGCAATGCGTCCAGCTGCTGGGTGCGGGCAATCAGCTCCTGATCCTGCTCGGGCCGCGCGGTGGCCTTGCGCGTCGCCAGCCAGTTGCTGAAGGTCTCGCGCGCGGCGCGATTGTTCGCCGCCGCCGACTGATGGCCCAGCTGCGCCTGTTCGAGTGCGTCCTGCGCCTCGCGGGCATTGATCTCGGCCACGCGGATGGCCTCTTTCACGGCTGGGGCACGCGCCGGATCCAGATAATCATCCAGCGAGCGCCGCACCTCCACCTGCGGCAAATCGCCCACGATGGTATTGCCCAGCCCCACCAGAAACCACGCAAACAACAAGGCCACCAGCCACAGGCCGCGATGAAACCATTTCTCGGAAAAACGCAGGGTTTTGCTCATGAAATGCTCCTTGTTGTTGAACCTAGTGGCGTAGTTTCAAACCAGCAGTGGCTGAAACAGTTGGGGCAAAAAGCAAGGCTTGACCCCAGCCTTTTCCGGGTTATGGCCTTTACGCTCGACTCCCCCTCGTGGAACACACTCCGTGTGCTGCCATCGCGTCGTTAAAGTAGGTCACCGCCAACTTATAACGTGTATAGAAAACGTAAATGTCAGTGTGGAATTTTTCACCACTCAATATATCTGCCAATCGATAAGTATCCTCCGGCAGAATTTTCTCCGGCAGAGGAGCTCCAGACAGCACTTGCGTCACGACGGAAAGCGGCCTCGCCGAATCGGGGCAAGTCACAGCCAGCGGGGGCAGTACCTTCAACACTTCATCAATGCGCTTCTTTGCCTGCGAGAAGTCGCGAGCATCCTCGAGATATAGAGTCGCCCGCCGCAAGACACAGTAACTATCCTGATCTTCGCAAGGGCTACCAAACAGCGACGAAGAGGCCCCCTGCTCTGGAAATTCTTGTTTGAATTGAAAGCTGAAGACAAATGCCAACATCCACACACAAACAGGAATAAGGATTGCTGCCCGAAACAATTGTCCCAACATTCCATCACTCTTTTCTTTGGCCGCATCCACCCCCAGCGTCTCAGCATATTCAGCAGACACGCCCGTTTCGCGAGCTTCCATCGTTGCATTCGCAAAACTCACTTCAAGCTCACCCCTCCAGATCAAGACAATGGCGGTTATCGCCAGAGAAAGCATCAAAGCTTTGAAACCAAGCTCAAAAAAGAAATAAGCCTGGCTTGACGCAGAAAACCTCGGCACCCAAGCTAGGGCAAAAACCAGCAGCAAATTCAAGCAGCAAATCACCAACTCACTTCGCCAATCAAGCCTTTTCAGGCCAAAGCGATTCCGTACGCCTCGCAAAATCAGATAGCTACTCCCGCAAACAATGGGCACACCACACAGCAACGTTGTGGTCCAGAACCCGAACTCCCAGAAAATGGCCGGCGTTCCGAAAAATCCCAGAAAAGTAGCCCCCATGCTCCCGGCAGCACCCGCAATCAAACCACTCGTAACTCCAATGATGAAAACCATCGACAACACCGAACTGGTCTTTGACAGCACCTTTTGAAACTTTGAACTGAGCATGCTCTCTTCCCCTATTGTTTTTTATTTTGGTCACATTCGAAAATCTGGGTAAGCAAGCCCGGTTACTAGATCAACGATTAGCCCTGTTGAGACATAGTCGGATCCAGGTCGCCCGGACCTTGTCTTCAATGCGCCTCATCCCAATTTGCTCCCACCCCAACTTCTGCCAGCAAGGGCACCTTCAGCTCCGCTACCCCCGCCATCAGTTTCGGCAGCATTTCCTTCACCAGCGCCAGCTCTGATTCCGGCACTTCGAGGATCAGCTCGTCATGCACTTGCAGCAGCAATTTACTCTGCAAGTTTTCGGCATTCAGCCAGTCATACACGCGGCGCATCGCGAGTTTGACGAGATCGGCCGCCGTGCCCTGCATCGGGGCGTTGATGGCGGCGCGCTCGGCGCCCTGGCGGCGGCCGGCGTTGCTGCTTTTGATCTCGGCGAGCCACAGGCGACGGCCGAAGACGGTTTCCACAAAACCTTGGGTGCGCGCGGCGATGCGGGTGTGCTCCATGTAGCGGGCGACGCCGGGGTAGCGGGCGAAGTAGCGGTCGATCCAGCTTTGCGCAGCGCTGCGTTCGATTTCCAGCGAGCGTGCGAGGCCGTGGGCGCTCATGCCGTAGATCAGGCCGAAGTTGATGGTCTTGGCATAACGGCGTTGTTCGCTGCTGACTTCACTGCTCGGTACGCCGAAGACTTCGGCGGCGGTGGCGCGGTGCACGTCTTCCCCCTTGGCGAAGGCTTCGAGCAGGCGCTCATCTTCTGAGAGGTGGGCCATGATGCGCAGCTCGATCTGCGAATAGTCGGCCGAGACGATGCTGTAGCCCGCCGGGGCGATGAAGGCCTGGCGGATGCGGCGGCCTTCCTGGGTGCGCACGGGGATGTTCTGCAGGTTCGGCTCGCTGGAGGCGAGGCGGCCGGTGATCGCGCCGGTCTGCGAGAAGCTGGTGTGCACGCGGCCGGTGGCCGGGTTGACCATGCGCGGCAATTTATCGGTGTAGGTGTTCTTGAGCTTGGCCATGCTGCGGTATTCGAGCAGCAGGCGCGGCAGCGGGTAATCGAGGGCGAGTTCGGCGAGCACTTCTTCGTCGGTGCTCGGCGCGCCGCTGGGGGTCTTTTTCTTCACCGGCAGCTTGAGCTGATCGAAGAGGATTTCGCCGAGCTGCTTGGGGCTATTCAGGTTGAAGGGCTGGCCGGCCGCCTCATAGGCTTGCGCTTCGATGGCCATCATCTTGCGTCCGAGTTCGTCGCTCTGCTGAGCGAGCAGGCTGGAATCGATCAGCACGCCCTGGCGCTCCATGGCCCACAGCACTTCCTGCACCGGCAGCTCGACTTCGCGATAAACGCGGGTGAGGCCTGGCTCGGCCGCGATCAGCGGGCTGAGCTTCTGGTGCACGCGCAAGGTGACATCGGCATCCTCGGCGCCGTAAGCGGTGGCGAGGGTGAGATCCACGTCGGCAAAGCCGATGGCTTTCGCACCCTTGCCGCAGACATCGGCGTAGGAGAGGGTTTCCATGTTGGTGTAACGCTTGGCGAGGCCGTCCAGATCGTGGCCCTTGTCGCTCTCCCACGCGGCGGATTCGAGCAGGGTGTCTTCCGCCACGCCGCGCAGGCGGATGCCATGGTTGGCAAGCACATGCATGTCATATTTCAGATTCTGACCGAGCTTGGGCTTGCTCGCGTCTTCGAGCCAGGGCTTCAGCGCGGCGAGCACTTCATTCAGCGCTAACTGATCCGGCACACCGGGGTAACGATGGGTGAGCGGCAGGTAGGCGGCCTCGCCCGGGGTGACGCAGAAACTCATGCCCACCAGCAGCGCCTGCATGCCATCAAGGCTGTCGGTTTCGGTGTCGAAGGCGGTGAGCGGCGCGGCATTGATTTTCGCCAGCCATTTCTCCAGCGCCTCGCGGGTGAGGATGCATTCGTAGGCCTCGCGGTGGGCGGCACTGCGCTCGGTGGGCGCTTCATCGGCTTCGCGCACCGGCGCGGCGGGAGCGCGCAAAGCGGGCGCGCTGCTGTCACCAAAGAGGCCGCCCTGCTCGCCGACTTCGGCTTTCGGGGCCGCGGGTGCGTCGCCCTGAAGGCCGCGCAGCCAGCCACGAAATTCCCAGCGGGTGTAGTGCTCCAGCAGGGTGGCGTTGTCCGGCTCGCGCCAGGTGAGTTCGTCGAGCGATTCGGCGAGCGGCACATCGGTGACGATGGTGACCAGCTTTTTGCCCATGGGGATGAAGTCGAGCGCCTTGCGCAAATTCTCGCCGACCACACCCTTGACCTTGTCGGCGTTGGCGACGAGGTTATCCAGCGTGCCGTATTCGGTGAGCCATTTCACGGCGGTCTTGGGGCCGCATTTCTCGACGCCCGGCACGTTATCGACGGTGTCGCCCATCAGCGTGAGGTAGTCGACGATGCGCTCGGGCGGCACGCCGAATTTCTCCAGCACGCCGGCGGAATCGAGTGATTCGTTCGTCATGGTGTTCATGAGCGTCACGCCGGGCTGCACGAGCTGGGCCATGTCCTTGTCGCCGGTGGAGATGATCACCTCGAAGCCGCGCTCCACGGCCTGGCGCGTGAGCGTGCCGATCACGTCATCCGCCTCCACGCCGGGCTCCACGATCACCGGCCAGCCGAGCGCACGCGCGCAGGTCTGGATCGGCTCGATCTGCGGAATCAGATCCTCGGGCGTGGGTTTGCGGGTGGCCTTGTATTCGGGGAACCAGTCGTTGCGGAAGGTCTTGCCCTTGGCATCGAACACGCACACCGCGTGGGTGGCGCCGATGGAATCCCGCAACGGCATGAGCATGCTGAGCACACCGCGCAGCGCGCCGGTGGGCTCGCCGGCCTTGTTGCGCAGATCAGGTAGCGCATGGAAGGCGCGGAACAGGTAGCTGGAGCCGTCGACGAGCAGGAGTTTGGACATGGTGGATTCTGGAATACGGACTGGGAAAGAGTGAAAGCCGGGCAAGCGGCTTGCCTGATACGGCGAATTGCACGCAGACTGTCTGCTCAAGTCCGACAAGAACAGGATGAGCCATGAGTACCAAACACAAGCTGCCGCCGTTTCGCGCCCCTTCGCTTGCCGAGCAAGGCGAACTGGCCCGCGAGGCCTGGCGGATCTTCGGGATTATGTCAGAGTTCGTGGAGGCCACTGAGCGCCTGAAGCCGATCCGCCCGGCCGTTTCGATCTTCGGCTCGGCCCGCACCAAACCCGATCACCCTTATTACGAACTCACCGAAAAGATCGCCCGCCTGCTGTCGGACTCCGGCTTCTCGGTGATTTCCGGCGGCGGCCCCGGCATCATGGAAGCAGCCAACAAGGGCGCCTTTGCCGGCAAGAGCCCCTCGGTAGGCCTGAACATCCAGCTGCCGCACGAGCAGAGCGGCAATCCGTATCAGGACGTATCGCAAACCTTCCGCCACTTCTTCCCGCGCAAGGTGATGTTCGTGCGCTTCGCCCAGGCCTATGTGGTGATGCCCGGCGGCTTCGGTACGCTGGATGAAGTGATGGAAGCGCTGACCCTGATCCAGACCGGCAAGGGCCGCAAGATCCCGGTGATCCTGGTCTGCAAGGATTTCTGGGCGGGCCTGATCGACTGGTTCCGCAATACGCTGGTGACCGAGAAGATGATCAACCCGGCCGACATGGACCTGATCCAGATCATCGACGACCCGGAGGAGATCGTTGCCGCGATCTTCAAGCACTACGAACAGCGCGGTTTCAATGATCTGCCGGACGAGCACGAGCTGATGCTCAATCTTTGACACTGCGCGGGGCACCCTCTGCCCGCGCATGGCAAACTGCCGGCCGCCCTGCGAGGCATGCCCAGCCATGGGCACTGATATTCAAACCACAGGAGACACACTTGATTGCCAGGAAACTTCAGGGCCTCGCCCTGCTGCTGCCTGCATGCCTGCTGCTGCAGGCATGCAGTTCAGCCCCTACCATGGTCGCCCCGCAGCCGCCGGCCAAATACCAGAAGCTCGGCCGCGCTGAAGGCCAGGCTTGTGGTGCGCTGGGCATGGTCGCCACGGCTTACTACGCCATCCCTATGGGCCTCAACAGCCGCGTGGAACGCGCCTACGCAGCTGCGCTGGAGAGCGTGCCGGGTGCCACCAGCCTGATCAACGTGGAAATTCAGGAGCAATGGACCTGGGCCGTGCTGGCCACCGCCCGCTGCACCACCGTGACCGGCGACGCGATCAAGGAGAACAAGGAATGAAGAAGACTCTCACCCCCCTCCTGCTCGCCCTGAGCCTGCTACTGGGTGCCTGCGCCAGCCCGGTGGTGAAGCTCGGCAGCGTGAGCTCGCTGGAGCAGATCGACACCAGCAAGGGCGAGAAGCTCACCGCCTCGGCCTCCGGCTTTCAGCTGCTGCTGTTCATCCCGATCGCGGTCAACGGCCGCCAGCGCAATGCCTACGACAACCTGCTCGAACAGGCCGGTGATCGGCTGCTGACGGATGTGAAGATCACGGAATCGTGGACTTACGCTTTCATCGGCACGGTCTATACCACCACTATCGAGGCCACCGCGTATCCGAAACGCACGGCCGACGTGAAGCAATAAGCAGCAAGGAGCGTGACGATGACGGCGAACGGCAATCCTGCACTGAAAATCCGCTGGGGCATTCTCGGCTGCGGTGAAGTCACCGAAGTAAAAAGCGGCCCAGGCTTCCAGAAGGCGGCCGGCGCCGAACTCGTCGCCGTGATGCGCCGCAATGGCGAGCTCGCCGCCGATTACGCGCGTCGCCACGGCATCGCGCGCAGCTACGACGACGCGGCCCGTCTGATCGCCGATCCGGAGGTGGATGCGGTCTATGTCGCCACCCCGCCCGGCGCCCACCTGCCGCTCGCCCTGTTGTGCGCCGAGGCCGGCAAGCCCTGCTATGTGGAAAAACCGCTGAGCCTGAACCATGCCCAAAGCCTGCAGATGGTGGAAGCCTTCGCCGCACGCGGCGTGCCGCTGTTCTCCGCTTATTACCGGCGTGCCATGCCGCGCTTCCAGAAAATCCAGGCCTTGCTCGCCAGTGGTGCCATCGGCGCACCGCGCTATGCAAACCTGCAACTGCATCAGCCGATCCCGGCCGAGGACCTCGATCCGGACGGACCGGGCTGGCGCGTAAATCCAGCCCTCTCCGGCGGCGGACGCTTTGTGGACATGGGCTCGCACCAGCTCGATTTCTTCGACTACCTGTTCGGCCCGGTGAAGGATGTCCACGGCTTTGCGGCCAGCCATGCCGGCCTGCCGGCGGAAGACACGGTGAGCGCCGTGCTGCGCTTCGAAAACGGGATATCGGCCAGCGCCAGCTGGTGTTTTGCGGCCGGTGACCGGCTCGATCGCTGCGAGATCGTGGGCGATGCGGGGCGCATCGTGTTCGCTACATTCGACGACAGCCCGGTACGCCTCTTCAATACCGAAGGCGAACAGGCCTTCGCCATCCCGAATCCGGCCCATGTGCAGCAACCACTGATCCAGAACGTGACGGACTGTCTGCTGGGCCGCGCCGAAGCGCTCTCCACCGGTGCAAGCGCGGCACGCACGGACGCGGTGATTGACCGGATTCTGGGGCGCTGATTTTCAAATCTAAGATCAAGGTCATGCTGCTTGACGTCCTCTTTGATGCTTTCCGGGAACGCAGAGCCATTCGGTTAAACAACCGAGGTGATCAGCTCTGGCAGCAGGGGCGCACTGCCGAAGCGGAAAATTGTTTTCGGTCGGCAATCAGAACGGATCCTTCATGTGCCCTAGCATTCAGTAATCTCGGAATGCTATTGATGGCGCGCCACCGCTACGAAGATGGATTCAAACTGATCAAGCGTGCCGCTGCACTGAACCCGACTCACTCCGGCATTTTGGTTAATTACGGCAATGGTCTGATGATGGCAGGCCAAGTACAGGAGGCTGTTCGCCAGTACCAGAAGGCGCTAGAACTGGATCCAAACAATTCAAGGCTCGCGGCGAGTTTGGTTCGGCCTTTACTAGATGTATGCGACTGGGACGGAATTGACCAGCTCCTTGCACGTACCCGGTCCAGACAGGATACGGATACAGCGCTGGACGTTATTCAACCATTCAACGCACTGTTCCTGCCTCTATCTCGTCGGGAGCAACTAAATATTGCTCGCAATTGTGCCAAGGCTTATGAAAGAGAATTCACACCACTCAAGCCACGTACAGCGCGCTCCAGTCCCCGCATCAAGGTTGGGTATCTGTCCGCGGATTTTCATGACCATGCAACGGCGCACCTAACCTTGGGACTCTACCATCGTCACGACCGCTCTCGTTTCGAGGTGTATGCCTACTCTCTGGGACATCCAGACGAAGGGCTTTATCGCAAGAAAATCATGGGGGACTGCGACCACTTTTTGGACGTTCATTCTCTCGATGATGCACAAATCGCTACCCGCATTCAGGCTGATGGCATCGATATACTTCTGGATATGAAAGGCTATACGGGCGGCAGTCGCCCAGGGATTCTTGCTATGCAACCGGCTCCAGTCCAGGTTAATTACCTAGGGTACCCGGGAAGTATGGGTGCGGATTTTGTCCCCTATCTGATTGCTGATCCGGTTCTTATTCCGGAGTCCCACGAAATCGATTATTCAGAGCGAATCGTACGCCTGCCAGATAGTTACCAACCCAATGATGATCAGCAAGCCATCTCCGAGCGCTTCCAGTCTCGTGAGGAGGCGGGTTTGCCGGCAAAAGGCTTCGTCATGTGTGGGTTCCACGCCAGTGCCAAGATAACTCGGAGCACTTTTACCGCATGGCTGGAACTGTTGAAACGCATACCAGGTTCAGTTCTGTGGCTACTGAAGCTTCCCCCGGAAGCGGAAAGTAGGTTGAATAATGCCTGCGCGGCGGCAGGCATTGACCCATCACGCATGATTCAAGCCCAAGCATTGCCGAAAGCTGATCATCTGTCGCGACTGCGTTTTGCGGACGTATTTTTGGATACTTTCACTTGTAATGCCCACACGACTGCCAGCGACGCTCTTTGGGCAAAGGTTCCGGTTGTAACCTTGACTGGTGAAACCTTCGCGTCACGAGTTGCCACCAGTCTTCTCCATGCCGTCTGGCTGCCGGAGTTGTGCGCACGATCTGAGATTCAATATCTCGAAATCGTTTCAAACCTAGCAGCTGACCCTAGACTTTTATCTCATCTCAAGCTGCATTTAGCACAGGGGAATGCTCTGCCATTGTTCAATACGGATCGTTACGTCAAGAATCTGGATAATGTTCTTGAGCAACTGTTGGCTAAGCATAAGGTAACAACGTAAAACGGGCAGGGCTTCTAACACTGCTCTAACCCTCGCGATAGAACCAGCCCCTAGCAGCCCTGCGGTTGCGCCAGCGCCTTGAACAATGCCTCGTCCAACCCGCCCACCACAATCTTCGCCGGCACGGCCAGCATGAGGTTGAGCGGCAGGCCGAAGTTCTCCACGCTCAGGCCGTCGCGATCAAGCACGTGGCACTCGCTCTGAGTCAGTTCAGCCCCTTGCCAACGCGCAACGCGCGCGGCATGGCTGCAGGCTTCGTCCACATAGCCAATCACCGGCTTGCCTAGCGCCAGCGCAAAGCCGACCTCGAAGCTGGTGCCGGAGTCCGGCTCGGCGCCACGAAAGGCATTCAGGTTGGCCAGCACCACGTCGGCCGCTCGGATCATGGCGATGTTCTGCGCATAGATGCCGGCCGGGGTGGTGGCATCCCCATCCAGCGGGATCAGGGCCTCAACGCCCCGCGCCGCGCACAGGGCACGTGCGTCTTCCGCCCAACGCAAAACGTCGGGGCGGAACACATCAGGGCCGGCCAGGTAGGCTTTCATGCTTGAAATACTGTCGGAGCAGTTCTGGCCGCGAACGGCATTTGCGGCGACAGCCGCTCCTACAAGATCAGATCGTCTTCACTTCCCCACCCAGCGCGTCCAGAAGCGCCGGGAAGAGCTTGCCGAGTTCCAGGCTCATCAGTGCGAAGTCGGCGTCGAACTGCTCTTCGCGGCTCTTGGCATCGCCCTCTTCCTTGCTATTGAGGGTGTCCAGCGCTTGCACACGCTTGACCTCGAACTTGTCGGTCAGGATGAAGCTGATGCGGTCATCGAAGGTCAATGCAAGCTTGCTGACCTGCTTGCCGCTGGCGATATGCTCGCGTATTTCCTCGCCTTCGAGGCTGTGGCGCACATAACGCACGGCACTCGCTTCGTCGGTGAGGGCACGTAGTTCGCAATCCTGATCGATGGTGAAACCGGCCGGGGCTTCGCCGCCGGCGAGCCAGTCGGTCATCGCGGCGCCGGGGCTGCGCTCGGTGTTGAGCAGTTTGAGGGGCAGCTCATCAAGTGCCTTGTGCAGAGCTTCAACCAGCGGTTCGGCAGAGGTACGGCTGGAGGCGTCGACGGCCAGCCAGCCATTCTTCGGGTCGATCCAGGCGTAGGACTTGCGGCGGCGCGTGAAGGCGCGCGGCATCAACTCCATGGTGACCGCTTCCTTGAGCTCCTTCATCTGCTTGCGGCCGGGCTTGAAGCCTTGCTGGGCTTCGATTTCCTCGGCGCGATCATCGCATTCCTGCTTGATCACCGAGGAGGGCAGCAGACGCTGCTCCACCCCGAGGGCGATCAGCCACTGGCCACCCACGCTGTGGACCAGACTATCCTGAATCACCGGCGCCCAGCCCTGGCTGGACAGATCCTGGCTGCCGCAAGGCTGGAAAGTGAGGCGTTCGAGTTGCTCGGAGAGGCGATCAGCGGTCATGTCCCACTGTTCGGGCAGGCGGTAGAGTTGAACGTTACGGAACCACATGGCGGGATCAAGGGTATTTGAAGGAAGGCGGCATGATACGTGTCCGCTTGCCCCCGGTCATCCTGCTTGACGCGAAGGAGCTCGAGAATGAAGAAGTCGATTTGTGTATCCTGCCTGCTGCTGGTGCTGAGCGCCTGTGGCGTTTCCGAGACAGCCGTGACGGCCGCCGCCGTGGGCAAGAGCAAGGCCGAGGAGATCAAGCAGGGCCAGCAGACCATGCAGAAAGTGCAGCAGGACATCGATGCTGCCAACCAGCAGGCCGAGGCCCAGCGTAAGGCTACCGAGCAGGCGGCGCAGTAAACAATCTTCCAGAAGGAGTCACCGATGCAGTTCAAACCCAGAAATCCGATCGTGCCGGCCATGGCGCAGCGCCGCGGTGCCGGCGCGCACAAAAAAACCGCCAAGGCTCGCCGCCAGGATGAGAAGCGCGCCCTGCGCCGCGCACGTGACGAAGCGGGTTTTGTTCAGCACATGCGTGTGTGCTGAACAAAACCCGCTTCACTACCCACTGACCCGATGCCCTTTCCCTTCCAGCCAGACTTTGCGCTCGACGCGCTGAACACTTTCGGCCTGCCCTGCGTGGCTCGCCGCTATGGCGAGATTCTGTCCGCCAGCCAGCTCGCCAATCTGGTCCGCAGCGGCGAACTGAACGGGGATCGCGTGCTGGTGCTGGGGGGCGGCAGCAACATGCTGCTGCCGGAAAAGTTCGAGGGCACCGTGTTGCGCATGGCCATCCCGGGCCGGGAGCTGATCGGCAGCGACGACGATCACCACTTCGTGCGTGCCGGCGCCGGCGAGAACTGGCATGCGTTCGTGCGCTGGACGCTGGAGATGGGCTGGCCGGGTCTGGAGAACCTGTCCCTGATCCCCGGCACGGTGGGGGCTGCACCGGTACAAAACATCGGCGCTTACGGGCTGGAGATGTATGAGCGCTTCCTGGTGCTAGAGGCCGTGGACCTGAAAAGTGGCAGCACCGTGAGCTTCGATTTCGACAGCTGCCATTTCGGCTACCGCGATAGCGTGTTCAAACAGGAGGCGGCCGGCCGCTTCGCGATCTGCTCGGTGACTTTCCGCCTGCCCAAGCGCTGGACACCGCTGACCCGTTATCTCGACGTGAGCAAGGAACTGGCTGCGCGCCACATCATCGATCCGAGCCCGCTGGATGTCTCCGACGCGATCATCGCGATCCGCGAGCGCAAGCTGCCGGACCCGGCCCGCATCGGCAATGCCGGCAGCTTCTTCAAGAACCCGGTGGTCAGCGCTCCGCACCATGAAAAGCTGCTGGCGACCTTCCCGGCCCTACCGAGTTACCGCCAGCTCGATGGCAGCTTCAAGCTTGCCGCCGGCTGGCTGATCGAGCAGGCGGGCTGGAAAGGCAAGGCGCTCGGCCCGGTCGGCATGTACTCGGAACAGGCGCTGGTAATGGTCAATCAGGGCGGCGCCCGGCGCGCCGACGTGGAACAGCTCACCGAAGCCGTGCGCCGCGAAGTCGACACCCGCTTCGGAGTGAAGCTCGAAGTGGAACCGGAACGCGTCTAGTCTTCCTGCTCCAGCTGACGCAACTGCCAGGCTTCCAGCTCCAGTGCATAGCGCCGCTGGGCATGCTGGTAGATGGTCCACACACAAGCCTCGCCGCATTCATTGCCACAGCAGGCAAAGGCATCCGGCTCACGCGGCGGTTCGGGGCGGGGGTCAGGTATCTGGCTCATGGCCTGATCTTACCCGGTGGTGCTGGCGCGCATAACTGCTACATTTCCGGGGTCTTTCACGGAAGGATTTCCTCATGCGTATTCCCATCCTGCTGGCCGCCCTGCTCGCTTCCGCCAGCATCCAGGCCCAGACGCCGCCCATGCCCAAGCTGCTGCCACTCACGACAACGGACATCCCGCAGGAGTGCGGCTGCAGCTTCGGCGTGAAGAAGGGCGAGACGCTGATGTTCTGGAGCTGGGAGAACGACAAGCAGCACGCCCTGATCCGCGAGGAAGGCGACGGCCTGCGCAGCCTGCGCCTGTTCAGCGAAAAGTATTTCCCGGCCCAGCACGAACCGCCGCGCCCCGGCGAGCGCATGACCCTGCAGCTCTCCTACGGCAACTGGAGCATCCAGAGCGCCAGCGAAGTCACGCGAGCCTGCTCGCCCAAGGCCAAGAGCTGCACCGGCACCGATTACCGCAACCTGATGGTGCTGCAGTGGGCCGGGCGCCAGCGCCTGGAGCTCAAGGGCTGGGCGCACTGCGGCTGTTGAGTGCGGCTGCAGCACACATGATCCCGCTTGCCCGGACGGGTACAATGCCGGGTTTTCGACTTTAGCTCCGAAGGTTCATCGTGCAGATCGTTTGTCTCGACATGGAAGGCGTGCTGGTCCCTGAAATCTGGATCGAGTTCGCCGAACGCACCGGCATCCCGGAGCTACGCCGCACCACCCGCGACGAGCCGGATTACGACAAGCTGATGCAGTACCGCCTGGCTATCCTGCGCGAGCACAAGCTGGGCCTGCCGGACATCCAGAAGGTGATCGGCGAGATGGGCCCAATGGAGGGCTGCGTCGAGTTCCTCGATGGCCTGCGCCGTGATTACCAGGTGGTCATCCTGTCCGACACCTTTTACGAATTCGCCAAGCCGCTGATGGCGCAGATGAGCCAGCCCACGCTCTTCTGCCACCGCCTCGAAGCCGATGCGGCGGGCATGCTGGTGAATTACCACCTGCGCATGCCGGACCAGAAGCGCCACGCGGTGGAAGCCTTCAAAGCTCTCAACTTCACCGTGATCGCCGCCGGTGACAGCTACAACGACACCGCCATGCTCGGCGCCGCGCACGCCGGCATCCTGATGCACCCGCCCGAAAACGTGGTGCGCGAGTTCCCGCAATACCCGGTGGTGCGCGATTACACCGCCCTGCGTGCCGAGATCGACAAGGCCGCGGCGCGCCTCGGCGAAGCGGCCTGAGCCTCCCCATTCCAATCGGTACCAACAGGAGTCGTTCATGAACACCCCGGTGAATCCTTATCAGGCCCCCAAGGCCAGCGTTGGCGATATCCATGATGGCCTGAACACTTCCGGCGGTGGCAAGGATGCCGTGATTCCGGAAGGCGTGAAGGGCTGGAGCTGGGGAGCCTTCCTGCTCAACTGGATCTGGGCCATCGGCAATAAGACCTGGATCGGCCTGCTCGCGCTGGTGCCCTACATCGGCTTCATCGTGGCCATCTACCTGGGCATCAAGGGCCGCGAGCTGGCCTGGCGCAACAAGGAGTGGGACGACCTCGAGCACTTCAACCGGATCCAGAAACGCTGGTCCGCCTGGGGCGTCGGCCTGATCATCGTGCCGGCCCTGATCGGCATCCTTGCCGCCATCCTGATCCCGATGTTCAATCGCTGAACCATGCCGCATCTCGTCCTTGAATACACCGCCAACCTGCTGCCGGACTTCGAACCGGCCCAGGCCCTGCATCGCATGAACACGGTACTGCTGGCGTCCGGCGAATTCATCCCGGATCACATCAAGAGCCGCGCCGTGCGCCTCGACGATTTTCTCGTCGGCGATGCCGCTCCGGGCGGTTTCCTGCATGCGCGCCTGCACCTGCGCGCCGGGCGCAGCGCTGAAACCAAGCAGGATCTGGCCGAAGGTCTAGTCGCCGCCCTGCGTTCCTGCGTGATGAGCAGCCCGGTGCTGCCGGTGCAGATCACGGCCGAATCACGCGACATGGATCAGGCCTACGCCAAGGCCATCGTTCAAAGCTGAATCATGCACACCCAACGCTTCTACACGCTGACCGCCTCCTGCCCAGACCGCAGCGGCATCGTCGCCCGCGTCTCCGGCTTCCTCGCCGAGCACGGCGGCTGGATCTTCGAATCCAACATGCACACCGATCACGACACGCAGCGCTACTTCCTGCGCATCGAGATCCGCGCTGACTCCATCCCCTTCATGCTGGCCGAGTTCCGCGAGCGCTTCCGCCCGATCGCCGAAGAGCTGAAGATGGACTGGAAGATCACTGACAGCACGGTGAAGAAGCGCGTAGTGCTGATGGTCAGCAAGCAGGAACACTGTCTGTACGACCTGATCGGCCGCTGGCAGAGCAAGGAACTCGATATCGAGATCCCCTGCGTGATCTCCAACCACGAAACCTTCCGTGGTCTGGTCGAATGGCACGGCATCCCCTTCCATCATGTGCCGGTCACCGCCGACAACAAGCCTGCCGCCTACGCCGAAGTACGCCGCATCTTCGAGGAAGTGCGCGGCGACGTAATGGTGCTGGCGCGCTACATGCAGATCATCCCGCCGGACATGTGCCGTGATTACCCTGGCCAGATCATCAATATCCACCACAGTTTCCTGCCCAGCTTTGTCGGCGCCAAGCCCTATCACCAGGCCTACACACGCGGCGTGAAGCTGATCGGCGCCACCTGCCACTACGTGACGGAAGAGCTGGATCAGGGCCCGATCATCGATCAGGACGTGATCCGCGTCGACCACTCCGACTCGGTGGAAGACATGGTGCGTTACGGCAAGGACATCGAGAAAGCCGTGCTGGCCCGCGGCCTGCGCTACCACCTTGAAGACCGGGTGCTGGTGCACGGCAACAAGACGGTGGTCTTCCGCTGACAACTGCAGGCGCAGCCGCCAACTTCGAGCTGCATCGCACCCAATAAAAAACCCACCGCAGCGGGTTTTTTATTGTCCTCAGGCATTTCAGGCCACCGTCAGCGGGTAGATATCCTTGATGTCCATGATGTTCTTCTTGCTACCGTCCTCGATCTGGATATCGCCGTGGATGTAGCCACCCTGTGAGCGGAAGCCCGGAACAGCTTCGGGGCAGCCGCGCTCGGTAGCGATCAGGGTCAGCAAGGCCAGCGCATCGGTGTCGTCGAAGCGGCAGTGGATGTGCTTCTCACTCGGCACGAACATGCCGCGATGGGCATGCTTTTCCATGATCCGCTCGCCGATACTCCTGGCCAGTTCCAGATAGGCCGGCGCGCCAGTACTGCGAGCAACTTCCAGCACCGCGAAGAGCAGGATCGCGTCGGCTTTGGTGGCCACCAGCGGACCCTTGGGCGCTTTCGGGTCGGCGACATTCCATTCGCCAAGGCCGAAATTCTTTGCCATCGCCACCACGTGCTGCCACAGCGAATCGCGCCCGGAGATGGTCCAGGCCGTCACTGTGCTGAGGAACACGATGGTATTGATCGGCTTGCGCTCGAAGACCCAGCCCTTCTTACCGTAGAAACCACGGCGCTTGAATTCCTGGCCGGTAAGGTCCTTGCCATCGGCGAACATCGGCTTGATCTGGTTAGTTTCCGGCACGTAGGCATAGTGGAGCCAGGCTTCCAACCCATCTACCGCCCATTTCTTGAGCTTCTCGCCTTTGACGCCGAGCTGGCGCGCGAGGGTCAATTGCGCCAGGGTGCTATCACCATAGATGCCTTCCGGTCCGTTCATGGCGTCCGGGTCCATCTTGAAGAGCACCCAGGCTTCCTTGGCGACTTCGCCATACTCCGGGCCGAACTGGCGCTCGGCACGATCGCCGTAGAAGGAATAGGTGAATTGCGGATGGTTCTCGTCGGTCGGTGCTTCTTCGCGTTTGACCGGGCGGTTGAACTGGTAGCAGCCCAGGCCGGTCGCGGGATAGCGTGTGCGCACATATTGCCAGGCCATGAATTCGGCCCAGTCGAGCGCCTTCTCCTCGCCCGGCACCATCTGGCCCAGCAAACCGGCGGAATAGATCAGGTCATTGCCGATGTTCACGAAAGACAGGCCCTTGGCCTCGCGCATGATTTCGAGATCCGCATGCATCGGCTTGTCCCAGAAGCCCTCTTCGACCAGCGGACGGCCGTAGCTGCCGTGGCGGGTGAGTTCGAGGGTTTCCCAATTGTCGATGTGACAGTTCCACTCGGCTTTAATGAGCTTCGCCGCAGCCTGCGGATCGACTTCGAACATCAGTTCGTAGAAGGGGTAATGGTGCTTGATCTCATGCACCTTGTTCTTGCCCTCCGGGCCAACGGTGTCGAGGGTCTTCAGATCAAGGAAGCAATGGCCGCCCCAGGTCAGCAGACCACTCGGGTCAGCATGCTCGAAGTGCCACTGGATGGCAGCCTTGGCGGCCTCCTTGTATTTCGCGTCACCGGTCAGCGCAGAGAGCGCTGCCAGGGTGCGAAACAGGTTCTGCTGCGAGGCGATATTGGAGGGCTCCCAGTCGGTCCCCTCCATGTTGCGCCATTTCACCGGCTCGCCGGTGAAGGTATTCATGCCGTCGAAAAACAGCGGCGTGCCGTGATAGGGGTCGCGATACTTCTCGAGAATGGTATCGGCGTACTGGCGAATGTAATCAAGCATCGGGGTCATGGCGCATTCCTGATCTTCTGGAAGGGTGCGCTGCAGCAAGCGGCAGTGCGGGTCTTTCGTTCCATAGCTTACGACATTCGTAGCAGCCGACTTGAGCATTGGCTCAACTATTGATTCGATAAACGAAAAAAAACGGGCAGCCCTGAGGCTGCCCGTGGATCCTGGATCCGCCGCTCGCGCGACGGACTCCTTTCATATGCTCAGTAGTGGTAAGCCGATTCGCCGTGGCTGGTAACGTCCAGACCTTCGCGCTCTTCGTCTTCCGGCACACGCAGACCGATGAACATATCGACCAGCTTGTAAGCCACCACCGCCACGATACCGGACCAGATGATGGTCAGGCCGACAGCCTTGGCCTGAATCCACACCTGACCAGCGATCGAGTAGTCAGCCGAAACTGCGTTCGCAACGTAGTCGAAGATGCCCATGCCGCCCAGCGAAGGTGCAGCGAACACGCCGGTCAGCAGGGCGCCGAGGATACCGCCCACGCCATGCACGCCGAACACGTCAAGTGCGTCATCGGCACCGATCAGGCGCTTCAGGCCATTCACACCCCACAGGCAGATCACACCGGCAGCCAGGCCAATGATCAGTGCGCCACCCACGCCGACGAAGCCGGCAGCAGGCGTCACGGCAACCAGACCCGCCACGGCACCCGAAGCGGCACCCAGCATGGAAGGCTTGCCCTTGATCAGCCATTCAGCGATCAGCCAGGACATGGTGGCAGCAGCGGTGGCAACCCAGGTATTCACGAAGGCCAGACCCGCGTAGCCGTTGGCTTCCAGAGCGGAACCGGCGTTGAAACCGAACCAGCCCACCCACAGCAGCGAAGCGCCGATCATGGTCATGGTCAGGCTGTGCGGAGCCATGGATTCGCGACCGAAACCAATACGCTTGCCAACCATGAAGGCGCCGACGATGCCGGCCACTGCGGCGTTGATGTGCACCACGGTACCGCCCGCGAAGTCCAGCGCGCCCAATTGGAACAGATAACCTGCGGTGGCACCGGCAGCAGCACCCGCTTCAGCCGAGGTATAGGCATCGGGACCCGCCCAGAACCAGACCATGTGGCAGACCGGCAGATAGGAGAAGGTGAACCAGATCACCGAGAAGGCCAGCACGGCGCTGAACTTGATGCGCTCGGCAAAGGCGCCGAGGATCAGGGCCACGGTGATGGCGGCGAAGGCACCCTGGAAGGCCACGTAGATCAGTTCGCTGACATAGGAGCCCTTCGAGAAGGTGCCCGCTACGCTCTCCGGCGTCACGCCGGCGAGGAAGAGCTTACTGAAGTTGCCGATAAAGGCATTGCCTTCAGTGAAGGCCAACGAGTAACCGTAGACGATCCACAGCACGGTGATCAGCGCGAACACCACGAAGACCTGGATCAGCACCGACAGCGCATTCTTGGTGCGCACGAGGCCGCCGTAGAACAGGGCCAAGCCAGGAATCGACATCAGAATCACGAAGGCGGCAGAAACCAGCAGCCAGGCATTGTCACCCTTGTTAGCCACGGGCACGGCGGCAGCTGCCGGAGCCGAGGCTTCAGCCGCCGGAGCGGCGGCCGGGGCGGCAGCGGCCGGGGCCGCAACGGCCTCAGCAGCAACCGGGGCACTGGCGGCTTCCTGAGCCAGCGCAGCGCCGGAAAGCATGACGGAGAAAGCCGTCAGTGCAATGGCGAGAAACTTTTTCATTGTCTCTACTCCTGAAAGATCACAGAGCTTCCGAGCCGGTTTCACCGGTACGGATGCGGATGGCTTGCTGCAGGTCGAACACGAAGATCTTGCCATCGCCAATCTTGCCGGTGTTAGCAGCCTTCTCGATGGCTTCGATGACCTGATCGAGCAGCGCATCGTCGATGGCGATTTCAACTTTGACCTTGGGCAGGAAGTCGACGACATACTCAGCGCCACGGTACAGCTCGGTGTGGCCCTTCTGACGACCGAAACCCTTCACCTCGGTGACGGTGATGCCCTGCACGCCGATGGCGGACAGCGCCTCACGCACTTCGTCGAGCTTGAAGGGCTTGATGATGGCGGAAACGAATTTCATGGGTGGCTCCTTTGTTGGGCGCACTGCGAAGCAGCCCGCCCTGGTTGGAATGATCAGAAGGTCTTGCCGACGGTAAACACGACTCGGTCGGAGCCCAGATCACGGTTCAGTGCGCTGCGGTAGAAATCGCCAGAGCTGGCCTTGGCCGTAGTGGTCACGTAAGCCGCGCCGAGTGCCCAGCCCTTCAGGTCATAGGTCACGCCAATCTTGTAGTCGTTGTAGGAGGCGCCGGGGAAGTTGGCGACCAGCTGACGACCGGCATGCAGGTTCAGCACGAAGCCAGCGCCCAGTTCAGGATTCAGAGAGAGATCAAAGTACTGGCTGCCTTCGGACTTCTTGGTCGAACCATCCTCCTGAACGGCCTGGGCACCGAACAGGTTGGTGAAGGAGTAGGAATACTTGAAGGTGGCGAACTTGTAGCTGGTGCCGAAGTAACCTTCCAGCGTTTCCGGGTTCACAAAGCCGGCCGGGTAGGTGCCCGGGTACCAGTACTTCAGCACGCCCACATCAAGGGTCACATCGCCCACCGGCAGCTTGAAGCCGCCATAGGTGTCCACTTCAACCGAAGAGCTGACCTTGGCATCCGTGGCGCTCAGGTCCGACAGCCAGCTGATGTTTGAAGCCCAGGCACCGGCATACACGCCGCTGCTGTGGCTGTAATCCGCACCACCCTGGATGGCCGGCTTGCGATTGGTCTGGGCGATGCCGCGATAGATGTACTCGGAGGCCAGCGTCATGTTGCCGGTAAAAGTGTGAGCCGAAGCCGGCTCGTCAGCCGCAAAGGCCGGAACAGCAGCAAAAGCCGACAGCAGGGATGCAGCAATGATGGACAGACGCATGTGATTCGCTCCTTGAAAGAAAGAGACCAGAAACTGGTGTGCGGAGTCCTTAGCCGGTTTCGTGCCACTTTATCGAAACCCTCTCCAAATGGTCGTTTCTGCTCTTTATCCAGTCTCTGCCCGAAAGGGCTGGCGCACGCTTGTTGAGCATCATCAAGAAGGCTGCACCAAAGCCATGCATCAAGCTGGTGCATCCTCTGCGGCGTGTCGCAGTGTAAGCAAAAGCACTACACTGCCGGCGATTCCCCACCCTTCCGGAGCACGAAACCATGATTGATCCCAGCAAACCCGCGCAGATCTTCGAAGAAATGGGCAACAAGTTCAGCGAACTGATGCAAAGCGGCCCGGCCAAGGATTTCGAAAAGAACGCTAAGGCCATGCTGGCCGCCGGCTTTTCACGTCTCGATCTAGTCACCCGGGAAGAGTTTGAAGTGCAGAAAGCCCTACTCGAGGCAGCCTGTGCCCGGATCGAGGCACTGGAAAAGCGCCTCGCTGAGCGCGACAACCAGCCCCCTGCCTGATACCCATGGGCAGGCCACGGCCTGCCCCGTACGGACGGCTTAGACTCGGGCGCATGTCACTTGCCCTGATCAAAAGCCGCGCTCTGGCCGGCATGGATGCGCCGGAAGTCACCGTCGAGGTGCATCTGGCGGGTGGTCTGCCGGCCGTGTCGCTGGTCGGCCTACCGGATACCGAAGTCAAGGAAGCGCGCGACCGGGTACGCGCGGCCCTGCTCACCGGTCAGTTCGAATTTCCCAACAAACGCGTCACGGTCAACCTCGCACCGGCCGATCTGCCCAAGGAATCCGGGCGCTTCGACCTGCCGATCGCCATCGGTATCCTGGCAGCCTCGGACCAGATCAAGGCCGCCACGCTCGACCAATACGAACTGGCAGGCGAACTCTCGCTCTCCGGCGAGCTGCGCCCAGTGCGTGGCGCCCTGGCCATGGCCTGGCGCGCGGCGCAGGCAGGCCGTGCGCTGATCCTGCCCCTTGAAAACGCGGCCGAAGCAGCGCTGGTGCAAGGCATCACCATCCTGCCGGCGCGCAACCTGCTTGAAGTAGCCGCCCATTTCAACGGTCACGCCACACTCACGCCCTATTCCGGTGCGGTGCTCGGGAACGAGCCGGTATACCCGGATCTGGCGGACGTCAGAGGTCAAGCGCAGGCGCGTCGCCTGCTGGAAGTCGCAGCCTGTGGCCTGCATTCACTGCTGCTCTACGGCCCACCCGGCACCGGCAAATCGATGCTGGCGAGCCGCCTGCCGGGCCTCCTGCCACCACTATCGGAAGCCGAGGCGCTCGAATCGGCGGCCATCCAGTCACTGGAGGGGCGCTTCGATCCGGCGCGTTTTCGTGCCCGCCCCTTCCGCAGCCCGCATCACTCCTCGTCCGCACCTGCACTGGTTGGCGGCGGCATGATTCCGCGCCCCGGCGAGATCAGCCTGTCGCACCACGGCGTGCTCTTTCTCGATGAGCTGCCGGAATTCGACCGGCGCGTGCTCGAAGCCCTGCGCGAGCCGCTGGAAACCGGCCAGATCACGATTTCGCGCGCGACCAGCCGGGCCGAATTTCCGGCCCGCTTCCAGTTCGTGGCGGCCATGAACCCGTGTCCCTGTGGTTTTCTGGGACATCCTAAGCGGGCCTGCCGGTGTACGCCGGATCAGGTCGCACGCTATCGCGGCAAACTCTCCGGCCCCTTGCTCGATCGCATCGACCTGACCATGGAGGTCGGTAGCCTCAGCGCTGATGAGTTGCAGGCTGCTCCCTCAGGTGAAGCCACCAGCACCGTACGCGCCCGCGTGATCGCCGCCCATGCACGCCAGCACGCACGCCAAGGCAAAGCCAACGCCCATCTTGCGGCGGGTGAGGTCGAAACCCACTGCGTAGCTGACGATAAGGCGAAGGCGCTGTTGAGACAGGCCATCGAACGCCTGGGCCTCTCAGCCCGCGCCTATCACCGCAGCCTGCGCGTGGCGCGCTCGATTGCCGACCTTGCCGGTGCAGAAGTAATCGGCGCCGCCCACGTGGCCGAAGCCGTGCAATACCGGCGTGGCCTGCCCGGAGGCGGGCCATAGCTCAGGCGCCTCCGGCATAATGACGGCGCTTTCTCCCGTGCCTGCCTCTCGTGCTCCTGCTGCGCCTTCTCACCTTACTGTTCTGCCTCACCAACCTGCCCGCCACAGCCGCCAGCCTTTTCTGGTGCAATGGCCGCTTTCTTGATCCGGCCGCCAAACCTTTCGACAACCAGCACCTGAAGGTTGCGCAGCGCGGCTATCTGTACGCCGTGGCGGCGGCACTGGTCCTGCAACAGGACAATGCCGAAAGCCGCGCTCATTACTTCAGCCGGCCCGAACGCCTGCGCGAAATCGATCGCCCACGCCGCGACCGCTCGGGGTTTGAGGCAGCGGCCTTCGAAGTGCTGGACGCTCCGGGCGGCAGGCCCAAGGAGCTGGTGATTGCCTTCGCCGGCTCGAATGACGACGCGGACTGGCAGAACACCAATTTCGGGTTTGACACCCGCCAGTACACGCTGGCCCGCGCCTATTTCAAGCGCCTCGCCAGCCGCCCGGAGTACGCGGGTCTGCGCGTGATTGCCAGCGGCTTTTCACTCGGCGGGGCACTCGCTGTGCACGTCACCAAGCACCACGACACGCGTACCCTGGTCAGCGAGACCTGGGCCTTCAACCCCAGCCCCAAGATCTATGCCAGCAATCGGCAGGACCCGCGCATCTGGCTTGCCGCCACCGCCAACGATGGCGTCGGCCTCGCCCGCGAATGGGCTGCCGCCGCCGGCCTGCTGCCGGGCCTGGCCAGCATCGGCGCACCGGCCAGCCAGCGCGCCGAAGGCTACTACCTGCTCGACGCCAACCCGGTGATCAGCCACTACCGCTGGGTGCTCACACGCAACCTGCTCCATGCGGCCGATCTGGCCGTGCAGGAGGAACAAGGGCCAGACGCCCCCAGTGAGCCGCTGGCCATTCTGGAAGCCTCTCACTTCAGCGCCTGTGCCAAGGGTAGGCACTGAAACCGACACATGCCGAAAGCAATACTAATGTCATAATCCCGTGATTCTCAGCAATCTGCCGGATCCGTCATGAATCAGCCGGTCAATCCCTATCAGCCGCCCACTGCAGAATTGCTGCATGTGCCCGTCATCGAACAGCTTGATCTGCAGGAACAGCGTCTGGCCAACTTCGTGGGCACCAAATACCCCATCTATCGCGACAAATGGGCTGCCGCCGCGCTCAAGCGCCAAGCCACTAGCTGGAATTGGGCTGCCTTCGTGCTCGGCCTGTCCTGGCTGGCCTACCGCAAGATGTACGCCTACTGCGCCATTTTCATCGCCATCATCGGCCTGGAAACCCTGCTGGAACTGGTCATCGGACTACCGGACAGCCTCAGCTACGCCATGAACATCGGTACTTCGGTCATGTTCGGCTTGTATGGCAACACCCTCTATCGCCACTTCGCACAAAGCCGCATCGCCGCGATCGAGGCCGCAGGCGGGCCCCCGGAGCAGATCGAGGCCGAGATCACGCGTGCAGGCGGCACCCATCTTGGCGCAGCCTTCGGCTTCATGCTGCTGCTTTGCGTGCTGCTCGTCTGCCTGGCGCTGATGTTTCCGGGCGACTGAGCTGGCGACTGTTTCCTTGCGCACAGTTCCTGCTTTAAGTCGCTAAACTCGATCTCTCGAACGCACTGGACTCTCGCTCATGCCCTCCTCACACCAACGTGGCGCAGCCCTGCTAATCCTCGCCCTGATCCTCGGCGGCCTGATCCTTCTCGTGACGCTCTATACCTGGATCGCCCTGAGCTACAACTACTCCGATGGCGAACGGGCTGGCTACGTGCAGAAGCTTTCGCGCAAGGGCTGGGTCTGCAAGACCTGGGAAGGCGATCTGGCGCTGGTCAACCTGCCGGGCCAGCCTGCGGAAATCTTCCAGTTCTCGGTACGAGATGATGCGATTGCCGAGCAGATCAACAAGCTGGTCGGCAAACGCGTCGCACTGACCTACGAGCAGCATATCGGCTTGCCGACCACCTGCTTCGGTGAAACCCAGTACTTCGTCACTGCCATCCAGGCGGTGGAATGAAAGCCGGGCTACCCTGCCCCTGCGGCCTGCCCGCAAGCTATGAGCACTGTTGTGGCCGCTATCACGGTGGGCAGGCTGCGCCCACGCCAGAAGCGCTGATGCGCTCGCGTTACAGCGCTTTCGCGCTCGGCCTCGGTGACTATCTGATTGCGAGCTGGCATCCCGGCAGCCGGCCCACCGAACTGGATCTGAGCACCCCGCCGCTGGCGAAATGGATCGGCCTGAAGATCGTGAGCACCGCGCTGCAGGATGCCGATCACGGCACGGTGCACTTCATCGCCCGCTGCCGCGTAGGTGGCCGCGCCGAACGTCTGGAAGAGCTCAGCCGCTTTGTGCGCGAAGACGGTCGCTGGTTCTACCTGGACGGGAAAATCGCAGCATGAAAGGCTGGCAATCAGGCCTCCTGGCCCTGCTTCTGGCTGCCTGCGCGACCGAACCTGGCGAACGGCGCGAGGCGCCACGCCCGCTGGAGCATTGCGACGCCTTCGGCTGCTGCGTGGACGATTTCGGTCGGCGCTACTGCTGTGACCCGCGCTTCGACCCTTACTGCTCCCCCTACTCCGACCGCTACCGGCGCGAACACGAAACCACCCGTCAGCGCTCCCAGGACAACGAGCGCAACCGCAACAGCCTGCCGCTGCCGCCTGTGCCCCGGCTTCCGGCGCCAGGCCTGCCTCGTCTGTGAAACTCAGCCCTTGCGGGCAACGGCTCAGGCGTAGCGCGTCGGATCAACGAGCCCGGCAGCCTCAAAGCCAGCCCGGCGCAGGCGGCAGGCATCACACTGGCCACAGGCACGACCTTCGTCGTCCGCCTTGTAGCAGGACACAGTCATGCCGTAATCCACGCCCAGCGCGCTACCGCGCTGCACGATCTGGGCCTTGGAGAGCGAGATCAGCGGCGCGTGGATGGAAAGCTTGAGGCCTTCCACGCCAGTCTTGGTGGCCAGGTTGGCCATCTTCTCGAAAGCGGCAATGAATTCGGGGCGGCAATCCGGATAACCGGAGTAATCCACCGCATTCACGCCCACGAAGATCGCATTAGCCTTCAGCACCTCGGCCCAACCCAGGGCCAGCGAGAGCATCACGGTATTGCGCGCCGGCACGTAAGTCACCGGGATACCGCCGGCTTCCACGCCCGAGGTCGGCACTTCGATGCTCGCATCGGTCAACGCCGAACCGCCGAACTGCCCCAGATCCACATGTCCCACACGATGTTCTTTAGCGCCCAGCGCGGCGGCCACACGCTCAGCGGCGGCCAGCTCGGCGGCATGGCGCTGACCATAAGCCACCGACAGGGCGTAGGTTTCAAAACCCTCGGCACGAGCAATGGCGAGGCAGGTGGCGGAATCGAGTCCGCCGGAGAGCAGGACGACGGCGCGGGGAGCAGACATGGGGCTTACTTCCGGGGAAATGCGATGAACAGGACGGGATTATCCCCCGCACGAGGCCACAGCCGCCAGCCGCGTTTACACATGTCCATCATTCAGGAAGCCATTCAGCCTTCCCGATTACGCATCCAGTCAGCCAGCCCCACCACCCTTTGCCAGAACGCATCGCGCGGCTCGCCAGGCGGCAGCACCTCATCAAAGGCCTGCGCCATGCACAGCAGCCAGGCATCGCGCTCAGCCTCGCCGATGGCAAAAGGCATGTGCCGCGCGCGCATCCGCGGATGGCCATACTTTGCCTCATACAGCGCAGGCCCGCCGAGCCAGCCGCAGAAGTACTCAAAGAGCTTCTGGCGCGCACTGGCGAGATCGTCCTGATGGATCTTGCGGATCACGTAAGCCTCGGGCAACGCGTCCATCAGATCGTAGAAACGATCCACCAGGCGGCGCACGGTGGCCTCGCCACCGAATTCTTCGAAGGGCGTTTTTTCAGTGCTCACAGCCATTCCCGGTCAGGATCAAGAGAGCGCAATTCTATGTGCACTCGCTTCTGCTGCAATCGAGAATTCCACCGGCAGGAATTTCTGGATGACTTCAATGTTCGTCTGCAGGTGCGAAGAGAGCGTGCTGGTGCAGAACGATCCCGCCCCCGCCAGTGCAATCGGCAGCAGCAACTGATCGGCCAGATGCTCGCCCACGGCCGAATTGCTGCGGTGAAAGGCCACTACCTCCTGCGCCAGCCGGCAGGCCACGGTCTGCGCGGGTAGCCCCTTCTCACCAAAGGCCGTGAACAATTCGGTGGCGCCTGCATACTGCAACTCAAGCAGCAGAGCATTACCCGGCCCTTCGCGTGAGGACAGGCCTCGAATCTCGCCTGCCACCTCACCCAGCGCGCCGGCCAGCGCCTCGTTCAGCGTATCCAGCTCACGTTTCGCTACATCGCCAGGCACACCCGCCACAATCGCCGTGGCGCGCGCCTGGAGCAGTTCGCCGCGCTCCGGCAGATGCAAGGATTGCAATGCCTTGAGCGGCTGCACGCGCGCCTGCAGCTCACCGCCCCCCGCCGGGTAGAAACCGTGCCGCAGCAGTTCCAGCTCCATCTGCACGCCCATCCGCAGCATCAGCGGCAACCAGGCGCGCTGCAGGAAGTCCGCCGGCGGCGCGGCGGAATTATGCGTGCCACCGCTCAGCGTCACCGTGCTCGGCGCATCGGCGAACCACAGCGCCGGCAATACCGTCTGCAGCACCAGCGTGCAACTACCTGCCGTGCCGATGGCATAACGGTAGTCGCCGCCGCGAATCCTGCCCGGCACGAAGCTGAGGCTCAGCGAACCAGCCTCGGCGCCTTCCACCTGGGCACCGCAGATCTCGGCCGCAGCCTTCACGGCCGTCAAATGCTGCCGCAACAGCCCCGGCTTGCTGCGCTTCGCGCGAATGCGTTCGATGCGAAACGGCGTGCCGGTGATCATCGAAAGCGTGAGCGCCGTGCGCAGAATCTGCCCGCCGCCTTCGCCTTGCGAGCCATCGAGTTCAATCATGTTCATGTCGTGGCCTTTTCAGGCACACGCCTTAAATAATTTTCGTCGTTCCAGCGCAAGCGGGAACCCAGTGTCTGGGTCCCGCGAACTTCACGTCGCTGGACTCCAGCCTTCGCGGAAATGACGGCCGCCGTCGCATCACGCCGGCAAATGCGGCGCCACCTTCTTCTCCAGCAGCGCAACCAACGCCGGCTCCATGAAGCGGTAGTTGTCCGGGATGTTGAGGCACACCACGCGCTTGTCGTGCAGATGCTCGCCAAAGCGCGCCTGCAGCTTGCTGCGCTGCGCCTTCTCCATCACGAAGATCAGCTCGGCCCATTCCAGCAACTCCGGTGTCAGCGGGTTCTCGGCGTCGTGGTTGAGCCCCGCCGACGAACACCCGATGCCCGGATACTCCGCAAATACCTGCTCGGCCGTCGGGCTACGCAGCTTATTCTGGCTGCAGAGGAACAGCACATTCGTCATCGTGATGCTTCCTGCGCCATCACCACATCCATCAGGAAGCGATCCAGCTCGTCGCTGATCGGCAACTCGATCACGTCGCGCTGCGGCTCCACCGTCAGGTACCAGGGCAGGCGATGCACGTAGACGAAGCGCACGTCGTAGTCGCTATCGGGCGAGGCAAAGCCCCAGCCGCGACTGCCGGACTCACAGGCGAATAACACCTTCACCTCATGCTCGGCCTCGCTCTGGTCGAGGGCCTGCATGACGCGTGCGCGGATGCTGTCGTCGATGGGATGGGCGCTCAGCAGCGCGGGTTTTGTGTTCATTTCAATTGCTCGTTGTTCTGGCGCTCACGGACCGCCGATGTAGCCCGGATGCAGGCCGTAGGCCGGAATCCGGGGTTGTTGTTATTGATCGTCCGCCTGTCCCGGATTCCTCTGCGCTGCATCCGGGCTACTTGCTATTTGCTTGTTAGCCCCGCACGCTTCATTAAATTTTGGCATGCCCAAGGCGGTAGAACGAGGTTGTGAATTGTCTGAAAAACAGTTTCCTTTTTGTCATGTTCGGGCAGTGGTAACTTGAACGCCAGATCGACATGGCTCTCGTAGACACATAAGCCGGCTGGCGTTATGGCCAAACAAAAATCAGGCTCGACATCGAGAGCCATAATCTCTGGCGTTCGAAACAGTCCGTTGTTATCGGCAACCTCCTCCGCGAGGACCTCTAAGCAGTCGAACAGGTAGTCGCATGCCTTACCTACCTTGAGTGAGGTAGCCGCAGATGTCAGGCCTCCACCTGGGCCCATGTACATCGAGTTGTGGAGTGAGATTGGGATGATTAGTCCAGCAGCCCTTAGCTGATGTATCTCATTCTGTGTCCAAGTCCTATCTGTGGGCATCATGCCTTTCAGCTCGAACGGACTCATGACGTCCGGCCAGTTCCTTGCCACCGTCCTGATCAACTCGGGGTTTGCAAAGTCGCTCGTTGTTCCATGTGGCAATACATCAATCACCGCAAGTACGTTTCCTCCGACCAAGCAAAAGGCTAGATAGTCAGCACGTGGTGAGAAGTACTCATCATGTGGCAAAGGATCGGTGCTGAGGTGGAAGTGATGGATACCCCATTCCGCCCATAGCAAGTCGGTGCGCCTCCCCTTCTTGTCTCCGCTGAAGTCGTTGTGCAGGCTCAACCCCTTTCCTTGGTAAGGGTTCAAATCGCCACCGCTTTCAACTCGTTGTACAAACTGCTTGAGAGCATCTCTCGTCGCGCGTGGAAGACCCGACTTCGGAAACCTATCCGAGAGAACAACCGGCCGAGGCATTGGATCTACGTAGCGAAACCTGAAGTCCAGCCAACGCATGGTCGCTTGACTCAGTTCTGGCACTTCCTGCTTGAACCTCAAGCTGTAAGCCGCTATCAAGTCCTTCGATATTTCTTCGACATCGTTGTAGAACCTCTGCTTCAAGACGGATTTGCGATCGTTGTTCATGGCTAGTCAAAGGATTGGTTGGGAATAGACAAAGCGATGAGAGTGCATGGGCAGTTGTAACTCACCCCTTCACACAAACAACCTGCCGCAGCGTATGCACCACCTCCACCAGCTCACGCTGCGCCTCCATCACCGCATCAATATCCTTGTACGCCATCGGGATTTCATCAATCACTTCGGCGTCCTTGCGGCATTCAACGTGAGCGGTCGCAGCCACCTGGTCGGCAACCGTGAAGCGGCGCTTCGCTTCGTTGCGGCTCATGGTGCGACCCGCACCGTGGCTGCATGAGCAGAAGGCTTCTTCGTTACCTAGCCCGCGCACGATGAAGCTCTTCGCCCCCATCGAGCCGGGGATGATGCCGAGCTGGCCTTTCTGGGCCGACACGGCGCCCTTACGGGTGACGAGAACCTCGGCGCCGAAGTGTGTTTCCTTCTGCACATAGTTGTGGTGGCAGTTCACTGCTTCCACGTCGGCGTCGAAGGGTTTGGCGATCACGCTGCGAGCCGCAGCGATGACGTTCTGCATCATCACGGCGCGGTTGCGGCGGGCGAAGTCCTGCGCCCAACCGACGGCCTCGACGTAGTCGTCGAAGTGCTGGCTGCCTTCTTCGAAGTAGGCCAGATCCTTGTCCGGCAGGTTGGCGATGTGCTGTTGCATGTCTTTCTGCGCAAGCTCGATGAAGTGCGTGCCGATGGCGTTACCCACTCCACGAGAGCCGGAGTGCAGCATGAACCACACGCGGTCGACCTCGTCGAGGCAGACTTCGATGAAGTGGTTACCCGTTCCCAGCGTTCCGAGGTGCTTGTGGTTGTTCGTCTTCTTCAGGCGCGGGTGCTTTTCGCAGATGCGCCCGAAGCCTTCAACCAGTTCGCCCCACATGCTGTCGACAGTCGCGGGCGGTGTATCCCAGGCGCCCTTGTCGCGACCAGCACGTGTGTTGCTGCGACCATGTGGCACGGCGCGTTCGATGGCGCTGCGCAGGCCGGCGAGGCTGTCGGGCAGGTCGCTGGCGACGAGCGTGGTGCGCGCGGCCATCATGCCGCAGCCGATATCCACACCGACAGCGGCCGGGATGATGGCGCCCAGGGTGGGGATCACGCTGCCGATGGTCGAGCCCTTACCGAGGTGCACGTCGGGCATCACGGCCATGTGCTTGTAGATGAAGGGCATCTTCGCCGTGTTCATGAGCTGCTGACGCGCTTCGTCTTCGACGGGCACGCCTTGCGTCCACATCTTGATGGGCTTGCCGTTTTCGACTTCGAGAAGCTGGTATTCCATTTCACTTTCCTTTACTTCACAGCGGCAGCCTGCTTTGCCAGCAGACCTGCGTGATGAACTTCGCGAGCCTGCGCCTTGCGAGCCCGCTCGATGGCGCGGCAGGACTTGCATCGTACTGCGCGCGTTTCCACATTGCCCTTGGCGACTTCGTACCACCACTTCTGCCGCGCGGCTGTCCAGATGCCTTCGGCATCGCAATCCTTGCAGCGGAAAGCGGTATCAACGTAGTAGCCGCGAAACACGAAGGCGGGTATCCCATAGCTATTGCTGGGCGCAAGCTGGTTTGCATCGCACACCACCACGCCTGCAGGCAAGCGCTTGGGCTTGATCTTGGGCGTGCAAGACACACTGGCCTTAAATCGGGCTACGCGTTGCAGGCGAGCCGCCTTGATTTCTGCCTTGCGTTGTTTTCCGCTTTTCATTTTCAAACCCGATCATGGCGATGGGCTTCTCTGGCCTCTCATCCTCCCCCGCTCATGCGAGGGAGGATGAGAGGCTCATGCGCCCTTGATGCTGACCAATCCGTTCAGAACCTGATCCAGCCCACCGAACACGGAGATGCGGTCGATCCTTTCGGCCACGCGCTCAAGGGTTTCCAGCTCCTTGAGACGCAGGGCGGTAGGGTTGTCTTCCATCACCTTTGCCGTGTTGAGCAGCGAGCGGGTCGCGGCGGTTTCTTCGCGACGACGAATCACGTTCGACTCGGCGGCCTTTTCGGCTTCTACGACCTTGGCGAGGATGGTCTTCATCTCGCCGGGCAGGACGATATCCTTCACACCGATACTGCCGACCTCGATGCCAAAACCATCGAGCTTGCGCGCCACGTAAGTACTCACCACCTCGTCGATCACCTGTTTGTTTTCAAGCAGCTCATCAAGCGTCCGCGTACCTACTGCAGCACGCAAACCGAACTGCAATTCGCGGTAGAGGTGATCTACGGGCTTGGCCAGCTTCTCGAACGAGAGCAGCACATCGGTGTAGCGCCAGGTCGCGGCAAGGTTGAGACGCAAGCTCACCTTGTCGCGCGTCAGGATGTCCTGTCCGCTCACTTCCATGCTCTGCAGCCGCGTATCGACCAGCTCGACCTGCACCTCGCGGTTGAAGCGCCAGAAGGCTTCCGCACCCGGCTTGAGCAGACGTTCGATCTTGCCGTCGACACGCAACACGCCGAGGTGATACGCCGGCACCTGCGCCAGCAACACGCCGTTCAAGCCGCTGATGGCACGGCCGCGCAGATTGGGCTGCACAAGGCGCGCAGTCAGCACGGCCGGCAAACCATAGCCCTCGCTTAGCCGAAGCTTCTCCAAACGCTGCGCCAGCAAGCCTTTCCAATACACACGACGCGAACCTGGCGCCAGAACCTCAACCAGAAATTCGTTCTCGTATCGCAACCCGGCTTCGTCTTCACCCAGCTCCATGGATTCGAAACACTCGGCGGCGGTATCGGGGTCGTTCTGCACAAGGTAGTCGACCAACGCCACATCGTTCATGGGGGTGTCGAGCTTCCAGGTTTGCACCGCGAGGCTGCCAAGCGGGTCGAAGAAGTAGTGACGACCGGCATTCAGGATGCGTTGGTAATCGCCGTCCCTGAGCAACACACCACGTTCGTTCTTCTTGATCACAAAGCGCTTCAACATTTTCATTCCCCTTTTGATTTCAGTTTGTGCCGGTCTTCACCGGCCCGGAGGGCCTGCCCTTCGACACGGACGGGGAGGCGGGCGGTGGAGGCTTCAGTCCGGGTTGCGGTAAGGGTCAAAAGGCCCGCACCACTCCAGACGTCTGCCTCTCACCGGACGCCCTGCCACCTGTGTGGGCGGGAGGCCGATCCGGGCCGGTGGCGGGTGCTCACGCATTCCGCGACCGACGGGTACTGCATTTCCAACACTGCCTTGTTAAGGCTGGAGCGGGATTCGAACCCGCGACCCATCGGTTATGAGCCGATTGCTCTACCCAATTGAGCTATCCAATTTGGGGGTGACCCGGGAATCGAACCCGGCCAGCTCCCAACGAGATCACCCGTTCATCGCAGTCGTCTGCGGCGGCATACCGGCGAACGACAGATCGGAATCCGGCTCTCCGGCACCAGCGGGGCTTTGATCCCCTGCTCGTGGGCTGTTGCTTCAGGCTGCAATGCACTCTGTATTGCGAGTTGCGTGCCAGTGCATGCGCCAAGTGCTACCGGGCTTACAGAGTATTGTTTTAATTGATATTTTTGTTCTTGCGACAAATCCTGCTCGCCGATCAATGCCCTGCGTTGATAGACTTAAATATCGCTTCTTATCTTTTTAGATAGCCATGAAGAAAAATGTCGTCATCGGATTCCTTGGCACTCAGCTCGACTACGGCGGCAAGGGTTCCCAGCGCTGGGAGAAGTGGCGGCCGACGGTGGGCCTGTGCCAGCAGGAAGATCTGGTGGTGCATCGACTGGAGCTGTTGCACGACGTGCGCAGCCAGAGCCTGTTCGATCGCGTGAAAGGCGACATCGCCGCCGTGTCGCCCGAGACCGAGGTGGTGAGCGTGCTCACGGCGCTGCGCGACCCCTGGGATTTCGAAGAGGTCTACACAGCGCTGCACGACTTCGCACGGGGCTATGCCTTTGACGTAGAGGCCGAGGACTACCTGATCCACATCACCACGGGCACGCACGTGGCGCAGATCTGCTGGTTTCTGCTGGCCGAGGCGCGTTACCTGCCGGCGCGGCTGCTGCAGACCTCGCCGCCACGCAAGAAGGAGGTGGCGGACACGATTGGCAGCTATGCGCTGATCGACCTCGACCTGTCGCGCTACAACAAGATTGCGCAGCGCTTTGCGCGCGAGCATGACGACACGGTGAGCTTTCTGAAGTCGGGCATCGCGACGCGCAACGCGGCTTTCAACCAGATGATCGAGCAGATCGAGAAGGTGGCCGGGCGTTCAAAGGCGCCAATGTTGATGGTGGGGCCAACCGGGGCGGGCAAGTCATTCCTGGCGCGACGGGTGTATGAACTAAAGCATCAGAAGCAGCGCCTGGTCGGGCGCTTTGTGGAGGTGAACTGCGCGACGCTGCGTGGCGACTCGGCGATGTCCACACTCTTCGGCCATGTGAAGGGCGCCTTCACCGGCGCGCAGACCGAGCGGCCGGGCCTGCTGCGTGCGGCCGATGGCGGGCTGCTGTTTCTCGACGAGATCGGCGAGCTGGGGCTGGACGAACAGGCCATGCTGCTGAAGGCCATCGAGGAGAAGCGCTTCTTCCCCTTCGGCGCTGACCGCGAAGTCGAGAGCGACTTCCAGCTCATCGCCGGCACACATCGCGACCTGCGTCAGTGGGTGACCGAAGGGCGCTTCCGCGAAGACCTGTTCGCGCGCATCAACCTGTGGACATTCGACTTGCCGGGGCTGGCACGGCGGCCTGAAGACATCGAACCGAATCTGGACTTCGAGCTGGAACGCTTCGCGCGCGAGCACAACCTGCAGGCGCGCTTCAACGTCGAGGCGCGCCGCCGCTATCTGGACTTCGCCAGTTCGCCCGATGCGCGCTGGAGTGGCAACTTCCGCGAGCTGTCGGCATCGATCACGCGCATGGCGACGCTGGCCGAAGCGGGGCGCATCACCGAGCAGAATGTGCAGGACGAGGTGGCACGGTTGCGCGCGGGTTGGTCAGGCAGTGCGGCGCAAGATGTGGTCGCCGAGGTGCTGGGCGATGGGGCCGACACGCTGGACCTGTTCGACCGCTGCCAGCTCGACGCCGTCATCAAGGCCTGTCGTGCTGCGAGCAGCCTGTCGGAGGCTGGGCGGCGCATCTTTGCGGTGTCGCGCCAGGAGAAGAAGGTCGCCAACGATGCCGACCGACTGCGCAAGTATCTGGCGCGCTTCGGGCTGGCCTGGCAGTCGGTTCGGGCTAATCAGGGCTGACGACGACGCCATCCTCGGTCAGGATCCAGTCCAACGGCACGTCGTGCGGCTCCGGCTGCACGTCTTCAAGGCGGGCGATTTCAAAACCCACGCCGACAGTGACCGGCTTCGGCTGCAGCGCGGCGAGGGTGCGGTCGAAGAAACCGCCGCCGTAACCAATGCGATAGCCGCGTGCATCGAAGCCATTTACTGGCACGATCAGCACATCCGGATGCAGGACGGCCGTGCCTTGCGGGGCGGGAATGCCGAAGCGATCTGGCGCCATTGGCACGCCGGGGCGCCAGGCATGGAAGGCCATACTCGCCGCCTGCTCATGCACCACCGGCAGGGCCAGCTCACGACCACGCCCCTGGGCGCGCCAGAGGCTGAGGAATTCACGCAAATCGGGCTCGCCACGATAAGGCCAGCAGAAACCCAGCACGCTCGGCTCAAGGCGATCCAGCAAGTCCCCTAGCGGCGGGAGCAAGGCGTGGGTCAGCTGCAGGCGCAACATCGGCGCTTGTGTTTCGCGCTCGGCTATCAGGGCTTCGCGCAGGGCGCGGCGGTCAAGGGCGGCGGAACTCACGTAACATGCGGCTTTCTAAGTTGGTTAAGGGTCGCAGCATGCGATCCGGCTGCAGGGGATGTTACGTGATGAAGTACAGATTGTGCGTGGCCTGGCTGGTATTGAGCGGCTTGAGTGGAGCCTCTTCGGCCGAAACGGGCGACGCACGCATCCTGGCCGCACGGGATGCCGCCACACGGGGCGATGCCGCAGCCCTCAGCAAGCTCGCTGACCAGCCCTCCAGCCACACGCTGGAGCCCTATGTGCAGTACTGGCTGCTCAGCAACCGGATTTCCCGCCTCACCGAAGCGGTGCCAGCAGGCGCCGTCAGCGCCTTCCTGCGCAGCAACAGCGGCAGCTGGCTGGCCGAAAAGCTGCGCAATGAATGGGTGCGCCGCCTCGGCTTCGAAAAGCGCTGGAGCGAGATGGATGCCGAGTACGGCCTGCTGATGCAGCCCGATCAGGCCGCGCAGTGCTACGCGATCCAGTCCGGCGGGCCAGCCGCCGACGCGGCGCGGACCGCCCTTGAAGCCCAATGGCTGAGCCTGCTGGATGTACCAGACAGCTGCATTCAGCCCCTGCAGGAACTCGTGCTGCTGGGTCGCCTGGGCAACGAGGAGGTGTGGCAACGCTTCCGCCGCCTAGTCGAAGGCAAGCGTTTCCCTACTGCCCGGAATGTCCTCAATCTCCTGCCGGAAAGCCAGCAGCCAGCCGGCAGCAGCCTCGCTCTGGCCCTCGACAGCCCGGCCCGCTTCCTGGCCTCACCCGCTGCGCGCAATCCACAAGGCCGTGCCGGTCGCGAACTGGTTCTGGCCGCCATCGCGCGCCAGGCGCGCAGCAATGTGCGCGAGGCTGCGTCGATCTGGCAGGACCTGGCTGACAAGGGCTTCCGCGACGAAGAACGCGCCTATGCTTGGGGCCAGCTTGCCTGGCTGGCCGCCCAGAGCCACCTGCCCGAGGCCAGTGCCTGGTTCGCACAGGCCCAGGCCACCAGCATGGTGCCGGAGCAACGCGCCTGGCGCGTGCGTGCCAATCTGCGCAGCGGCAACTGGGCCGGCGTGCGCCAGGCCATCGAAGCCATGCCGGGCGAGCAACGCGATGCGGCCGACTGGAGCTACTGGTACGGCCGTGCCCTGCAGGCCCAGAACCGGCCGCAAGAGGCCCAGCAATACTTCCTGCGTAATGCCGATGCAGCGAGCTTCTACGGAATCCTGTCCACCGAAGCCCTCGGCCGCAGTTACCAATGGCCCAGCGCCAGCGCACCGATCACGGCCCAGGAGCTCGGCCGCGTCCAGCAGAGTGGAGACTTCCGCCGCGCCGAAGCGCTTTACCGACTCGAAATGCGCACCGAAGGCATGCGCGAATGGAACTGGGGCATCCGTGGTGCGGACGACCGTTACCTGCTTGCCGCTGCCGAGCATGCCCGCCGCCTCGGCCTGTATGACCGCGCCATCAATACCGCCGAGCGCACCCGCAATGAACACGATTTCGGGCTGCGCTATCTCGCCCCCTACTACGACGTTTTCTCGCGTGAAGCGCAGACGCAGCAGCTGGATCTAGCCTGGGTGTTCGGTCTGGTGCGGCAGGAAAGCCGCTTCCAGCCGGTGGCACGCTCCGGGGTCGGCGCCCAGGGCCTGATGCAGGTGATGCCTGCCACCGGTAAGTGGATCGCCGGCAAGCAGGGCTGGAAAGACTACGAACCGGGCTGGCTGACCCGCATCGACACCAATGTAAAGCTCGGCAGCGCCTATCTGCGCCATGTGCTTGATTCGCTCAGCAATCACCCGGTGCTGGCTTCGGCGGCCTACAACGCCGGCCCCGGCCGTGCCCGCAAGTGGCGCGATACGCGGCCGCTCGAAGGCGCGGTCTATGCCGAAACCATTCCCTTCACCGAAACCCGCGATTACGTGAAGAAGGTGATGGCCAATGCCGAGCTCTATGCCACCTTGCTGGAGCGCCGGCCAGCGTCGCTGAGCAGCCGTCTCGGGCGCGTCCCGGCCTCTGGTGGCCCGGAACTGGCGCTGTCGAGCGATGAGCCTTGAGCCTTGAGCCTTGAGCCTTGAGCCTTGAGCCTTGAGCCTTGAGCCCAGAGGAACCGGGAACATCCGAAGACACTTGAAACCTGCCCCTTCGGGCATGCCATAATCATGGGTCACATGAAAGTCATGCCATGAAACTGATCATTGCCAACAAGACTTACTCCTCCTGGTCGCTACGCGCCTGGCTAATGCTCAAGGCCAGCGGACACACCTTCGAGGAAATCAGCATTCTGCTGCGCCAGCCCGAGACGCACAGCCAGATCCTGCGCTGGAGCCCGTCAGGCAAGGTCCCCTGTCTGATCGACAGCGGCATTGCCGTCTGGGACTCGCTGGCAATTGCCGAGTATCTGGCCGAAGAAAGTCCGCCGCTGTGGCCGCTGGATGGCGCTGCACGCGCTATCGCCCGCTCGGTGTCGGCCGAAATGCACAGCGGCTTCCAGGCCCTGCGCAACCAGATGCCGATGAACCTCAGGCGCGCAGCACCACTCGCCAGCCATAGTCCTGAGCTCGCCGCCGACATCCGCCGCATCGAACAGATCTGGAACGAGAGCCGCGCCCAGCATGGCAGCCACGGCCGCTTCCTGTTCGGCAGTTATTCGATCGCTGACATGATGTTCGCTCCAGTGTGCTTCCGCTTCGACAGCTATGGCGTACGCCTCCACGGCGCAGCGCAGGATTATCTGCAAACCATGCTGGCCCATCCGCACATGCAGGAATGGAAAGAAGCGGCGGCAGATGAAACGGCCGTCATCCCGGATTACGACGTGTAATGGAGGCGCGCCTCTCGCTCGTCACCCTGGGCGTAAATGATCTCGCCCGTGCCCGTGCCTTCTATCTGGCGCTGGGCTTCCCGCTGCGCCCCGAGAGTCGGGACAGCGTTGCCTTCTTTCAGCTGCACGGAATGTGGCTCTCGCTCTACGCCCGCGAGGCGCTGGCCGAAGATGTGGGCTGCGACGCAACCGGCAGCGGTTTTCGCGGCATCACCCTGGCCCACAACGTGCGCACGAAAGAAGCCGTCGCTCAAGTTCTGAATGAAGCCGAAGCGGCCGGCGGACGCATCGTGAAGCCCGCACAAGACGTGTTCTGGGGCGGCCATTCCGGCTACTTCGCTGACCCCGACGGCCACCTGTGGGAAGTGGCCTTCAATCCCTTCTTCTGGATCGAGTGAAGCATGGCTGAGCTTTCGGCAGTCCGGGCCGACAAGTGGCTATGGGCCGCGCGCTTCTTCAAGACCCGCTCGTTGGCGACCGACGCCGTCGATGGCGGCAAGGTGCAAGTGAACGGAATGCGCGTGAAACCGGCCAAGGACGTGAAGCTTGGCGACCGCATCGAACTCACGATCGGCGACATGCACTGGGAGCTGATCATCGAAGGTCTCTCCGAAAAGCGTGGTCCGGCGCCCGAAGCACGCAAGCTCTATCGCGAAACAGAAGCCAGTGAAGCTGCGCGGCAGAAGGTCGCGGAGGCGCGCCATCTGCGCGTCGAACCCTCGCTCGAAATCCACGGCCGCCCGACCAAGCGCGACCGGCGTTCGCTGGACCGCTGGCGCAGCTGAAGATTTTCGTAGGAGCGGCCAGAGGCTGCTCCTACGAACACCACTCGATCTGCGGGCTGCACTCGAAGCGCAGCAGCCGGTCTAGCGCAAAGCGAAATACAGCGCCACCGGCAGTACCGCAATGCTCAGCAGATTGCCCAGCAGAACGATGGACGCCACCCGGTCCGGCTCGGCGTCATAGCGCTCGGCGAAGATGTAATTCATCACCGCCGGCGGCAGGGCGCCGTAGATCACCAACAAACCTTTCTCGAAGCCCTGCAGACCCAGCAGATCCGCCACCCCCCAGGAAAACAGCATCCCTGCCGCCGGCCGCAGTAGCCCGGAAATCGCGCCGACGCTCCAGTCCTTGAAGGAAATGTCGGTCATGCGCACACCCAGCGAGAACAGCATCAGCGGGATACAGATGTCGCCCAGCATGCGCAGCGCCACCACCGCCGGCTGCCACACCTGAATGCCCGCCAGTGACACCACCAGCCCGGCGATCATGGCCAGCAGCGACGGCACTCGCCACATCTGCGAAATGCGTGCCTGGTGGTCCAGCAGCCACAGGCCGTAGGAGTAATGCAGCAGGCTGGAAATCAGGAACAGCACGATGGCCGGCTGCAAAGCCTGGTCACCGAAAGCCAGCACCGCCACCGGCACGCCAAGATTCACCGAGTTCGAGAACATCATCGGCGGCACCAGCACCCGATGACTCACGCCCAGGCCACGCGCCAGCGCGAAGCCCAGAGCGCCGCAAGCAATGGTCACCAGCAGCATCGCCAGCGCCAGCCAGCGAAACTCGGCAATATGGAAGCTGCGATCAGCCAGTGCGCCGAATACCAGCGCCGGCACAAATACATCGGCAATCAGGCGATTGGTCTGGGCCATGTCCGGCTTCTTGTGGCGCGCCACCAGATAGCCGATGGCCGGGATCACGAAGACCGGGAAGAGGATGGCGACGATGCGCTCGATCATGACGGAGAAGGGAGAAGAGACCGCCACATTCTGCGCCCGAACTCAGCCGACAAGTGGCTGAGTCATGCAGCAGGCGTCGCGAGCGGGTCGAGATCTGGCCGAGGAGCGGAGGCCGGAGATCGGCCCGCGCTTAGCCTGATGCGTGGCTCTAGAACTTTTTGTGTTCGATCTGGGCAACCTGATCGATGCCCATCACCCGCATCAAGGCCGCCACCATCTCGTTGGGATGATGGATCACATTGAGCTTGCCCTGAGTCTGGAACGTGGCGAGCTGATTGAACAACGCACCGGCACTGACGAATTCGAGACGCTTGAGCTTGCTGGCATCAATCTCGATGGCATTTCGCTCAGAGCCGTATACCGCAAGCTTGCGCAACACCTCGGGCTGGCCGCCGGCCACCACACCGTCCATCACGAAACCATCCTTCAGCAACGGGCCTTCTTCAGCCTTGGGCGCGATGCCACCGGTATCCGTGGGGCTGGACTGCAGGATCTCGGGCGGATCCCAGGAAGGGGGAGACTCCTCGAAGGTGATGGCGAAATTCACGGCCATATCTTCAAAAGGAGCCTGCTCGCCCAGCTGCTGCAGCATGGCCAGCGCACACAGCCAGAACACCCGGCCCTGCGGCTCGCCCACCTTGAGTTGCGGCTCCAGCAAGCTGAAGGCCTGACGTGCGCCAAGCAGTGCAACCTTGACCTTGGCCCGCCGCAACGCGTCCAGCGTGTCGCTGAGCAGCGTCGCGCCGGCTTCATCGACACCGCGCAAACGTGACAGGTCAATACGCAGCTTGCCCATCTTGGCGCCGATTCGCACCAGTTGCTCGAACTGCGGGCGGGCGTTGCCAGAGAGATTGCCGGAAAGATTCACCGCCGGCGCCGCATCCTTGGGCGCGGCCGGAGCAGCGGCCACGGGCGTGGCTTCGTCCCAGATCGGTGGAGATTTTTCGAATAACTCGGCGAACACTACGCCACGTGCTTCAAAGGACGGGCGATCGCCCATCAGACGATAGAGATCGAAGAGCATCCGCCAGAGGCGATCAGAACTCTTGCTGGCGCCATCCAGGGCCTCTTCCAGCACCTCCTTGGCACCGGAGTCATTGGCATTGGCATACAGGACAGCCGCTTCCTCAATCGCCGCAACATCCTCAACCGAAACTTCCAGTACCTGGATCTTGCCGGCTGCGGCCGCAAGCGAGCGCCCGATATCACCGACATGGGTGAATTCGAGCGAGGTCGTGACATCGCCACGGTCAGTTTTACCAGGCCGCGAGTCATCCGCGGACTTGCCACCGCCGGAGGGCTTCTTGCCGAAAAGAGAGGTCAACACCATCTTGTCTTGCACCCGGTGCAGCCGGCAGACGGAGTCTGCCACGGCGAAACACCTTCATCAGGCTAGGCTGCACGCAAAAACGCAACAGCGGCCGTTCCCGTGAGGGTGGCCGCTGCACGCAGCGCTCAGTCTGCGTACATCTTCTGCAGGCGTTCGCGACGCGCCTGCGCTTCTACCGAGAGAGTAGCCGTCGGCCGTGCCAGCAAGCGCGCCAAGCCAATCGGTTCTCCCGTCTCTTCACAATAACCATAAGACTCGTCGGCAATCCGTGCCAGCGCCTGCTCAATCTTCTTGAGCAGTTTGCGTTCGCGATCGCGGGTACGCAACTCGAGCGCGTGCTCCTCTTCAACCGTAGCGCGGTCTGCGGGATCGGCAACGGTTTCCTGCTCGCGCATGTGTTCAACGGTTTCGTCGACCTTCTGCTGCAACTCGTCGCGCATGGCGATCAGGCGTTCGCGGAAGAATCCCAGCTGCGCCGCGCTCATGTAATCCGACTCGGGCATTTTCAGCAGTGCTGCTTCGGTCAGAGCCATGGAAAAACTCCTCCATCAGTTATACGACTGCAAATTTAATCCGGCATTGTGCCGGACTGGCGTGGCATTTCACAGCCCGGCGGCCAGTTTTGGGCGATCCGCCCGTCCCGGCCCGGCGGTCCGGGGCGGTACAATAGCAGGATGGCTCCGATTCACAATACCAGCAGCCCCCGTCAGTCCGTCTGGCCCGTCCGCGTATACTATGAAGATACTGACGCTGGCGGCGTTGTCTACTACGCAAACTACCTACGCTTCTGCGAGCGTGCCCGCACCGAGTGCCTGCGCGCACTGGGCATCAATCAGCACAGCCTGCGTGGCGATCTGGGCATCGTCTTCGTGGTCCGGCGCGTGGAAGCAGATTATTTGCGCAGTGCGGAACTCGACGACGAATTGCAGGTCATGTCCACGATCTACGACATCGGTGCCGCTTCCCTGAAGTTCGAACAACACGTCCTGCGCGGTGACACCTGCCTGTTCAAGGCTCATGTGACCATTGCTTGTCTCGATGTCGAGCGCTGGCGCGCCACCCGCATCCCTGATTTCCTGCGTACCCTCTTCGAAAGCGAAGCATGATCCATACCGGAGATATGTCCATTCTCAGTCTGATCGTCCAGGCCAGCCTGGTCGTCAAATGCGTCATGGCCATGCTGGCCGGCGTGTCCTTCATGTCCTGGTACTGGATCTTCCGCAAGGGACTCGCGATCAGCGCTGGACGCAATGCCACCAGTGATTTCGAGCAGCAGTTCTGGAGCGGCTCCGACCTCGTCCAACTCCATCGTCAGGTTTCGCAGAACCGCGAAACCGCAGGTTCGCTGGGGCGCATCTTCGAGGCTGGCTTCCGCGAGTTTTCCAAGCTGCATGGTCAGAAGGGCCTGGAACCGGCCGATATCATCAATGGCGCGCGCCGCGCCATGCGGGCCACCTACCAGCGCGAAATCGACGATCTCGAAGCGCATCTCGCTTTCCTGGCCTCGGTCGGTTCGGTGAGTCCTTATGTGGGCCTGTTCGGCACCGTGTGGGGGATCATGAACTCCTTCCGTGGCCTGGGTAACGTCGCTTCCGCCACCCTCGCCCAGGTCGCTCCGGGCATCGCCGAAGCCCTGGTGGCGACTGCCATCGGCCTGTTCGCTGCCATTCCGGCCGTGGTGGCCTACAACCGCTACATTCATGACGTGGATCGCCTGTCGATCCGCTTCGAGAGCTTCATCGAAGAGTTCTCCAACATTCTGCAGCGCCAGTTGAGATAAGCCATGCGCCAACGCCGCCTGATGAACCAGATCAACGTCGTGCCGTATATCGACGTGATGCTGGTGCTGCTGGTGATCTTCATGGTCACTGCCCCGATGTTGCCCACCGGCACAGTTGATCTGCCCAGCGTGGCCAAGACCAGCCAGGTCAAGACCGATCCGGTCACGCTCACCGTAAAAGGCATGGACAAGATCGATTTCGAGGACAAGGAGACCCAATCGCGCTTCTCGTCCGTTTCAGAGGATGAACTGCTGGAAAAACTGCGCACTATCCAGGCAACGAACCCGGACCGCGCCGTGGTGATCGCCGCAGACAAGAGCGTGCGCTACGAGGCCGTGATGAAGCTCATGGATCTGCTCCAGCGCAACAACATCAACAAGGTCGGCCTGCTCGTGCAGCCGGCCGGCAAGTGAGCACGGAAGCCTTTCGGACAGTGGAACACTCTCTCCAGCGCCCCCCGCAGCAACCCGGCAAGTGGAGCTCGGCCGCTTTCAGCGTGACGATGCACGCGCTGCTGGTCGCTGCGCTCTTCTGGGGCGTGCAGTGGCAGCGGCGCCCACCGGAGCCGGTCAGTGTGGAGCTGGTGCGCGCCGCGCCGCCAGTTGCACAGCCGGAGCCGGAAGTAGTCAGGCCCCAGCCGCCCAAGCCAGTCGAGATCAAGCCGCCCGAGCCGCCCCCCAAACCCATCGCCAAGCCGGATATCGCGCTCAAGGAGCCAGACAAGAAGCCGCCGGTCAAGAAGGAAGAGCCCAAGCCCGAGCCGCCCAAGCCGGAAAAAAAACCGGAGCTGAAGCCACTTCCGGAGAAGAAGCCCGACGCGCCCAAGCCACCACCGCAGAAAAGCCTGATGGATCGCGAACTGGAGAAGATCCAGGCCGCCAAGAGCCAGAAGACGCAGGACTCTGACCGGCTCGACAAGATGCTCAATGCCGAAGCGACCACGGCCTCGCTGGGCCGTATCTCGGCCGACTGGGGGGCGCGCATCAGTCAGAAAGTGAAGTCCAACTTCATCCGCCCGCCGAGCCTCACGGGGGACCCCAAGCTGGTATTCCGCATCCAGCTCCTGCCTTCCGGCGAAATCCTCGGCGAGCCACAACTGGTCTCCAATAGCAGCGGCAACGCCAATCTGGAAGAAGCCGTGCGACGGGCGATCCTGAAATCCTCGCCGCTGCCCCGGCCGGAAAAGAACGAAGCCTTCCAGCGCGAAATCGTATTCACCTTCTATCCCACGCGGGATATGCAATGAAGCAAGGAAAACTGACCAAGATGAAACTGATCCGCACACTGATCGTTCTGGGCAGCGCCCTCGCCGGCCTGCTGCTGAGCCCGCTGGCGAGCGCCCAGCTGAACGTCGAAATCTACGGCGCTGGCGCTGACCGCATCCCGGTGGCCGTCTCCAGCTTTGCAGGCGAGGGCCTGATGCAGGGCGGCGGCGTAACAGCCATCGTACGCAAGGATCTGGAGCTCTCCGGCCTGTTTCGCATGATCGACACCGGCGCCACCGCTGAAGGTCTGCGCCCGGATCTGCCGGGCTGGCGTGGGCGTGGGGCCGACGCCGTACTGGTCGGTAGCATGAGCCCTGGCGCAGGTGGGTTGGTGGATGTGCGTTTCTCGCTCTTCGATGCACCGCGCAACACCGAATTGTTTGCGCTCAAAGTATCCGTCAATCCGAATCAGGCACGTCCGCTGGGCCACCACATCGCCAACAAGGTGTATGAAAAGCTGATCGGCCAGCCCGGCATTTTCTCGACCCGCATTGCCTACGTCGAGAAGCGCGGTCAGACCTACGACCTCGTGATCGCGGATTTCGATGGCGAGAACCAGCACCGCCCGGTCACCCTGCAGGAGCCGATCATGTCTCCGGTGTGGTCGCCGGACGGCCGCCAGCTGGCCTTCGTTGATTTCCATTCGCGCAAGCCCATCGTCAAGGTACTGACCCTAGAAACCGGCGCCGTGAAGGTGATCGCAAACTACCGCGGTTCGAACTCAGCTCCGGCCTGGTCGCCGGATGGTCGCCGCCTGGCTCTGACCCTGACCAAGGACGGCCAGTCCCAGATCTACATCCTGAATGCCGATGGCAGCGGCCTGCGCCGCCTGATGAGCTCCAGCGGCATCGATACCGAGGCCAACTGGTCGCCGGATGGCAACCAGATCTACTTCACTTCGGATCGTGGCGGCAGCCCGCAAATCTATCGTGTGAATGCTGATGGCAGTGGCGTGCAGCGCATGAGCTTCAACGGAGCGTACAATGTGAGCCCACGGATTTCGCCGGACGGCAAGACCCTGGTGTATGTATCGCGCAACGAAGGCCGCTTTCAGGTGACCATGCAGGATCTGGCCACCCAGCAAGTACAAGCCCTCACCGATTCACAGCGCGACGAGTCGCCGAGTTTCGCCCCGGATGGCCGCACCCTGCTCTATGCCACGGAAGTGGGTGGGCGTGGCGTGCTGGCTGTCACCTCGATTGACGGACGTACCCGCTACCGGCTCAACAACCGGGCTGGCGATGTGCGCGAGCCGGCCTGGGGTCCGTTCGAGAAGTAAGCTGGTTTGTCTCATCCACAACAACACCCCCTTTTGATCAAGGAGAAACGCATGAAGAAGTCACTCATCATTACCGCTGCCCTGGCCGCTCTGCTGGCCGCCTGCTCCAGCACTCCGACCGCTCCGGTTGAAGATCGCAGCGCCGCTCAGTCAGCACCAAAGTCCGATATCGGCACCAAGCCGGTGGCACCGGCCAAGATCGATCCGTTCAAGGAAGCCGGCGCACTGGACAAGATCCCCCTGCTGCAGAAGCGCTCGATCTACTTCGAATACGACAAGTACGACATCTCGCTCGACTACGTGACCATCATCGAAGCCCACTCCAAGTACCTGAAGGCCAACCCGGCCGCCAAGGTGCTGATCCAGGGCAACGCCGACGAACGTGGCTCGCGCGAGTACAACCTGGCTCTGGGCCAGAAGCGTGCTGAAGCTGTGGCCAGCAACCTGAAGCTGCTGGGCGTGAAGGCTGATGCCGTGGAAGCCGTGTCGCTGGGCGAAGAAAAGCCCAAGGCCACTGGCCACGACGAAGCCTCCTGGGCTGAAAACCGTCGTGCCGATCTGGTCTACGGCGCCAAGTAAGCTGCGTCTGTTGTTGCTGTAACAAGAAGCGGGCCCTGTGCGGCCCGCTTTCCTCATCTGCGGAGAAGTGCCGTGAAACTGCGTGAATTGTCCCTGTGTCTGCTGCTTGCCAGCGCCCTGCCGGCCCATGCCGGCCTGTTCGACGATGAAGAAGCGCGGCGGCGCATTGAGCAGATCAAGCAGGATCTCGACAACCGCCTGCTGAAAGTGGAAACCTCCGCTGACACCACCTCGCGTGCCCAGGTTGAACTCAACGGCCAGCTCGAACGCATGCGTCAGGAAGTCGCTCAGCTGCGCGGCCAGCTGGAGCTGCTCAGCAATGAAAACGAGCAGGCCCAGAAACGCCAGAAGGACTTCTACGTCGACCTCGACGCCCGCCTGCGCAAGTTCGAAGGGCAATCAGGCAGCGCTGCGGCAACGGCCACCAATCAGACGGCAAGCTCCAACACCGAAGCCAAGCCGGCCGATCAGGGCCAGGAGGCCCGCGATTACGAAGCGGCCATCAACCTGCTGCGTAGTAACAAGCATGTTGACGCCATCTTCGCCTTCAAACAGTTCATCAAGAGCTGGCCCAAGAGCAGCTTCCAGCCCGGAGCCCATTTCTGGGCCGGTGCGGCGCTGCTGCAGGCCCGCGATTTCGAAGGCGCCAAGGAGTATTACGCCAAGCTCGTGAGCATCTGGCCGGAAGACACCCTGGCCCCGGATGCCATGCTGGGTCAGGCCAATGCCGAAGAGCAGGCCGGCGCCGCCAAGACTTCGCGTGCCACGCTCGAAAAGCTCGTCGCGGCTTATCCCAACAGCGAAGCGGCCAAGACCGCCAAGCAACGCCTGAAAAAGAAGTAAGCATGGCTGCAGCAGCACCCCGCCTGCGCATCAGCGAGATTTTCCACTCGCTACAGGGCGAATCCACCCGTGTCGGCCTGCCAACGGTGTTCGTGCGCCTCACCGGCTGCCCGCTGCGCTGTGTGTGGTGCGACACCGAATACGCCTTCACCGGCGGCAAGATGCGCGAGCTGGAAGACATCCTCGCGGAAGTTGCCGGCTATGGTGCGCGCCATGTCTGCGTCACCGGCGGCGAGCCGCTGGCGCAGAAGCCCTGCCTCACACTGCTCACCGCGCTGTGCGACGCGGGCTACTCGGTGTCGCTGGAGACCAGTGGCGCGCTGGATGTAAGCGAAGTCGATGCGCGCGTCTCTAAGATCATGGATCTGAAGGCGCCCGGCTCCGGCGAAGTAGACAAGAACCTGTGGAGCAATCTCGCCCACATCACGGCACAGGACGAGATCAAGGTCGTGGTCGCAGATGAGGCCGACTATCAGTGGACCCGCGCGGTGCTGGCCGAGCACGGCCTCACCTCGCGCTGCACGGTGCTGCTGTCGCCGGTGCAGGGCAAGCTGGACCCGCAGGACCTGGCTGCATGGATCCTGCGCGATCGCCTGACGGTACGCATGCAGCTGCAGATGCACCGCATCATCTGGGGTGAGCGCACCGGCGTCTGAAGCTGGCCACACCCTGCCCGAACGGCCGGGCGGTTCGGAAAGCCGCGCTCCGGCTGACGTTGGCAGAGGCAGAAAGCAATTTTCTGCCGCGATTCAAAAGCGCTATTGGCTGTGCCCTGATTGCTCAACCAAGCTGGAAACAGCGGGCCGCACCGAGCCTGCCCCAGCCAGAGATGACGATCATGCCCTCCCTCCGCGCCCGCCGCCCAAAAACACCTTTTTCTGCCTTCCAGCCCGTGCCGCTAGTCAGCGTGCTGATGAGCCTGCTCGGCTGGCGCAAGCGTAAGTTGCGCGCCAAGACCGACCCGGACTGGGAGCGCGACGAACCGATGACCGGGCTCTCCTGAGGGCTTACTTTTGCATGTAGCCCGGATGCATTTCGACGTGCCCGTGCCAGTCGGTGCGGCTTCAGCCTCATCCACGCAAGTTTTTGGCTCGGGCCCGGCCGGCTGAAGCCGGCCCTACAGATCCAATGCGAAGCTGGCTGGATCCCCTTTTGCAGGTGCGGCTTCAGCAGCGTCCATGCAAAGCTTGGCTCGGGCCCCGGCGTCCGAAGCCGGCCCTACAGATCCGCACTGCCGCCCAGTGCGAGGCTCAGGCTGGCGTGCGCGGCGAACTGGTTGTAACGATTGTCGGCCAGCGCCGCCTCGGCGCTGCGGCGTGTCTGCTGTGAATCGAGCCAGGTCTGCAGCGGGATGGCGCCGCTACGGTAGCGCAGCTCGTTGATTTTCTCGGCGGCTTCGGCTGCGCGCAGCGAGCGCTCCAGATGTTCGCCCTGGGCCCGGTACTGGCTGCGCGCCGACAGGGCGGTATCCACCTCGCCCAGCGCGGCATACAGGCTTTGGCGGAACTGCAGCGCGGCCAGCTCGTAATCCGCCCGCGCCACCCCGTTTTTGAGCTTCATTTCCTGATATTGCAGGAAGGGCAGGCTCAGTTCGGCCATCACACCCGCAATCGGATTGTTCAGCAGCTGCAGCAGGCTGGTGCTGCTGGTGCCGAGCGAGCCGGTGAGGCTCAGACCGGGGTAGTAGCTGGCGCGAGTGGCGTCAGCCGTGGCCAGCGTGCTGCGCAGACGCAGCTCGGCCGCGGCAAGATCCGGGCGCCGGGCCAGCAGGCTCGCCGGCAGGCCGGCATCCACCGCCGGCAAGGCCGCTTCAGGCAGATGCGCCGGCTCGGCGAAATCCTTGCTGACGCCATCGAAGAGCAAAGCGAAGGCGCTGCGACTCTCCTCGCGTTGCTGCAGCAGCTGGGTATGGCTGGCGCGCAGGCTGGCCAGATCCTGCTCCGCCTGCAGCACATCGAGCTTCGACACCGAGCCGGCCTCAAACTTGCGCAGGGCCAGGGCCAGGGTGGTTTCGACATGGCTGATGTTCTGCCTGGACAGATCGATGCGCTGGTTCAGCCAGGCCAGCTTCCAGTACAGGCTGGCAACGCTGCCGGTGAGGGACAGCGCGGTCGCCTCGCGATCCTGTGCGGTGGCCAGCGCTTCCCAGTCTGCGGCATCGCGGGCATGTGCGAGCTTGCCCCACAGATCGGCCTCCCAGCTCAATGCAAGGCGGCCGGTGGCACTGCGGGTGGATTCCTGACCGTAACGCAGCTGCTGGCCGCGCGTATCGCTGGCGCTCGCGGAGAGCACCGGATTCATCGCATCCGCACTGAGGCCAGCCTGCAGGCGAGCACGCTTGAGTTTGATGGCGGCAGCGGCGAGATCGGGATTGCGCGCCAGGGCCTCCTCGATCAGGGCATTCAGGCGGGGATCACCGAAGGCCAGCCACCAGCGGGCCGGTACGGCTTGCGGCACGGCTTCGCCGGCATGCTGCCACTGCGCCGGTACCTCAGCGGCAGGCGTCTGGTAGTCCGTGCGGGTGAGGCTGGCGCAGCCGCTGAGCAGACTCAGGGCGATCAGGGCGGAGAGGGAGGTGCGCTTGAAGTTCATGTTCATTCCCGCGCCAGCGCATCGACCGGGTCGAGACGGGCGGCATTGCGTGCCGGCATGAAGCCGAAGATCAGGCCGATCAGGGTGGAGCAGCCGAAGGCGGCGATGATGGCGGCAGTGGAGTAGAGCATCTGGAAATCCGGCGCGAATTGACTGACCAGCACGCCGACAAGGCGCGCCAGCAGAACGCCGAGCACGCCGCCAGCGAGGCAGACCAGCACAGCCTCGATCAGGAACTGCTGCATGATGTCGCCCTGACGTGCGCCGACCGCCATGCGCACCCCGATCTCGCGGGTACGCTCAGTCACCGACACGAGCATGATGTTCATCACCCCGATGCCGCCCACCACCAGCGAGATCACGGCAATCGCCGAGATCAGCAGGGTCATGGTGGCGGTAGTCTTCTCGATGGTCTGGCGCACACTGTCGGAGTTGAAGAGATAGAAGTCCTCGCGGCCATGGCGCAGCAGCATGAGCTTATTGATGCCCTGCTCGGCGGCGGCGGTGGAGATCCCGTCATTCATCCGCACGGTGATGCTCTTCAGGTAGTACTGGCCGAGGATGCGAGCCTGGGCGGTGGTGTAGGGCACCCACACGTTGAGGCTGTCGTTGTTACCGAAGCCGCTTTCCTTCTTCTTGGTGACGCCCACCACCCGCGCCGGCAAGGCACCGAGCAGGATCACCTCGCCAACAACCCGGCGCTGATTGCCGAAGAGGGCCTTGCGGGTGTTTTCGTCGATAACCACGTCCTGCGCCAGTTCCTCCTCGCTCTGCTTGTCGAAGGCTCGCCCCTCGGCGAACTCGAGGCCGCGCACGCGGAAGTACTGGGCACCCACGCCATTGACGTTGCCGCTGGCGGAGATGTTGCCGAAGCGCAGGGTCTTGGAGCCGGATACGCTGGGCGTGACGCTGTCCACATAAGCCTGCTCGGCCAGCGCTTCAGCATCGGCCGAGACGAGGGTGCGCACTGCGCCCGAGCGCATGTCGCCAAAGCCAGCGCCGGGATAGACATCGATGGTGTTGGTGCCCATCGAGGCGATGTCCTTCAACACACTGGCCCGCGTACCCTGCCCCAAGGCCACGACCGACACCACCGAGGCGATACCGATGATGATGCCGAGCATGGTCAGGAAGGTGCGCATGCGGTGTGCGGCCATCGCCACCAGCGCCATCCGGAAGGCCTCGCCGAGGCGGTCACGCAGCGCCAGCCACGGGCGTGCGACGGGAGGCACCGGCGGCGGCGCAGGACGGGCCGCTAAGGCGGCGGCCGGCACGCTGCTACGGTCGGCCGTGATACGTCCGTCACTGATCTCGATGATGCGATGGGCATGACTCGCGACCTGCATGTCGTGGGTCACGATGATGATCGTATGGCCCTCGGCGTGCAGCTCCTTGAGCACCGCAATGACTTCCTGACCGCTGTGCGTGTCGAGCGCGCCGGTCGGCTCGTCGGCAAGGATCACCTGGCCACCGTTGACCAGCGCCCGCGCAATCGACACACGCTGCTGCTGGCCGCCAGAGAGCTGGCCGGGGCGGTGATGAAGGCGATCGGCGAGCCCCAGGCGCTCGAGAATCCGACGGGCGCGCTGGTGGCGCTCGCGCCGCTCACTGCCAGCATAGATCGCCGGAATCTCGACGTTGCCCTGAGCATCGAGATCCGCAAGCAAGTGGTAGCGCTGAAAGATAAAACCGAAGTGTTCGCGGCGCAGCTGCGCCAGCTCGTCCGGCGCGAGGCTGCCGGTAGCGCGGCCGGCCACACGATAGCTGCCCTCAGTGGGCCGATCGAGGCAGCCGAGGATGTTCATCAGGGTCGACTTGCCAGAGCCGGAGGCACCGACGATGGCCACCATCTCGCCGGCCTGGATGGCGAGATTGACCTGGTCGAGCACGCGCAGCTTGCCTTCGCCAGCGGGGTAATCGCGGCAGAGATCCTGCAGTTCGAGAAGAGGGGTGTTCATGCTGATGGCCTGCGTATCCAGGAAGCGCTGCAAAGTGGGGCGAAGTGACACGAAGCGGTTCTGGCCAGGCGCGACGAGGCCGCCAGAACCATTTCCGGCGTTCCCTTACATTGGCGGCGGGCCCATGCGGCGGCGCGTGGTAGAGGTCGGCGTATCTGCGGTGGCCTCGCCCAGAATCACCTGCTCACCCTCGCTCAAGCCTTCCAGCACCTGGGCATTGGTCTTGTTGTTGATGCCGATCTTCACCTGACGCATTTCAGGCTGACCATCCTTGCCAAGCACCCGCACGCTGTAGAGGGCGCTAGGCGCTTCAGCCTGCTCGGTTGCTGGGCCGTTCCGCTCTCGGCTCGGCTCACCCGGCGGAATATCCGAGGGAGGGTGGCCGGCCTTCGGCGCGCGAGCCGGGCTATCCGGACGAAGGCGCTCACCCAATGCAACTGCCGGAATGCTGAGTGCTTCCTTTGCTTCCGCGAGCAGCACGCGGACCTGGGTGGTCATCGAGATGCGCAGCTTGTCATCGGGGTTGGGCACGTCGAGCAGGCCGTTGTAGTAGATCGCGGTGCTGGTGGAGGTGGTGCTGGTCGTGCTGCTGGTAGTGGAATCGGTGCTGATCGAATCGGGCGCCGGCTCAAGCGCGCGCAAGGTGCTGCTGTACCGCTTCCTCGGCTCGCCGAGAATCGTGAAATACACCTTCTGGCCTGGCTTCACGCGGGTCACGTCGGCCTCCGAGATCTGGGCCTTGATCGTCACGGTATCCATGCGCGCCAGCTTGATGATGGTCGGCGTGCTCTGGTTGGCATTTACCGTCTGCCCTTCCTGGTTGATCAGGGCCACCACGGTACCGGCCATCGGCGCCACGATGCGGGTGTAGCCGAGGTTCAGGCGGGCAGTGTCGACGCTGATCCTGCCCTGGGCGATCTGGGCTTCGAGCGCGCGGATCTCGGCGCGGGTTGCGTTCAAGGTGGCCTCACTCGCCTCGAAGCTCTCGCGTGAGCCGGCATCCTGCTGCAGCAACTGCTCGGCACGCTGGAAGGCGAACTCGGCCTGCTTCAGGGTGGCCTGCTTGGCAGCGAGCTGAGCCTGGGTGTTCTGCAGCGCGGCTTCAGCGTTACGCAGGGTGTTCTGCTGGGTCAGCGAGTCGATCTCCGCGATCAGATCACCGGCCACCACCTTGTCGCCCAATTTCACGGCCAGACGCTTGATCTGCCCGGAGACCTGGGCGCCCACGTTGACCTGCTTGTAGGCCTGCACAGTGCCAGTGGCCAGCACCGCTTCCTCCAGATCCGCCTTTGTGACTGGCGCAGTCAGGTAAGAAGGGCGCGGAGGCGGCGCCAGAAAATAGGCGGCGAGCCCGCCGAACGCCAGCAGAGCGACAAGCGCCAGCACGACGTTGCGCAGGCGGAACCAGCTTGAAGGAAGGTTTTTCACGATGAGGCGGGTGGCCGGCGGGCGGCCGGCGCATGACGGAGGAAAGTAGGCTCATTATTCCCGCGGCCTGGGTTAAGTGCTGATAACCGCGGGTAAGGAAAGGTCAAGGAAGGGTCAAGGAAGGGTCAGGAAATGTGGCGCTGATTCCATTTCCAGGCCAAGGATGTCGCGAAGACGAAACGCAGATCAGTGCTGGAGTACGGCAAGCGGAAGTCGACAAAGACAGGCTAGTGCAGTGTTTCGCGTAGATTGCGACTTATAAAAATGATGGCTGTCTCGTCGAAACGAGGCGAAAACCACAGCAATAGCGAGCTATTGCGCGGATTTTCAACGAAGTATCGGCGGGAAATACGCATTTTATGTCGCAAGAAGAGCAAAACGCTGCACTAGGTCTGGAAATGGAATTACTTCTGCAGCATTGCCATCAGGCCAGCAAAGCGAGCTTTGCCTTCTTCCTTGCTGACAGGCGCGTCGTCCTTGCCGGCGCGCTTGAGGCCATCGCCCATTTCATCAATGAAACGTGAAGGGTCGACCAGCTTGCGCTCGCCGGCCACGCGACGCGTCTCACACACGGTGATGGTGAGACTCCTCTGCGCCCGGGTCACGCCGACGTACATCAGGCGGCGTTCTTCCTCGATCTTGTCCTCATCAATGCTCGATTGGTGCGGCAACATGCCTTCTTCCACGCCGATCAGGAACACATGCGGCCACTCCAGGCCCTTGCTGGCGTGGAGCGTGGCCAACTGCACCGCATCCGCCTCGTCCTCGTTGCCCTTGTCGAGCATGTTGATCAGCGCGATGGTCTGCACCAGATCGTGGAGGGTCTTCTGGTCTTCATCGCCCTTGCGACTGAGCCAGTCGACGAAGTCGCGCACATTGCGCCACTTGGTTTCGGCTTCCTTGACCTCGCAGCTTTCCATCAGCCAGGCCTGATAGCCGATGGTGCGCAGCAATTCCTCCAGCAACACGCCGGCGGACTCCTTGTGGGCGCGGTGGGCGAGCTCCTTGATATAACGCCCGAACTTGAGCACGCCTTCGAGCTGGCGTGCCGCCAGATGCTCGGCCACCCCTTCTTCAAACGCCGCGACGAAGAGGCTGCTGCCGCGCGTGGCCGCGTAGCTGCCGAGCGCTTCCAGCGTGGCGGCGCCCACTCCGCGGCGTGGCGTGGTGATGGCTCGGATGAAGGCCAGATCATCATCCTCATTGGCCATCAGGCGCAGATAGGAAAGCAGGTCGCGGATCTCGGCGCGATCGAAGAAGCTCTGCCCGCCGGACATCACGTAAGGGATGTGGTGGCTGCGCAGTTTCTGCTCGATCACGCGGGCCTGATGGTTGCCGCGATAGAGGATGGCGTAGTCGGAGAAGGCCGTCTTGAACTCGAACTTGTGCGCGGTGAGCTTCATCGCCACCAGCTCCGCCTCGTGCTCCGGCTCGCGTGCCATGCTGATCTGGATCGGTTCGCCAAGGCCGTGCTCGCTCCACAACTTCTTCTCGAAGAGCTTCTCGTTATTGGCGATCAGGGTGTTGGCCGCGTTCAGGATACGGTTGCTTGAGCGGTAGTTCTGCTCCAGCTTGATGATGCGCAGCTGCGGGTAGTCGCGCTGCAGAAGGTGCAGGTTTTCCACGTCTGCACCGCGCCAGGCGTAGATGGCCTGATCGTCGTCGCCCACGGCGGTGAAGGCACCGCGCTCGCCGGCAAGCTGGCGCAGGAGCTTGTACTGGGCCTTGTTGGTGTCCTGATACTCATCGACCAAGAGGTAGCGCAGCTTGGAGCGCCAACGCTCCAACGCCTCCGGTTCGGTATCAAACAGCCGCACCGGCAGCGCGATCAGGTCGTCGAAGTCCACGCCCTGATAGGCGCGCAGGGTCTTCTCGTAAGCCGGGTAGATCTTGGCGGCAGCGTGGGTCATCTCGTCATTGACCAGCTTGACCGCCTCACTCGGCGTGATCAGCGCGTTCTTCCAGCCCGAGATGGCCCACTGGATGCCTTTGAGCATGGCCTTGTCGGCGTTGCCGGAAAGCTCGGCGAGGATCTGGTGGATGTCCGAGGTGTCGAGGATCGAGAACTGCGGCTTCAGGCCGACCAGCTTGGCCTCCTGGCGCACGATGCGCACCCCCAGCGCATGGAAGGTGCACACCGTGAGCTGGCGCGCCGAGCGCGCATCGAGCAGCTTGCCGACGCGTTCCTGCATCTCGCGCGCGGCCTTGTTGGTGAAGGTGATGGCGGCGATGTTGCGCGCCTCCAGCCCGCACTCCTGCACCATGTAGGCGATCTTCTGGGTGATCACGCGGGTCTTGCCGCTGCCTGCGCCAGCCAGCACGAGGCAGGGGCCGTCGAGATACTTCACGGCTTCGCGCTGGGGAGGATTCAGGTGGGACAGCATCGGAACAACAACCGGTGAAACGAAGGCTGCCATTGTAGCCCGCCAACCCCTCTGGGCAGGCTGAAGCGGGCACCGGAAAGCCTGCCGGCACACCCTGCCCTTCGGTCTGTTTTCATTATAAATCAGTCACTTGAATTTGTTTTTGGGCAGGAATAAACCGCTCGTCGTGCTCGCCGGCACAAATCGAATTTATCTATTCGCTATCGCTCTGCTGCTTCGCACAATTAAGTGACTTTTGTCACACATTTTTTGTTCAGGAGCTCCGGATGTCCAGCGTCTTCCCCAACGATTTCGTGCCCCGCAAAAGCCCCTTCGGGGCCCGCCTGATTGCCAATCACGATACCAGCCTGCCCGCCGGCTTGCGCCGCCTGCTCCTGCTGGCGGACGGCCAGCGCACCGTCTTTACCCTCGGCAGCATGGTGCCGGACCGCAACGTGGCCGCCGACCTGCATGAACTGATGCAGCGCGGCCTGATCGAGGAAGCCGGCCAGACCCCGCCCGCCTCGCTTGCCGAACGTATCAACAATATGGCTGACCCGGATCTGCCCGACGGCTGGGAAAGTGCTTCGGACTTCATGGTCAGCCGTGCCCGCGAGAGCCTCGGGGTGACGGCCATTGACGTGATCGATGCACTTGAACAGGCCAACGGCCCGGAAGCCGCCCGCGCCGCCATGAGTCAGTGGTATCGCGCCATGCGCAGCTCGCGCGAAGGGCGCGAGCAGGCCGATCTGGACCGCATCAAGGCCAACGCCATGCTGCGCGGCCAGAGCCCCGCTTAAGAAGCTATTCAGTTCCTCCCGTAGCACCCTGCGCCCTGTCAGTGAAAGCTGGCAGGGCTTTTTCTCGTTCAAGCGGCGGCCGCTGGCCGCTTGCTCAACGCCCGGCCAGCCAGCGCAGTGTGCCCTGCCCGGCCGCCCGGCCAGTCGCAAAACAGGCAGTGAGCAGATAGCCGCCGGTAGGCGCTTCCCAATCGAGCATCTCGCCGGCCACGAACACCCCAGGAAGCCGGGCCAGCATCAGGTTCGCATCGCATTCTTCGATACGGATGCCTCCGGCCGTACTGATGGCTTCGGCAATCGGTCGTGGCGCCACCAGTTCGAGCGGCAAGGCCTTGATCGCAGCTGCCAGCTGCACCGGATCTCGCATCGCGGCCTTGCCAAGGCATTCGTAGAGCAGACCCAGCTTCACGCCTTTGAGGCCCAGGCGGCTCTGCAAATGGGACGAGAGCGAGCGGGCGCCGCGTGGATGGGCAACCTCGGTCGCCACCCGCTCAGCACTGAAATCCGGCAGCAGATCCAGCGCCAGCCTGGCGCGGCCATCCACCCGCAAGAGCTCGCGCAGCGGCGCGGACAGCGCATAGATCAAGCCGCCCTCGATGCCCGTGGCACTGATCAGACACTCCCCGGCACGCTGCCAGAGGCGGCCATCCGGCCCGCCGCAGCGCGCCACCACGTTCTTCAGGGGCTCGCCGACGAAACGCGCGCGGAAGTGTTCGCTCCAGCCCACGTCGAAACCGCAGTTCGCCGGCTGCAGGGGCTCGATCACCACCCCACGCGCAGCCAGCCAGGGCAGCCAGGCCGCGTCCGAGCCCAGTTGCGGCCAGCTCGCCCCTCCCAGGGCCAGCAACGTGGCGGCCGGGTTCCGCCGCACTTCGCCCTCCGGCGTCGAAAAGCGTAAGTCGCCCGAATCGGTCCAGCCCAGCCAGCGATGCCGCACATGGAAGACCACACCCGCTTCGCGCAGGCGATGCAGCCAGGCCCGCAGCAAGGGGGCGGCCTTCATTTCAGTCGGGAAAACGCGACCGGAGCTACCAATAAAGGTGTCCACGCCGAGCCCATGAATCCAGGCCCGCAGGGCTTCCGGGCCGAAATCCTGCAGCAGCGGCGCCAGCCAGTCCGCACGCGCACCGTAGCGAGCGATGAAATCCGGCAGCGGCTCGGAGTGGGTGATGTTCATGCCGCCCTTGCCAGCCATCAGGAACTTGCGCCCCACCGAAGGCATGGCATCGAAAACCTCGACAGCATGGCCGGCCGCGGCCAGTTGCTCGGCCGCCATCAGCCCGGCAGGGCCGGCGCCAATGATGGCAAAGCGACAGGAAGGAAGAGGATTCGGGGGCATGCGCGATTGTGGCGGATCAAATGGGGCAGCGAATTCTAGCCCCAGCCCTCAAACCCGCAGCACTTTGGCCGCAATGGCTGCAGACAGAGCTCGTTAGGGGTGCTGTTAACAAAAAGCAACACGCCTTGCAGGGGCTGTAAAAAATTCCCTGCTCTAGCGCAAGGGCATTCCTATAGTTCATGGGCGTGTCTTGATAAAAACTTACTTGGTCTTGCAAGTTATTACCGTCCGAATCCGCCATCAGAGGCGCGAAACAGGGCGGACAACAGCAGCGGTGACAGGCGAATGTCCGGACGGACATCTGCGCGGCGTTGAGGTGAGGGGCGGACAAATGACGAGCATGCGCAAACTGATGGGCATCTGTGTGCTGCTGGCGAGCCTGGTAGGCGCCGCAGACTTGGCGGCGGCCGAACCGGTCCTGCCGGATCTGGGGAGCAGCACCTCCCCGGCTCGCACGGCGGAACAGGCCGTCAAGCGAGACGCCGTGTGCACGCGCTGCCATGACGAAGACGAGCCAATGCCGGTGCTCTCCATCTACCAGACCAAGCACGGCGTGAAGGGCGATCCGCGTGCCCCCTCGTGTCAGGCTTGTCACGGCGAGAGCGACAAGCACGTGAAAGTGCCCGCCGGCGCCAAGGAACGGCCGGCGCCCGACGTGGTGTTCAAGAAAGGCGCTTACAAGCTTTCGGAAGACCACACCCGCGCCGATCAATGCCTCAGCTGCCACAAGGCCAGCGTGAAGCACAACAACTGGACCGGCAGCCAGCATCCGGCCAACGGCGTGTCCTGCAACGACTGCCATGTAGCACACACCCCGCGCGACAAGGTGCTCAGCAAGATGACCCAGCCGGAAGTCTGCTACACCTGCCACAAGGAGCAGCGTGCCGACAGCCACAAGATCTCGGCCCACCCGATCACGGTCGGCAAGACGGCCTGCTCGGACTGCCACAACTCGCATGGCGGCCTCGGCCCCAAGATGCTCAAGAAGGCCACGCTCAACGAAACCTGCTACCTGTGCCATGCCGACAAGCGCGGGCCGATGCTCTTCGAGCACCAGCCCGTGGTGGAAGACTGCGCAGCCTGCCACACGCCTCACGGCTCGAACATTTCGCCGCTGCTCAAATCGCGCTCGCCGATCCTCTGCGACGAGTGCCATGACGGCCCACACATCAGCCGAACACCGATCGGGCCGAACGCTGCTGGCCGCCAGGGCGGCTTTACCGGCGCCAACATCAGCGGCAGCGCCACCGGGCGTGCCTGCATGAACTGCCACGTCCAGGTCCACGGCTCAAATAGCCCGGCCGGCGGCTATCTGCTGCGTTGATGACAGGAGGAACCCATCATGAACACACGTCATCACACCTGCGCCCGCTTCAATCCGGTCTATCTCGCGGTCGCCGGCGCGCTCTTCTGCATGCAGGCCCAGGCCGACGAAGCCGCCCTCAAGAACCCAGGCAACAGCGTCGAGGCCGGTCTGATCGGCGTCTCCAACGACTCGGCCAAATTCGGCGAGTACAACGGCCTGGGCAAGAACGGCACTTACTTCAACCTGAACCTCGACCTGCGCGGCGGTGACGGCTACAGCCAGAACGAGAAAGGCGGGCTGACACGCTGGTCGATCAGCGGCGAGAACCTCGGCCTGAGCTCACGCAGCCTCAATGCCAACGCCAGCCAGCAAGGCCTGTGGCGCTTCGGTTTTGGTTACGACAGCCTGCAACACCTCATTACCGACAGCTACCAATCGCCCTACTCCGGCAACAGCGGCGACAACAGCTTCACCCTGCCCGCCAACTTCGGCACCGCCAGCAATACCAACGCCCTCACGGCCACCCAGCGCGGTGCCTTCCAGAACAAGGACATCAGCAGCACACGCGAAAACACCTTCTTCAACGGGGTGGTGCACCTGAGCCCCAGCCTCAGCGCGTCCATGGACTTCAACCATCTCGACCAGAGTGGCTCCAAGCTGATGGCCTTCGGCGCGGCCTACCGCACCGGCGGTGCAACCGGCCAGACCATCGCCATCCTGCCGAACCCGACCAAATCCCAGACCGACACCTTCTCGATGGCCCTCAACTGGGCCAACGAGCAAGGGCACCTGGCCACCTCCTACTTCGGCTCCTTCTTCAACAACGCCAACAACCAGGTCAATTTCCAGACCTTCGCCGGCACCAATGTCATGCAGAGCATGAGCACAGCCCCGAGCAACCAGCTGCACCAGCTCAATCTCGACGGCGGCTACGCCCTGACGCAAAAGACCCGCCTGGTCGGCAACCTCTCGTATGGCCGCAACACCCAGAACGAAGCCTTCACGGTCGACTCCGGGCTGATGAATGCCGCCCTGCCACAGTCTTCCATGGACGGCCTGATCGTCACCAAAAACGCCAACCTCAAGCTCAGCAACCAGAGCATCAGGAATCTGACCCTCAACGCAGGCTTCCGCTACAACGATCGCGACAACCGCAGCAGCTCGAACATCTACAACTTCTACGCCATCAACGGCTCGGCCACCGGCCTGCCGGACAACGCGGTGTATCCGAACACCCCGCTGAGCACCCGCAAGACCCAGTACGAACTGGCCGGGGATTACCGCGTCACGCGCGGCCAGATCCTGCATCTGGCCGTGACGCGTGACGACACCAAACGCTGGTGCAACAACTACGCCACCAACAACGTCTATGTGGCCGGCACCCATTGCGTGGTCGCCACCGGCACTTCAGAAAACAAGCTCGACACCAGCTACCGCCTCAAGGCCACCGAAACCGTTGACCTGAAATTCGGCTACCTCTACTCGGATCGCACCACCACTTCCGACCGCTATGCCCGCGCCGCTTTTTCCGGCAACTCGAATGCTCTGGGCGCCGGCGTAAATGGCGGCGACGTACTCGGCTACTACCCCTGGTTCGATGCCTCGCGCAAGCAGCAGCAGGTGCGCAGCAGCGCCAACTGGCAAACCACCGACAAACTCTCCTTCGGACTCGGCGGGCGCTACGCCGTCGACAGCTACGACGACTCCCTCTACGGCGTGCAGAACGGCAAGAGCTGGAGCCTGAATCTCGACAGCACCTACGCCTACAGCGACAAGGGTGCCGTCTCTCTCTACGCCACCCAGCAGTTCCGGCAACGCGATCTGGTCCAGCTCAACGCTGCCAACACCACCAACTACTGGACCAATCTGCTACGCGATGAAGATCTCACCCTTGGCCTGGGCGTCAAACACTCCGACTGGTTCGGCGGCAAGCTGGATCTGGGTGCAGATCTCAATTACGTGATCGCCACCACCCGCTACAGCACCCAGGTGCCCTACCAGTCCAGCACCTGCGGCGCCGCCGCCACCTACACCTGCGGTGACCTGCCGGACATCAAGAGCCGCAGCGCCCAGCTCAAGCTGACCGGCAGCTACAAGTTCGATCGCCAATCGGCGCTGCAACTGCAATACATCTATGCCCGCTTCAGCTCGAGCGACTACTACTACAACGCCTACCAGTACGGCTATACCCCCACAACCGTGCTACCCAGCAACCAGGAAAGCGGCAACTACCTGACGCACGTCATCGCGGCAATGTATCGGCATGATTTCTAATGCACTCGAGACAAGGGAGGAAAGCTTCGATGTGCTTGTGCCGATTCAAATGCGGGGCGCCATGACCCGGCAGCTACTGAGGCTGGCTGCGAGCCTTCTGCTGGCCTGTGGTTTGGCACAGGCGGCGGGCCCTTCACCGGAAGCCATCGCCAAGGCCAAGCTGGCCAACGAGCAATGCTTTGCCTGCCATTCGCAGGAAGGCCTGGCCCACCCGCCGCAAGCCGATCTCGATCTGGCCAAGCTGCGCGGCCTGCTGGTCGACAAACCGACCTTCGAAGATGCCGACCACGGCAAATTCGCCTGCACCAAGTGCCACAACGAAGGCTACGACGACTTCCCGCACGAGAAAGACGCGGCGGACAACACTTCGACCTGCCAGGACTGCCACGCCAAGAAAGCCGACAAGATCCAGACCGAGTTCGACAAGTCGGTACATGCCAAGCACCTCGCCGACAAGTTCAGCTGCACCACCTGCCACGACCTGCACTCGATCAAGGTCGCCAAGAATCAGGACGAGGCGCGCAAGATCGTCGCCCAGGACAACCGCATCTGCCTCGGCTGCCACGACTCCGATCAGACCTTTGCCCGCTTCGCGCCGGAGAAAAAAGCCCGTCCGCCGATCGACGAGATCCACGACTGGCTGCCCAATGCGCGCACCCACTGGAAAGCCGTACGCTGCGTGGAATGCCATACCCCGCTCGGCGGCGACATGCTCTCCCACGAGATCCTCAACAAGGATCGTGCCGAGCGAAAATGCGTAAGCTGCCACAGTGCGGATACCAGCCTGAAAGTGCGGCTCTACCGCCATCTGGCCAAGCAGGAGCAGGAAAAGCTCGGCTTCATGAACAGCGTCGTGCTCAGCGAGAACTACGTCATCGGCGCCACGCGCAATCTGGCCCTGGATTCCGTGATGATCGGCCTGGTGGCCCTGACCCTGCTCGGCGTGCTGGTCCATGCCGCACTGCGCGTGCTGATGCACACCCTGCGCCGGAGGAAGAAGGATGACTGAAGAGCATCGCCACGGCGAACGCCGGCACGCTGACCGGCGCCATCCGGAAGATGGCGGCCGGATCTACATCCTGCCGGGCTGGGTACGCATCTGGCACTGGTGCAATGCCCTGCTGATCCTGACCCTGATCGCCACCGGCATCAGCCTTCACTTTGCGGGCGGCAAGGCTCCGCTGATCGAATTCTCGCTGGCCGTGCGCATCCACAACGTGGCCGGCCTGCTGCTCGTCGTTCTCTACATTTTCTTCGTTGTCGCCAACGCCGTAACCGGCAACTGGTGGCAGTTCGTACCCCGCCCGCCAGGCATCCTCGAGCGCTGCCTCAAGCAGACCCGTTTCTACCTGTGGGGCGTATTCAAGGGGGAAGCCGAGCCTTACCCGGTCACCCGCGAAGAGAATTTCAACACCCTGCAGGCCATCACCTACTGGTTCATGATCTATCTGGTCATGCCCGTGCTGGTCGGCAGCGGCCTGATCTTCATGTTTCCGCAGTTCGCACCGGGCGAAATGTTCGGTCTGGATGGCCTGCTGCCGGTCGCGGTGCTGCACTACGCCTCGGCCTGCATCGTGCTTGCCTTCCTGATCGCGCATGTCTATCTGTGCACTTTCGGCAAGAAGATCAGCTCGACATTCAAGACCATGATTACCGGCTGGCATGAGCATTAGCCACTTACAGCAGCACTGAAGGAGTCACACGATGAAAATGAAACTGTTGGCAGTCTCCGGCGCGCTTCTCACCGCCCTCGCATTCTCGCCCGTGGCCAGCGCGCTGGACGCCGCAGGCGCCGAAGCCCTCGCCAAGAAAGAGGGCTGCCTCAAGTGCCACGGCATCGACAAGAAGAAAGAGGCGGACTCCCTGATTTCGATCTCCGCCAAGCTCAAAAAGCTGAGCGATGCCAAGATTCTCGAGCACCTCACCACGGGCCCCAAGGTCAAGATGGCCGATGGCAGCGAAGAAGAGCACAAGATCCTCAAGACCAAGGACAAGGGCGACATCGACAACCTCATCGCCTGGCTGCGCTCGCTCGCCAAATAAGCCTGTCTAGCCCACCAGCGGCCCGTCATGCGACGGGCCGTTTTCTTGTCTGCGGCAGACACATCTGCTGGCAGCCGGTCAGCGTCTGGCCCAGATCAAAACTTGGCTAAATTGCCCGCCCTTATGGGCAAGCTCGCTCTAAGATTGCTCCGCTTTTGGTGATTTTGTGGCAATGCAGCAAAATATCGTCCTAGCTCTCCCCCTCCAGGAAATTAAAAAATGCAAACCTTCTTCCTTGCTCCGACCCGCCAGAACGTGGGTCTTACCTCCGTCGCGCTCGGCGTGGTGCGCGCCCTGCAGCGCCAAGGCCTGCGCGTAGGCTTCGCCAAACCGGTCACGCAGGACGACACCGCCAACGAACGCTCGGTGCATTTCGCTCGCGAAATCTGCAAGATCGAGTGCCCGAATGCCCTCTCCACCGCCCAGGTGGTCGGCCGCATCTCCGAAGGCCAGATCGACGAGCTGCTCGAAGACATCGTGAGCCTGTGCATGAGCGCCGCTCAGGATGCCGATGTGCTGGTGATCGAAGGTCTGCACACCGACCCGAGCTTCTCCTACACCACCCGCCTGAATGCCGACATCGCCCGCAGCCTGCAGGCCGAAATGGTGCTGGTCGCTTCGGCGCAGGATGAAGTACTGGCCGCCTCCGAAGTGCACCTGACCGCCAGCCAGTTCCGCGCGGCCGGCTGCAAGGTTGCCGGCACCATCTTCAACAAGGTCGGCGCGGAGTTCGATGCCGCCAAAGCCGCCGCAGCGCTGGAAGACATCGCACTGTGGGGTGCCATCCGCAACAACCCGGCCCTGCTCGCCCCGCGCACCCTGGACGTGGCCCGCCACCTGAATGCCGAAATCCTGGTGCCGGGCGAAATCGCCAAGCGCCGCGTGCTCGAAACCGTTGTATCGGCCCGCTCCGCCGCCGATATGATCAACCGCCTGAACCCCTGTGCCCTGGTCGTCTGCCCCGGCGATCGTGACGATGTGATGCTCGCTACCGCACTGGCCGCATCGCGCGGTATTCAGCTGGCCGGCCTGCTGCTGACGCACTCCACCTCGATCGATCCGCGCATTCAAGACCTCGCCGCCAAGGCTTTCGATAACGGCCTGCCGATCCTGCGTGTGGATACCGACAGCTACGTCACCGCTACCAACATCAGCCGCCTCTCGCCGGCCGTGGCGGAAGACGACTATGAACGCATGGAACAGGTGCTCGACGGTGTGGCCGAAGAGCTCGATACCGACGCCATCCTGACCTGCGTGAAGCTGCCGGGCACCACCCGCATGAGCCCGCCGGCCTTCCGCTACCAGCTGATCCAGAAGGCTCGTGCCGCCAAGAAGCGCATCGTGCTGCCGGAAGGCGACGAGCCGCGCACCATCAAGGCCGCCGTGATCTGTGAAGAAAAGGGCATCGCACGCTGTGTGCTGCTCGGCAAGCCGGAAACCATCAAGGCCGTGGCGGCCGCCCAGGGCGTGACCCTGCCGCCGACGCTGGAGATCCTCGATCCGGACGACGTGCGTGAAAAGTATGTCGACCCGATGGTTGAGCTGCGCAAGAGCAAGGGCCTCACCCCGGGTCAGGCCCGCGAGCAGATGCAGGATACCGTCGTGCTCGGCACCATGATGCTGGCCACCGACGACGTGGACGGCCTCGTCTCAGGCGCCGTGCATACCACCGCCAACACCGTGCGTCCGGCCCTGCAGCTGATCAAGACTGCGCCGGGCAACTCCATCGTGTCCTCGGTGTTCTTCATGCTGATGCCGGATCAGGTGCTGGTGTATGGCGACTGCGCCATCAATCCGGACCCGAACGCCGCCGAGCTGGCCGAAATCGCCCTGCAGAGCGCACATTCGGCCAAGGCTTTCGGCGTTGATCCGAAGGTCGCGATGATCAGCTACTCCACCGGTACTTCCGGCGCGGGTGCCGACGTGGTGAAGGTGGCCGAAGCCACCGCGATTGCCAAGGAAAAAGCGCCGGATCTGGCGCTGGACGGCCCGCTGCAGTACGACGCCGCCTCGGTGGCCGACGTGGCTGCTTCCAAGGCACCGAACTCCAAGGTCGCCGGCAAGGCCACCGTGTTCATCTTCCCGGATCTGAACACCGGCAACACTACCTACAAAGCCGTGCAACGCAGCGCCAACGTGGTCTCCGTGGGCCCGATGTTGCAAGGCCTGCGCAAGCCGGTGAACGATCTGTCGCGCGGCGCGCTGGTCGATGACATCGTGTTCACCATCGCCCTCACCGCCATCCAGGCGGACGCTCAGAAAAAAGCCTGAGTCTGGCCTGATGGCTGATTGAAGAACGGCCCTCGCAAGAGGGCCGTTTGCATTAGCACGCCAGCGCGTCTGCACAAAATCCTGCCACGACTGGCAAGCCGGTGCGGCTTCAGCCGCAGAGCCGCTCTTCGGTGCAGGCACCGTTGGCTGAAGCCGGCCCTGCCACCCACGCGCCCGCCCGGCTGATCTGCACTCGCGCCTCACCCGCCGCGTCGATCAACACCCGTCCGCCCTGCCGCACACGATGGCAGGCCCCGCTCTGCAGTACGAAGTCCTGCGCCACGCCAGCCTCGGTCAGCCACACCTCGCCCTGCAGCACCGCCAGCAGGGTACCTGCCGCCGCCTCCAGCACAGTCAGTTCCCCATTCCTGATTAATGTGATTTGATCTTGCATGTCGGCACCCTCACTCCGGACAATGTGTTGCACATGCGCTGATTGTGGAGAGCTGGAGCGCGCCCCACAAACGACATTATCTCCACCACTCATGAGCTGAACTCACACATGGACAAGCCCGCCCGACTCCCACCGCTGGGCATGCTGCGAGTGTTCGAGGCCGCCGCCCGCCTTGGCAGCTTCTCTGCGGCAGCCAGCGAACTCTCCGTGACCCACAGTGCCGTGAGCCACCAGATCCGCGCCCTCGAAGAACAGCTGGGGTTTGCGGTCTTCCTGCGCGAGGGTCGTGGTGTGCAACTCACACCACTGGGGCAGGAGCTGGCCCGCCAGGTTAATGAATCCCTCTGCGGCATCGGACGCACACTGGCCTTGTTGCGCCAGCGCGCCAATCCACGCCGCCTCACCGTCACCACCATGCCGTCGTTTGCCTCGCGCTGGCTGGGGCCGCGCATCGGCAGCTTTCTGGATCAGGAGCCGGACATCGAGTTCAACGTAATCAGCACCGCCTCGGTACTGGATTTCGCACGTGATGGCGTGGATGTCGCGATCCGTTTCGGCTTTGGCGACTACCCCGGTCAGCAATCCGAATTTCTCATGGGCGACGAGATGCTGGTGGTCGCCAGCCCCGCCCTGCTGGCAGGCCGCCGCCTGAACCATCCGGAAGCGCTGCGCGACTGGCACCTGCTGCGCTCGGACGGCGAATTCTGGCGCGGCTGGTTCGAACGCGCCGGGCTGGACTGGCCCGAGCCCCAGGGTGGTCTCTACATCAATGATTCGGCGCTAGTGCTACAGGCCGCCCTGGATGGCCGCGGCATCGCCCTGAGCCGGCGCAGCCTGTGTCAGCTGGAACTCGATGCCGGCCGCCTGCAGCAGGTATTCCCGCTGACCCTGCCGAACAGCCGCGCTTACTGGTTCGTGACGCCGGAAGGGCCGGACATCTCTCCGCTGACCCGGCGCTTCCACGCCTGGATATTCGCCGAAGCGGCGCGTTGCCCGCCCATTTCGGACAGCCCACCGGTCGATGACGCCGAGCTGGATCGCTGCGTGCATTAGCCCCACTCAGGGCTGCGGAGGCCTGCTGTTGCGGCGGCGGATGACGGCCCCCAGCGCAGCCGCCGCGCCAGCCACCCGCAGCGCGAAACCGAGGGCGAAAAGTGTCGTGGCCATGCGTCAGGGCGCGTTGATTTCGAGCACTAGAATAGCCTGGCCGAGGGAGCTCACAGGCTTGCTACGGAAGTCTGGCCTGATCCTTTGCCGCTTTCAGCACCCGCAGCGTACGCGTCAGGAACAGACCGCTTAACAGACCGTAGCCAAGACTCACACAGACCACGAACGTCGACTCAGTCGCAAGCGGAAGTTGCCTTGCCACGACCACCGCAACGGCAAACTTCATCACAAAGATCGCCATCATCAAAACCAGTGGCAGCCAACTGCCAGGCACGCTGAACTCCCGGGTCTGCTCAGACCAGGTAACAGCGCCCGGAGATGCAAAACGCAGGCCCACCACGCTGCTCGCAGCGGCGCTGATCGTCCAGCACACGAGCGCAGCCCATGCCAGGCCGAAATCCGCGACAAGCCCGTACAAGGACAGACCGGCCATGACAAGGGGAAGGGTCGAGACGCGAACGCGACCGAGCCGCCTGTCCTTGCTTTGCGCCAGCCCCGCTGCGAGCAGAAGCGCGAAAAGCAGATAGACCCAGAGTGGTGTGTGTTTGAGAATCTCGATCAGCAAACAAGCCTCCTTGCCGCACGGCAGGCAGCGCTTCACCGGAACGTCGGGGAAAGGCTCGCCCAGCCTGCCGGATCAGGCGCGCTTCAACGCCAGGGATGGCGCCGACAGAATGACCGGAAGCCGGCTCAGATTTCGCGCGGCGCCACGAAGTGCCGCTTGAACCAGCGCAGGCCCAGCACCAGCACGGCGCCCAGCAGCACCCAGCGCGACCAGGTCAGGCTGGCATGGCGATACAGGTCGACACCCACCACACCGGTCAGCACCAGTGCCAGACGCAGCAACTGGTACTGGGCCCGGCTCAGCTGCCAGCGTGTCGGCTCCTGAACCGGCGCCGGAGCCGAAGCCTCCTGCGCCGTCAGCAGCGCCAACTCCACGCCGAAAGCGCCCGCCAGCGCCAGGCGCGTTTCGGCCGAGGCCTTGCCTTCCGCCTCCACCCGCTGGATGGTGCGCAGACTCAGCCCGGCTGCTGCCGCCAGATGCTCCTGCGACCAGGCGCGCGCTTCACGTAGTTTGCGAATCTGCTGTCCATTCATGATCAGGTCCATGTTCTTGCCCTCCGGCTGAAAGATGAGGGCAGTATCGGCATCAAACGCGGATGGCACCCCGCCAGAATGCCGCCAGTCTCACGTCAGCATAGCGCCAGAGCGTGCCAAGACTGTTCACGATCTGTAGCGAGAGACCGTCAGCGGGGGCAAGGCCGAGTAAGCACGGAGCATGCTCCGTGCTGCCGCAGCCGGTTTGCTGCGCAACGCAAAGATCGGGGACAGTCTCTCAGGCATGCCCGAAACGCCCCAGCACATGCTGGCTGACCGCCTGGGCCATCTCGTCCTCGGCCGAGAACACCCGCTCGATCCGCTCCTGTGTGAGGAGGGCTGCGGCATCTGCGCTATCGGCGAGTACGGCGCATTCAATGCCCGGATTGAGCTCGCGCGCGCAGCTCACAGCCTGACGCGCCAGCACCGCATCCGGCACGGTCACCAACAACATGCCGGCTTTGGCCACATGTGCCTGTACCAGCGCCAGCGGATCGGCCGCATCGCCCCACACGGCGGCGATGCCCGCTTCGCGCAGGCGCGCCACCCGCTCCCGCTGCTGCTCCACCACCACATAGGGCACGCCCTGGGCGGCAAGCGCTTCAGCCACCCTGCGGCCCAAGCCGCCGTAGCCGAGCAGAACCACCTGACCGGAGAGAAATTCGGGCCGCGTCTCCTGCGGCAGGCCGGCCAGCGGGTCTGCCCCAGCTTCGAGGCTGCGCGCCAGCGCCGAACGTTCGCGCAACCAGCCCAGCAGCGGCCGTACGCTGCGGAAGAGCAAGGGATTCAGGGCAATCGAGATCAGCGCGCCAGCCAGGATCAGGCTCTGTCCTTCAGCCGGCAAGAGCCCCAACTGCATGCCAAGGCCGGCGAGGATGAAGGAGAACTCACCGATCTGCGCCAGCGCCGCCGACACGGTCAGCGCCGTGTTGAGCGGATAGCGGAAGGCCAGCACTAGCATCGCGGCGGCCAGCGACTTGCCGAACACGATGATCGCTACCACCGCCAGCACCTGCAGTGGCTGACGGATCAGCACCATCGGGTCGAAGAGCATACCCACCGACACAAAGAACAGCACCGCGAATGCCTCGCGCAGCGGCAGCGATTCCTCAGCTGCACGATGGCTGAATTCGGATTCACGCATCACCATGCCGGCGAAAAAGGCCCCCAGCGCGAAGGACACGCCGAAGAGCTGGGAAGCAAAGTAGGCGATGCTGATCGCCGCCACCAGCACCCCCAGTGTGAACAGCTCGCGCGAGCCACTCGCCGCCACCCACCACAGCACGCGTGGCAGCAGCTTGCGGCCGGCCAGCAGCATCAGCGCGATGAAGGCGCCGATCTGCAGCAGGGTCTTGCCCAGCACCGGCCACAGCTCGCTGAAGGACACGGCGCCGCCGCCTGCCAGCACTCCGGCCAGAGGCGGCAAGAGCACCAGCACCAGCACCATCGCAAGGTCTTCCACCACCAGCCAGCCGACCGCGATGCGGCCATTCATCGAATCCAGCACGCCCGCCTCTTCCAGCGCCCGCAACAACACCACCGTGCTCGCCACCGACAGGGCCAGGCCGAAGATCAACGCTGCCCCCGGCGCCCAACCCCAGCTCAGACCCAAGGCTGCGCCAAGCGCTGTGGCCACCGCAATTTGCAGCACCGCCCCCGGCAGCGCGATGCGTTTCACCGCCAGCAGATCATCCAGCGAAAAATGCAGGCCGACGCCGAACATCAGCAACATCACGCCGATTTCGGCCAGTTGTGCGGCAATCTGGCCATCGGCCACCAGGCCCGGCGTGAAAGGGCCGATCACCACCCCGGCAAGCAGATAACCAAGCAGCGCCGGCAAACGCAGGCGCATCGCCAGCAGGCCCAGCAGCAGGGCCAGACCGAAGCCGGCCGCCAGCGTGGTGATCAGGGGGTAGTCATGGTGCATCCGGCAATCCTCGCGTTATTCATGTCTTATGAATGAGTGAGTGGGCTTTACTGCCTTTGGTTCATTTCCATACAATTGGAAATATGGAAACCAATCAAGCCGTCAGTCAGTTAGCTGCCCTCGCTCAGGAGCACCGCCTGGCCATCTTCCGCCTGCTCGTGCAGCAGGGGCAAGACGGCCTTGCGGTCAGCCGCATCGCCGAAGCCCTGGGCCTCGCCAACGCCACCCTGTCCTTCCACCTCAAGACGCTGGCACAAGCCGGCCTGATCAAGGCGCGGCAAGACGGTCGCTTCATCCACTACTCAGCGAATTTCGCCGGCATGAACAACCTGATCGGTTTCCTCAGCGAAAACTGCTGCGGGGGCCAAAAATGCTGTTGAACACCGCCCACAACCAACGTCAAGCCTGTGTAGATGCAACTTAAGTCGCACTCCGAGCACGCCGGCGGACTGAAGTCCGCCCTACGCCCCTCCACTCACGACTTCCGAAAAATGAATCTCTTCGAACGCTATCTCACCCTCTGGGTCTTCCTCTGCATCCTCGCTGGCGTGTTGCTCGGCCAGGCTTTCCCCGCTGCCGTGCAAGCCGTCGGCGGCATGGAAATCGCCCAGGTCAACCTGCCGGTGGGCCTGCTGATCTGGGTAATGATCATCCCGATGCTGCTCAAGGTGGATTTCGGTGCCCTGCATCAGGTGCGCCAGCATGTGCGCGGCATCGGCGTGACGCTGTTCGTAAACTGGCTGGTAAAGCCCTTCTCGATGGCCTTCCTCGGCTGGCTCTTCATCCGCAATGTGTTCGCGCCGCTGCTGCCCGCTGATCAGCTCGACAGCTACATCGCCGGCCTGATCCTGCTGGCTGCCGCGCCCTGCACCGCGATGGTCTTCGTGTGGAGCCGGCTCACCAACGGCGAGCCGCTGTTCACTCTGAGCCAGGTCGCCTTGAATGACACGATCATGGTCTTCGCCTTTGCCCCGCTGGTGGGCCTGCTGCTCGGCGTAGCGAGCATCTCGGTGCCGTGGGACACGCTTTTCACCTCAGTCGTGCTCTACATCGTGATCCCGGTGATCCTCGCCCAGCTGATCCGCCGCGCGCTGCTGGCGAAGGGTCAGGCCGCCTTCGACGCAGCGCTGGAAAAAATCGGCCCCTGGTCGATCAGCGCGCTCCTCGCCACGCTGGTGCTGCTGTTCGCTTTCCAGGGACGCGCGATCATCGAGCAACCGCTGGTGATCGCACTGCTCGCCGTGCCGATCCTGATTCAGGTCTTCTTCAATTCGGCGCTGGCCTATTGGCTCAACCGCAAGCTCGGCGAAAAGCACAATGTGGCCTGCCCCTCGGCCCTGATCGGCGCGAGCAACTTCTTCGAGCTGGCGGTAGCCGCCGCGATCAGCCTCTACGGCTTCGAATCCGGCGCCGCGCTGGCCACCGTGGTCGGCGTGCTGATCGAAGTGCCGGTGATGTTGCTCGTGGTACGCATCGTGAATGCCAGCAAGGGCTGGTACGAACAAGAACAAACCTGAGTTTTCCGCAGATGCGGCCGCAGGTGCGACTTCAGTCGCACACCCTTCGTGGATGGCGGGTTAAAACCCGCCCTACACCCATTCGCGGCTGAAGCCGCTCCTACGCCTCCCGAGACCATGACAACGATCTATCACAACCCCGCCTGCGGCACCTCGCGCAACACCCTCGCCATGATCCGCAATGCCGGCATCGAACCCACCGTGATCGAGTACCTGCAAACCCCGCCGGATCGCGCCACCCTCGTCAAGCTCATCGCGGATGCCGGCCTCACGGTGCGCGCCGCCCTGCGCGACAAGTGCGAGCCCTACGAAACACTGGGCCTCAAGGAAGACCGCTTCAGCGACGAAGCGCTGCTGGATTTCATCGTTCAGCACCCTATTCTGCTCAACCGCCCCTTCGTCGTTACCGAGCAAGGCACCCGCCTGTGCCGACCCTCCGAAGTGGTGCTGGACATCCTGCCCGCCGCCCAGCAAGGCGCCTTCAGCAAGGAAGACGGCGAAGCGGTGGTCGATGCGGACGGTCAGCGCCTCAAGTAAAGCTGCGCTGGCTCAGGGACGCTGGCGCCGCCCTCGACTACGCTCAGTAGCATGAACGAGAGCGCTGCCGTCCCCTGTCTGCTCACCGCCTGGCATGCCCATGAACATGCGCTGCGCGGCTGGCTGGTTCATCAGCTGCACGACAAGGCACTGGCCGAGGATCTGCTGCAGGACGTGTTCCTCAAGGCCCTGCGCCAGGGCCAGCACTTCTGCACGCTGGAGAACCCGCGTGCCTGGCTCTTCGCGGTGGCACGCAACACCCTCAGCGACCAGCTGCGCCGCCAGCACGACAGCATCGAGCTGCCGGACGATCTGCAACTCGAGCATGACGAGCCAGCGGCCGTCGACAGCCTCGCCCAGTGCCTGCCGCGCGTACTTGGCGAACTCTCACCGGCCGACCGTGACGCCATCACCTGTTGCGACATCGAGGGCATGAGTCAGGCCGACTACGCCGCCCGCCTCGGCATCAGCCTGCCCGGGGCCAAATCACGCGTGCAGCGCGCCCGCCAGCGCCTCAGGAGGCAACTCGCCAGCGCCTGCAAAGTACAGCTGGATGAAGCCGGCAAGGTCTGCTGCTTCACGCCGCGCCCACCGCTGGAGGGCCGCCACCGCTGAAGCCGAGCCCAAAAGAGGGTTCGTGACTCAACCCGCCGCGCCCCCGCTCTCCGCGCTGCCTCCACCGAGCACCTTGAACAGGGTGATGCGGTTGCTCTGCTCGGCCAGACGCAGGCTGATCAGGCTCTGCTGCGCGGTGAACAGCGCGCGCTGGGCCACCAGCACATCGAGGTAGCTGCCGCTGCCTTGGCGATAGAGTTCGGTGGCGAAATCCAGGGCCTGCTGGCTGGCGGCCACGTACTCGCGCTGCGCGTCGAGCTGCTCAGCAACATGGCTGCGCACCGTGAGTGCATCGGCCACTTCGGCAAAAGCGGTCTGGATGGCTTTTTCATAGCTGGCAATATCGGCCGCCTGCTGGGCCTTGCGAGCATCGAGGGTGGCGCGGTTGGCACCGGCATCAAAGATCGGCAGGCTGATCGCGGGCGCAAAGCTCCAGGCGCCGCTCCCCGAGCTGAACAGATCACCCAGCGCACGGCTGCTGCTGCCCCCAGCGGCGGTCAGCGAGATGCTCGGGAAGAAGGCCGCGCGGGCCGCGCCGATGTTGGCGTTGTCGGCCCGCAGGGTGTGCTCGGCGGCCAGCACATCCGGCCGGCGCAGCAGCACTTCCGAGGAGAGTTCGGCCGGCACGCTGAGCAGTTGCGCGGCACGCTCGGCCTCCTCGCCCGTTCCGGCCGGCGGCAGCAGCTCTTCACCAAGACGGGTGCCGACCAGGAGCTCCAGTGCGGTGCGATCCTGGCCAACACTGCTGGCATAGCTGGCCACGCTGGCGCGGGCGGCTTCGCGACTGGCGCGGGCCGAGGCGAGGTTGGGGCCGGATTCACCGCCAAGAGCCTTGGCCTGCTGCATCAGGCTCAGGCTCCGCTCGCGGGACGCCAGGGTGGCTTGCGCGAGGGCCAGCTGCTGCTGGTCCGCGGCAAGCGTCAGCCAGGCCGTGGCAACTTCTGCAACCAGGCTCAGGCGGGTGGCGCGGCGGGTTTCCTCGAGCCCCAGATAGGTCTGCAAGGCCGCTTCGCTGAGGTTCTGGACGCGCCCGAAGAGGTCCAGCTCGAAGCTGCTGATGCCCAGCTGGGCCTTGAAGCTGGAGCTCGTGGCAGCCTGGCCGGAGCTGCTGGCGGTTTTCGAGGTGTGCTCGCGGCTCGCGCTGGCCGTGCCATTGAGGCTCGGCAGCTGGTCGGCACGCTGCACACGGTAGGTAGCGCGGGCCTTGTCGACATTCGCCAGGGCCACGCGCAGGTCGCGGTTCTGCTCCAGGGCGAGACGGATCACGGCGCGCAGACGGGCGTCGACGATCACCGCCTGCCAGTCACTATCGACCACCTCACTGGCCGTCAGCGCGGCGCTGCCGCTGACGGCTGCGCCGCCCAGGCTGGCCGGCACCGGAGCCGCAGGGCGCTCGTATTGCGGCGCGAGATTGACGCAGGCCGCAAGGCTCAGGCCGAGGAGCAGGGGGAGCACGCGCGGGGCGTGGTTCAGCAGGGGTTTCAGGGCACTCACGATGCAATCTCCGCAGGGGCGGTGGCCGGGGCGCGGCGCTTGAAGATACTGCGCACCAGCACATAGAAGAGGGGGATGAAGAACACGCCGAGCAGGGTGGCCGAGACCATCCCGCCAAGCACACCGACGCCGATGGCACGGCGGCTTGCCGAGCCGGCACCGGTGGACAGGGCCAGCGGCAGCACGCCGAACATGAAGGCCAGCGAGGTCATGATGATCGGGCGCAGGCGCAGGCGCAGCGCTTCGAGGGTGGCGTCAAGCAGGCGCAGGCCCTGCTCCTCGAGGGTCTTGGCGAACTCGACGATGAGGATCGCGTTCTTCGCCGAGAGGCCCACGGTGGTCAGCAGGCCGACCTGGAAATAGACATCGTTGTGCTGCCCGGCGAGCCAGCTCGCAAACACCGCACCGAGCACGCCCAACGGCACCACCAGCACCACCGAGAAGGGCACCGACCAGCTCTCGTAGAGGGCGGCCAGGCACAGGAACACAAACAGGATCGAAACCGCGTAGAGCAGCGGCGCCTGCTGGCCGGAGAGGCGTTCCTGATAGGACGCACCGGTCCATTCGTAGCCGATGCCGCGCGGCAGCTGGGCCACGATACGCTCGACCTCGGCCATCGCGGTGCCGGAGCTTACGCCCCGGGCGGGATCGCCAACCAGCTCGAAGGACGACAGGCCGTTGTAGCGCGTGAGCTGCGGCGAGCCGTAGCTCCAGTGCGCGGCAGAGAAGGCCGAGAAGGGCACCATGTCGTCATTGGCATTGCGCACGAACCAGTTCTGCACGCTGTCCGGGCTCATTCGGAAAGCTGCGTCGGCCTGGATGTAGACCTTCTTGATGCGTCCGTCGTAGATGAAGTCATTCACATACTTGCCGCCCATGGCATAGGACAGGGTGCTGTTCACATCACCCGCTGAGAGGCGCTGGGCCACAGCCTTGGCATCATCGATGTCCACCTGCAGCTGCGGCGTGTCATCGAGGTTGTTGCTGCGCGTCTGGGCCAGCAGCTTGCTCTGCCGGGCCAGGCGCAGGAACTGGTCGCGGGCGGCCGTCAGCGCCTCGTGGCCGAGGCCGCCAAGATCCTGCAGCTGCACGTCGAAGCCGGAGTTGGAACCGAGGCCGCGCACGGCCGGCGGCTGCAGCATGAAGACTGTGGCATCCTGCATCTCGGTGCCGAGTTCCTGCGAATAACGGCGCACCAGGCTGGCGGCGTCCTGCCCCTTGGCCGTGCGCTCGCTCCAGTCCTTGAGCATGATGAAGGCGCGCGCCGAGGCCTGGTCGCCATCGATGCCGGTCACCGTCATGTAGGCCTTCACTTCGGATTGCTGCGAGAGGTAATGCTCGAAGCTCGTCAGCGATTTCATCAGGCGCTCGTTGGTAGAGCCGGCCGGCAGCTTGATCTGGGCCATCAGGGTGCCCTGATCTTCATCGGGCAAAAAGGAAGTCGGCAAGACCTTGAACAGCAGCGCCGTCAGCGCCACCAGCAGCAGATAGGCCAGCACGCCCAGGCCACGCCGGCCGAGCAAACCCGCCACCCCTGTACGGCAGCCCTCGCTGCCCTGCAGGAAGCCCTTGTTGAAGCCGCCGAAGAAACGCCCCAGCCAACCTTTGTGGCTGACATGGCCGCCCTGCGGGATGGCCTCCAGCAACGTGGCGCACAAGGCCGGTGTAAGCGTCAGTGCAACCACGACAGACAAGACCATGGCCGACACGATGGTGATCGTGAATTGACGGTAGATCACGCCGGTGGAGCCACCAAAAAATGCCATCGGGATGAACACCGCCGAGAGCACCAGCGAGATGCCGATCAGTGCGCCGGTGATCTGGCCCATCGATTTCTGGGTGGCCTCGCGCGGCGAGAGCCCCTCCTCGCTCATGATCCGCTCGACGTTTTCGACCACCACGATGGCGTCATCCACGAGCAGGCCGATGGCCAGCACCAGGCCGAACATGGTGAGGGTGTTGATCGAGTAGCCGAAGGCCGCCAGCACCCCGAAGGTGCCCAGCAGCACTACCGGCACGGCCACCGCCGGAATCAGCGTGGCGCGCAGGTTCTGCATGAACAGGTACATGATCAGTACCACCAGCGCGAGCGCTTCGAGCAGGGTCTTGACCACTTCCTCGATCGAGATCCTCACGAAGGGCGTGGTGTCATAGGCCACCACGGCCTGCATCTTGTCCGGAAAGAAGGGCTGCAACTCGGCAATCTTGGCCTTCACGGCAGCGGCGACCTTCAGCGCGTTGGCACCGGAGGACAGGGTGATGCCAAGACCGGCAGAGGGGTGGCCGTTGTAACGCGTGCTCACGGTATAGCTCTCGCGGCCGAGCTCGATGCGGGCCACATCGGACAGGCGCACCACAGCGCCGTCGGCGGCGGACTTGATGATGACCCGGGCAAACTGATCCACCGACTTGAGCTTGCTGCGCGCCGTGATCGTGGCGTTCAGGCTCTGGCCTTCGGCCGCCGGCAGCGCGCCAACCTGGCCGGCCGACACTTCGGTGTTCTGCGCGCTCAGGGCACTGCTGATGTCGGAAGGCATCAGGGCGTACTTCTGCATCTTGGCCGGATCCAGCCAGATCCGCATGGCATAGCCAGAGCCAAGCGCCTGGGCCTCGCCCACGCCGTCGATGCGGCTCAGGGTGTCCTTCAGGCTGGTAGCGATGTAGTTGGCGATATCGGTGGAGGTCACGGCCGGATCCTCCGAGATCAGGTTCAGCACCAGCATGAAATCCGAACTGGACTTGGTAACCGTCAAGCCCTGATCCTGCACCGCGTCGGGCAGCTGCGATTCAGCCTGCTGAAGCTTGTTCTGCACCTGCATCTGGGCCACATCCGGATCGGTGCCGGCCTCGAAGCTCAGCTCGACGCGGGCACTGCCGTCGGACTGGCTCTTGGAGGAGATGTAGGTGAGGTGATCGAGGCCGGTCATCTGCTGCTCGATGACCTGGGTCACCGAGTTCTCGATGGTTTCGGCCGAAGCGCCGGGATAGGTGGTCTTGATCGAGATGCGGGTAGGCGAGATGTCCGGATACTGCTCAAGAGAGAGCTGGCTGATCGCGCCAGCGCCGGCCAGCATGATGACAATCGCAATGACCCAAGCAAAGATCGGGCGGTCGATGAAGAAACGTGACATGGATCGGCCTCCTCAGCGCTTGCTGGCCACGGTGGCCGCAGGCGTGACCGGCTTGACCAGCTCGCCGACACTGACCTTCTTGCTGCCTTCGACAATCACCTGCTCGCCCGGCTGCAGCCCGCCAGTCACCAGCCAGCGGTTGCCCACCGCACGCCCCAGCGTGACTTTACGCGTAGCAACACGACCATCGCGGTCCACCACCAGCGTGCTGGCCTCGCCGGAGGCCTTGCGGCTCACCGCTTCCTGAGGCACCAGCAGGGCCTGCTCCAGCTTGCCGGCTTCCACCACCGCCCGCACATACATGCCGGGCAGCAGCACACCGTCCGGATTGGGCACCAGGGCGCGCAGGGTCACCATGCCGGTGCTCTCGTCCACGCTGACCCCGTCGAACTGCAGGCGGCCGCTCTGGGCGTAGGTACTGCCGTCTTCCAGCAACAGCTTCACCGCCACCTCCTGGCCACGCGTGCGCGGGCTGGCCGCCTTGAGTTCCTGGCGCAAGCGCAGCAGCTCGGCGCTCGATTGCTTGACGTCCACCACCACCGGATCGAGCTGACGCACCGTGGTCAGCGCCGTGGTCTGGCCTGCGGTGAGCAGCGCGCCAGGCGTGACCGCGGAGAGATCGACGCGGCCGCTGATCGGTGAGGTGATACGGGTGTGCTCAAGATTGATGCGCGCCGTGTCCAGTGCCGCCTTGGCTACGTCCACCGCGGCCTGGTTCTCTTCCACAGCAGCCTGGCTATCGTCCGCCACCTGCTGGCTGATCGCCTCGATGCGTGCCAGGCCTTCATTGCGCTTGGCCGTCACGGCTGAAGCCTTGAGGGTGGCCTCGGCCTTGGCCAGCGTTGCCTTGGCACTGGCATACGCCGCCTCGTAACTGGAGGCCTCGATCTGGTAGAGCACCTGGCCCGCCTTCACGGATTCGCCTTCGGTGAACAAACGTTGGGCCAGGATGCCACCCACCTGCGGGCGGATCTCGGCGCTGACCCGGGCCGCTACGCGCCCCGCGAGTTCGGTGCTGACCGTAGTGTCAGCAGCGGCCACGGTGAACACGCCCACCTGCGGCGGCGTGGCAGCGGCCGAGGCGGCTTGCGAGCCAGCACCGTCGCAGGCGGCCAGCACGCTGCAGGCCAGGAGGCCCAGGAAGAGGCCCGGGCGAGTGGGGAAGGAAATCTTGTACATGGCGCAATCCGGCTTTGTTCAGGGATGGCACCGAGCTTGCGCGGCAATTGTGGAGCGATATTGAAGATGCGAAAAAACCGCCCGATGTGGCCGCCGCGCTTGCCAGAATGCCAGCCAGGCGCTCCAATTCAGGCATGAACCGGCTAGCGCGCATGTCCATCTCGACCCGACTCTTCATCGCCGTGCTGGCTGTGGCCGCTGCGGCGGTCGTTGCCGCGGGCTTTGCCTCGCACCGCAGCTTCAGCCACGGCTTCCTCGGCTATCTGAACAAGCTTGCCATCGAGCGCATCGACAGCGCCCTGCCGCGCCTCGAAGCGGCTTACGCCGAACACGGCAGCTGGGAGTTCCTGCGCGAGCAGCCGCGCAACTGGATCCGCCTGATGATCAGGAATGCGGACGACGATCTGCACGCCGAACACGAGGCACCACCGATCTCGGATCTGACCGGCGCCTTCCTGCGCGTCACCCTGCTCGATGCCGAGCGCCTCTTCGTGATCGGCTACCCCGGCCAGATTGATGACGACCGCATCGAGCGGCCGATCCGGGTGAACGGCCAGATCGTCGGCTGGCTCTCGCTGGCGCGCTTCCAGAGCGTCACCGAAGTCGGCGCGCAGCGCTTCGAGCGCGCCCAGCAGCGTGCCACCTGGCTCATTGTGGCGGCCGCCATCCTGCTCGCCGCCGCAATTGCCTGGTGGGTGGCACGCGCCGTACTCCTGCCGATCCGCCGGGTGGCCCGGGCCACCCACGAACTGGCGGGCGGCAACTATGCCCGCCGCGTGCCCGAGATCGGCGAGGACGAAGTCGGCCAGCTCTCGCGCGACTTCAATCACCTCGCCCTCACGCTGGAGCGCAACGAAACCCTCAGGCGCGAATTCATGGCCGACATCGCCCATGAGCTACGCACCCCGCTGGGCATCCTGCACGGCGAGCTGGAAGCCATCGAGGACGGCATCCGCCCCTTCAGCCGCGAAGCCCTGCACTCGCTGCAGAGCGAAGTCGGCCAGCTCAACAAGCTGGTCACCGACCTCAACGATCTGGCCCTCACCGATGTCGCCGCCCTTGCCTATCGCAAGGAAAACATCGATCTCGCCGCCTGCGTGGCCGAAGTGACCGAGCGCTGTGCGCCACGTCTGGCCCAGCACGCATTGCAGCTGCAGTGCGCGCTGCCAACGCAGCCGGTGATGGTCTTCGCCGACCCGGCCCGCCTGCGCCAGCTGCTCCACAACCTGCTCGAAAACAGCTGCCGCTACACCGATTCCGGTGGGCAGCTGCAATGGCGCCTCGACACCACTGGCCACCCAGCCGAAGCCATCTTGCGCTGTGAGGATTCGGCACCGGGGGTGGCCGTGGAACTGTTGCCGCGCCTGTTCGACCGCTTCTACCGTGTCGAAGGCTCACGCAACCGCGCCAGTGGCGGTGCCGGCCTCGGCCTGGCGATCTGCCGCAACATCGTGCAGGCCCACGACGGCCAGATCGAAGCGACCGCCTCCAGCCTCGGTGGCCTGGCCATCACGATCCGGCTGCCGTTGGCGCGGAGTGGCGCATGAACGCGCCCCGGCCGGCCAACATCCTGGTCGTCGAGGACGAACCGAAAATGGCTGGCCTGCTGCTGGACTACCTGCGCGCCGAAGGCCACCACCCGCGCCATCTGGCCGAAGGCTCCGGGGTGGAGGCGGTGGTGCGCGCCAGCCCGCCGGACCTGATCCTGCTCGACCTGATGCTGCCGGGGCTCGACGGCCTCGCCGTCTGCCGCGCCCTGCGCGCCTTCTGCGCGGTGCCGATCATCATGCTCACGGCCCGCAGCGAAGAAGCGGACCGCCTCGCCGGCCTGGATGGCGGTGCCGACGACTACATCGGCAAGACGCCCTTCAGCCCACGCGAAGTGATGGCCCGCGTGCGCGCCCAGCTGCGCCGGGCTCAGGGCCGGGTTACCGCCCTGCCCAGCACGCCACAGCTGCGCATCGACGACGGCGCCTGGCAGGCCAGCCTCGATGGGCAGCTGCTGGATCTCACCCCGGCCGAGTTCCGCCTGCTACGGGTGCTGGCCGCAGCACCGGGGCAGGTCTTCAGTCGCGAGCAACTGCTCGATCAGCTCCACGATGATCACCGCGCGGTGACCGACCGCACCGTGGACAGCCACATCAAGAACCTGCGCCGAAAGCTCGGTACGGCCTGCGGCAGCGACCCGATCCACTCCATCTACGGCGTCGGCTACCGCTTCCAGTGGCCGGAGCAGAAGCCCGCTACGCCGGGCTGAACAAGTTGGCAACTGCCGTCATGTTCTGGCCCCCGAGGCCCTGCCCGATGCCACGCTGAAACACCCCACGGGCCGCAGCAAACGTCGGGGCGGCCTCTTCAGCGCCGACAGCAGCCAGCAGATAGGCAAAGTCCTTCTCGATCAGCTCGACCGGGAACTGTGGCCGGAAATCCTGTTGCAACATGCTGCCCGCCAGCACCTGCGCCACCGGTGACCATACCGGCGTGGCGGCGACCGCCTGCAGAACCTGGGCCGCGTCAACGCCACTGCGCTGCAGCCAGCCGATCAGCTCAGCCAGTGCGGTGACCTGGATGCCCAGCAAGGCGTTGGTCGCCAGCTTCGCCATGCAACCGGCACCGAGCGGACCAACATGCCGGATGGCCGCGCCCATGGCACCCAGAACGGCTTCGGCCCGGCCTAAAACAGCCGCCTCGCCCCCCGCCAGATAAACCAGCTTGCCGGCCTCGGCCGCCGGGCGTGATCCCGAAACAGGGGCGTCAAGCAGGGCTATGCCGCGCAGCTGAGCCGCCTCGCCCAAAGCGCGGACGCCTTCCAGCGACAGGGTGGAACTCTCGATCGCCACAGCGCCGGTCGCCATCGTGCTGAACGCACCCGACTCCGGATCGCACCACACGGCGCGGGAGGCCTCATCGCCGCGCAACATGGCAATCACGAAATCAGCCTCGACAGCCGCCTCGGCCGGACTGGCAGCGAGCCGCGCACCTGCCTGGACCAGTGCTTCGGCGGCCTGCGGGCTGCGATTCCACACCGTCAGTGCATGACCGGCCTTGAGCAGATTAGCGGCCATGCGGCTGCCCATGGCGCCCAGACCCAGAAAAGCGATGCGTGCCATGTTCAGCCCTTCGCCTTCAGCGCTGCCGCCACCATGCCCTTGAGCCATTGATCGTGGCCATTGATCATCGGGTTCGGCTCGGCCGCAGCAAGCGCCTTGGCCGGTTCGCCGCACTGGGTCTCCTGGGTCAGGATACGCACCCGGCCACCGGCGAGGTCTTCGAGCAGCCAGGCGTGATGCACATCGAGGCGATCTTCCTGCGTGCTGCCCGCCCAGCCATGCCAGGCCACGCGTGCCGGCTCGCCGGCCTTGGGCGCAACGTGTTCCACCACCTGCGCCTCGACCGGGAAACCGAAGGTCTCGAAATAGAAGCGGACACCGTCTTCCAACTCGGGGCCCTTGCCATCGTAGAAGCGCACATTGGCCGAATTGGCGTAGTAGCTGGGCCAGCGCGCGGGGGTGTTCAGGAAGGGCCAGACCTCGGCCACGCTGAGGCCGGCCACGATCATTTCATTGGAGGCGAAGTTGTCGGTGAAGCCGGGGACATAGCCTTGCGGCCAGAAGATCTCGTTCATGCGGGATTCCTTGTGTGAGGGAACCTGGCACCCGGTCGGGTAGCAGGCCGTGTTCACATCATGCGAATCCGCGAGATATCAATCAAATCGAAAAAAAGCATTCAACACATAAGCTGGATAGATATCTGGCTTTGCCTGCCGCCCTCAAGCCTCCCGCATCGCGACGCGCAACTGCTCCAGCACGAAGCTGGCCCGCGCCGACAGGGGCCATTCGGCGCGCTGCACCAGCCACAGCGGATAGGCTTCGCCGCTCAGGGCCACGCTGATCGCCGCCGGCTGGGCATAGGCCTGGCGAGCATGGCGCGGGATCACCGTGAAGCCGAAGCCCTGCGCCACCGCGTCGAGGATCAGGCTGACCTGATTGATGTAGCCATGACGCGGCAGGCTGCGCACCCCCGGATTGGCCGGGAAGGCCCGGCTGAGCAGCCGGGTGGCCATCGCCGGGCCATCCGGATGCTCGATGAAGCCGAGGCGCACGAGGTCTTCCCACTGCTCGACCGCCACTCCGGCCGGCACGACCAGCTCCAGCACCTCTGCGGCAAATTCGCTGGCAGCAAAACGCGGGTCATCCGGGCGCAGGGTCACCACGCCGAAGTCGTACTGCTTCTCCAGCAGGGCCGCGAGGATCTCGGTATCGGGTGCGAAGCGATGACGGATCACCAGCCCGGGATGCGCCGCCTGCAGCACCAACAACGGGCCGTGCAGGGCCAGGCCAACACTGCCCGGGGTTGTCAGGCCCACCTCGCCGCTGAAGGCCTCGGCGTCGGCGAGACGCACCTGCAGACGCCGGCCGGCCTGCTCAACATCCCTGCAGTAGTCGAGGAAGGCCAGGCCAGCCGGCGTGAGTTCCAGTGCGCGCGGGCGGCGCAGCAGCAAGGACCCGAGCTGCATCTCGAGCTGGCGCACATGCTGGCTCACCGCTGCCTGAGTGAGGCCCAGGTGCTCGGCAGCACGGGTGAAGCTGCCGCTCTCGGCGATGGCCAGAAAGGTGTGGATCCACTGCGGGCTGAACACAATGAACTCTTATGGATTCAATAAGGATCTATCAGTTTATCTAAAGTCCGCAGGCTCGTAGGCTGAAGGGGTTAAACAAACCTGCCTTCAGGAGATCCGCATGAGCCCCGTTTTCAAGATCCTCGTGATCCTCACCTCTCACGCCACGGCCGGCACCAGCGGCCAATCCACCGGCCTGTGGCTGGAGGAATTCACCACCCCTTACTACGCCTTCGTCGATGCCGGCGCGCAGGTCGAAGTGGCCTCCATCGCTGGCGGCCAGGTACCGGTCGACCCACACTCCATCGAAGCCGTCGGCAAAAATCCGGCCAGCGTCGAGCGCTACCTGCAGGATGAAGCGCTGCGCACGCGCCTCGCCACCTCGATAAAAATCGATGGCCTCGCCGCCGCCGACTATGACGCGGTCTTCATGCCCGGCGGCCACGGCACGATGTGGGATCTGCCCACGAGCGACACACTGGCACGCCTGGTGAGCACGGCCTGGGGCGAGGGCAAGATCGTGGCAGCGGTTTGCCACGGCCCGGCCGGGCTCGTGAACGCAAAGGACGAAAAGGGCCAGCCGTTGGTGGCCGGGCGCCGTGTGGCCGCCTTCAGCAATACCGAGGAAGTCGCTGCCGGCATGGACAAGAGCGTGCCCTTCGCACTCGAAACACGCATCCGCGCCCTCGGCGCTCACTATGAGAGCGGCCCGGACTTCCAGCCCTTCGCCGTACGCGACGGCCGCCTTGTCACCGGTCAGAACCCGGCCTCCTCCGCCAAGGTCGCCGAGCTGGTGCTGCAGGCGCTGCGCGAGGCCAAGTAAGCCATTATCCGCGTGATAACCAGGCCCCGGCGGATGCCGGGGCTTTCCCGTTCACCTTTCCGCTCAGGACACACCATGTCAGCCCTGTTCTCCCCCTTCCAGCTCAAGGACGTCGCCCTACGCAATCGCATCGCCGTACCGCCGATGTGTCAGTACAGCGCCAGCGACGGCCTCGCCAACGACTGGCATCTCGCCCACTACACCGGTCTCGCACGTGGCGGTGCAGGTCTGGTCATCGTCGAAGCCACCGCCGTGTCACCCGAAGGCCGCATCACCCCAGCCTGCCTGGGATTGTGGAACGATGCCCAAGGCACCGAACTGGCACGCATTGCAGCCGCCATCAAGGCCGCCGGCGCAGTGCCCGGCATCCAGATCGGCCACGCCGGCCGCAAGGCCAGTGCCAACCGGCCCTGGGAGGGCGACGACCATATCCCGGCCGGCGACGCCCGCGCCTGGGACACCCTCTCGCCCTCGGCCAGCGCCTTCGGCGCCAACCTGCTACGCGTGCCGAAGGCAATGACGCTGGCCGATATCGCCCGCGTCACCGGCGACTTCGCCACCGCCGCGCGCCGTGCCCGCGAAGCCGGCTTCGAGTGGCTGGAGCTGCACTTCGCCCACGGCTATCTCGCCCAGAGCTTTTTCTCGCCGCATGCCAACCAGCGCACGGATGGCTACGGCGGCGAGCATGCCGGCCGAGCCCGCTTCCTGCTCGAAACCCTGGCCGCGGTGCGCGGCGAATGGCCCGAAAACCTGCCGCTCACAGCCCGCTTCGGGGTGATCGAATACGACGGCCGCGACGAGGAAACCCTGGCGGACTCCATCCAGCTGGTGCGTGAATTCAGGGCGGGCGGGCTGGACCTGCTGAATGTGAGCGTCAACTTCTGCACGCCGGAAGCCCAGGTGCCCTGGGGCCCGGCCTTCCTCGCCCCGATCGCGGCGCGCGTGAAGCGCGAAACCGGCCTGTCGGTGGCCTCGAGCTGGGGCATCGAACGCGCCAGCGATGCCGAACGCGTGGTGGCCGAAGGGCAGATGGATCTGGTGATGATCGGCCGTGCCTTGCTCGCCAACCCACACTACCCCTATGCGCTGGCAAAAAAGCTGGGCGTGGCCAAACCCTCGTGGGTGCTACCGGCGCCCTATGCCCACTGGCTGGAACGCTACCGGCTGGAGGCGGACTGAGCGAGGTGACGCGCCGGCTTTCTCAAGGTCGGCAGCTGCCGGCCAGGCCCGGGACAACGCAAAGCCCATGCGGCTGAAGCCGCACCTACAGCCCCCTCAGCGAGCCTCCGCGCCACAGCGCTCCACCAGCAGCTCGCGCAACCAGCGCTGGCCGGGGTCGCTGTGGCTGCGCGGATGCCAAACCAGCAGCTTGGTGAAGCCCGGGATCGCCAGCGGCGGCTCGCACAGGACGAGCCCCGCCAAGCCCGCCACCAAGCGGCGCGGCAGCACCGCCACGAGATCGCTGGCACGCAGGATCTCGGGCAGAACCAGGAAGCTCTGCACCGACAGGCTGACCCGCCGCGTGCGCCCCAGCTGAGCCAGTGCCACATCGGTCACGCCGCTGAAGCCCCCGCCGGTGTAGGACACCAGGGCGTGCTCCAGCGCACAGAACGCGTCCAGGCTCAGCACCGGCGCTTGCGCCGCCGGGTGATCGGCGCGCATCACGCAGACATAGCTTTCGTCGAACAGACGCCGCGCATGCAACTCAGGCGGGCTGCTCTCAGGCGTGAGCAGGGCCAGATCCAGCTCGCCGCGCTCCAGCTGCGCCGACAGTTCGCCCTCACGCAGCGGCAGCAGGGCCAACCGGATGCCAGGCGCCCGCACCCTCAGGGCAGCGAGAAACGGTACGGCCACCGCGCGTAAGGCATAGTCGGTAGCTGCTACCCGCAGCGTGAAATCTGCCGCCAGCGGATCAAAGCGCACCGGCTGCAGCAAGGCATCGATCTCGCCGAGGATCTGCTTGAGCGGCGCGGCCAGTTCCAGCGCACGCTCGGTCGGGACGATGCCGCGCTGGCTGCGCACGAAGAGCGGGTCAGCAAAGCCATTGCGCAGCCGCGTGAGCATGCCGCTCATGGCCGGCTGGGTGACATTCAAGCGCTCGGCTGCGCGGGTCACGCTGCGCTCGTCGAGCAGGGCATCGAGCGCCTTGAGCAGGTTCAGGTCGGTAGTTTTGAGGTCGCGCATGGCCTCAGGATAGCCTGCCGTTCAGCGCGCCGGCAGGGCCCGGCGCTGGCTCAGCCACCAGATCAGATACAACGCGCCGATGCTGCAGAAGGCCAGCAGGCTCCATTGCGGCAGATACAGGCCCAGCAGCAGGGGCTGGTTTTCGGCACACTCCACGCCACCGAGCAGGCCTGCCTGCAGGAAGGCTTCGTAGTTACCAATCTGCAGGTAATAGAGCAGGCCGGCACCACAGTGGCCGCTGGCCTCGGCCGGATGCAGCAGCAACCAGCTCTGGCGCGCCGCGCTGGCCAGCCCGATCAGCAGGCCCAGTTCGCCGAGGCGCTGGGTCAGGATCGCAGCACGCGGCGCGGCCGCCGCAAGCAGAAAGCCGGTCCCGGCGGTGAGGAAAGCCAGGCGCTGGAACCAGCACATCGCACAGACTTCGAGCGCGAAAAGATGGCCCAGCAGCACTGCTGCGCCAACAGAAACCAGACAGAAAATGCCCAGGGCCAGCAGCACCAGGCGGGGACGCGCATGAATCAGCTCGGACAGCATGGAGGCCACTCCGGAACAAGGTTTGCAGGGTTGCTGCGCTTCGAGCCGGACGCCACGCAATGGTTCCGGCCTTCTGTCAGGCGAATGCAGCAAACTGTGCCGGCGGCGGGACCGGGCCACCGCGGCGCCACTGTCCATAGCCATCAGAGATGCACACGTGCAGACTGCGTTTTTGTGTGTGGAGCACGCCGTGCCTGCCGTTCTGCCGAGTTCCTTCCTGTATGCCATCGCCAGCCTGATCTGGGGTTCGACCTGGATGGCGATCACTTTCCAGCTCGGCACGGTGGATCCGGCCGCTTCGGTGGGCTACCGCTTCCTGCTCGCCGGTGGCCTCTTTCTGCTGTGGAGCCGCTGGCGCGGCGAGGCCTGCCGGCTGCCGCTGCGCACTCTGCGCTGGGTGGCGCTACAGGGGGTGCTGCTCTTCGGCATCAGCTACACGCTCACTTACGAGGCCGAGCGCCACATCGCCTCGGGCCTGATGGCGGTGCTCAATTCGAGCATGCTGCTGTTCAACCTGATCGGCATGCGTCTGGCTTTCGGCCGCCGGCTGGACGGCAAATCCCTGCTCGGCGCGGGCCTTGGCTGCCTCGGCATCGTGCTGGTGTTCTGGCCCGAGCTCAGCACGGTGGATGACGCCTCCGGCTGGCTCGGCGTGGCCTGTGGCCTCAGTGCCGCCGTACTGGCCTCGATCGGCAATCTGGTCGCCCAACGCCAGCATCAGCACGGCGTGCCGCTGCTGGCCGGCACCGGCTGGGCGATGATCCTCGGCGGTGCTACCGCGCTGCTGATCGCGCTGGCCAAGGGCCAGAGCCTGGCATTCGATACGCGCCCCGGCTACATCCTCTCGCTGCTGTATCTGGCGCTGTTCGGCTCGGTGTTCGCCTTCGCCGCCTACTTCACCCTGCTCGGCCGCATCGGAGCCGGGCGCGCCGGTTACGTGGCAGTGGCGGTGCCGATCCTGGCGCTGATCCTGTCGGCCTTCTTCGAGGGCTTCGTGTGGCAGCTGTGGACCGTGTTGGGCATCGCCTGTGCGGTGGCCGGCAACCTGATCATGCTGCTGGAGCCAGGCCAGCTGCGCTGGCTGGAGCGGCTACGCCGCAAACCGGCCACTCAGCCCGCGCCCTGACCGGCCCGGCTCAGCGCCGTCACCAGATCGGACTGGGTGATGATGCCGACCAGGCGCTCACCCGAGCCAATGATGGGAATGTGGTGGTGGCCGGTGCTGCCGAAGAGCGGCAGCAGCTCGGCGAGGTGGCGCTGCTCGCTGGCCACGCGCACCTTGCGCGTCATGATCTGGCCGACGACTTCGGGCTTGCTTGAATTTGGCCCCGGTGTCGGGCGCAGCAACTGACGCAGCTTGCTGTCCATGCCTTCAAAGGCGTCCAGCTCGGCGGCGCGCATGAAGTCCGCCAGGGTCACGATGCCGACCAGACGCTGGAAGTTGTCCACCACCGGCAGGGCCTTGATGCGCTTCTCGCGCAACAAGGCCCAGGCTTCCTGCAAGGAGGTGCCGAACTCGACAGTAATCAGCGTGCGCGACATCACATCGCTGCAGCGCAACTCAGCGAGCTGGCGCTGATAGCTGCGCAGACTGGTCTCGGCGAGCAAGGCCTTGAGGTCGTCGCGGCTGATGTCCAGCACCTGGTTGTAATGCGCCAGCACCGCGTCAAGGTCCGCATCCAGCCCGGCCTCGGCCGGCTTCGGCGCCACAATCTGGGGATGCGGATAGGGCCGGCGCGTGGCGTGGTTGTAGGCAATGCCGGCGGCCACCAGCAGCACGGAATTCAGCAGCACCGGATAGAACGCGAAGAGCGGGCTGCTGATGCCGTTCAGCGCCATCAGCAACGCGCTCGCCCCGCCCGGCGGGTGCAGGCAGCGCAGGGCCAGCATGGCGGCAATCGCGCCGGCCACGGCGAGGCCGGCGGTGAGCTCAGGCATGCCCAGCGCGGCCGTGAAATGGAACATCGCGATGCCGACCAGCGCTGACACCGTATTGCCGGCCACCACCGCCCAGGGCTGAGCCATCGGGCTGGCCGGCGCGGCGAAGACCAGCACCGCGCTGGCCCCCATCGGCGCCACCAGCCACACCGCTGCGCCGAAGCTGCGGCTGGCAAGATGGCTCAGCAGGGCCGTGAGCGCGATGCCAAGCAGGCCGCCGACGACGGTGCGCAGGCGTTCGCGGGCATTGATCGGCGTGCGGGCAGGCAGGAAGGCCCGCCACCAGGCCGGCGCGGTGGCGCCGTCCGGACGATGTGGAGTATTCATAGTCTCTGCTTCAGGGCTGCACCCGTGGTGCGGAATGCGGGCTGCTGATCACGACGGCAGCCTCTCTTTTCAGGACCACAGGATAGCGCAGCGCCACGCCCGGGCGCCGTGGCCGCAGCCTACTCAGGACTTAGGAGCCTGCCCGGCATCCGGCAGCGTAGCCGGTGGCCCGGCTAGGCAACGGCCCTGCTTTTCGAGCCAGTAGATGGTGTTGCCGACGATCACGATGCTGCCGGAGATCACCGCCGAGGCGGCCGACACCCCACCGATCAGGACCAGTGATCCAAGGCAATCCGCACTGGTGCGGCAATTCAGGCCCGCACCACTGCCGCTGCCCTCCAGCACGTCAAAACGCATCTGCTTGAACTGGATCTGGCACTGCGGATCGTAGATCACCTCGGTGCGCGGCACCACGATGCAGGAGGCGAGCAGAAACAGGACGGGCAGAAGCAGGTAAGCGCGCATGTCGGCAGTGTAGCCGCTTCAGCCCAGCCAGCTCTCCACCTCGGCCACTGTCGGCAGTTTGCCGGTGCTCACCAGCCGGCCATCCAGCGCCACGCCGGGCGTGGCCATCACGCCAGCCACGGCCATCGCCGCGTAATCGGTGACCTTTTCGAGCTCAACGGGGATGCCGCGCGCAACGAGCACCTGCTGCACGACTTCGGCAGTTTTCTGGCAACGGGCACAGCCCGGTCCGTAAACGGTAACTTTCATGGTGATGCCTCCTTACAGGACGAGGTTGAAAACATAGCCAACAAGCATGATCCCGCCCGCCACCACCCCGGCAAAAGTAGCGATCAGGCGTGGTTTGAGTGCGCGGCGCAGGATGATCATCTCGGGTGCCGAAAGCGCGATCACGCTCATCATGAAAGCCAGCACAGTGCCCAGCGCAGCACCTTTTCCAAGCAGGGCCTGCACCACCGGAATGATGCCGGCAGCATTGGTGTACATGGGCACGCCGAGCAGCACGGCCACCAGCACGGACCACCAGGCATCACGCCCCATGATCGCGGCCATGAAATCCTCCGGCACATAGCCGTGGATACCGGCACCCAGCGCGATGCCGGCCAGCACGTATGGCCACACCTTGCCGACGATCTCACGCACATGGCGCGCACCGGTCTCGAAGCGGGCCACCCAGCTGATCTGCTCATCCGGCACGTACGCCGCCCCCCGCGCGATCTGCTGCACCCAGTCTTCCAGATGCCGCTCCATGTTCAGCTGGCCAATCACCAACCCGGCCACGACCGCCACCGTCAGCCCGAGGCTCAGATACAGCACTGCGACCTGCCAGCCGAAGAGGCCGAAGAGCAGCACCAGCGCCACTTCATTGACCATCGGCGCCGAGATCAGGAAAGAGAAGGTCACCCCCAGTGGCACGCCAGCCGACAGAAAGCCGATGAACAGCGGCACCGCCGAACAGGAACAGAACGGAGTGACGATGCCCAGCGAAGCGGCGAGGACATTGCCGACGCCCAGACGCTTGCCAGAGAGCAGCGCACGCGTGCGTTCCGGCGCGAAGAAGGTCTGCACCACGCCCATCACGAACACCACGCCGAAGAGCAGCATCAGCACCTTGGGCGTGTCGTAGAAGAAGAAATGCAGGGCTTCGCCGAAGTGGGTCTGACGCGTGAGGCCCAGTGCGCTCACCAGCCCGTTGGCGGCGGCATCAAGCTGGCCGTAGACAAACCACCACAGCGGAATCAGCAGCGCAAGCGCAGCGAGCCAGCGATGGAGTGGATTCAGGGCGGGAAAATGGCGGGCCAGCATGGCTGCATCCTCGTTGAAAAACAGATGTGTTCACCGGGGAGACGCAGCAGGATGAAAAAGGATGCGCTAGCCCGCACCCGTGATGCCGAACTCGATCGGCGTCTTCACATAGAACACCTTGATGCCTTCTTCCGCGAGACGCGCAAAGAAACGTTCGGCATCGGCTGCACTGACCGCCAGGGTAACCTCCTGCGGCTGGTCGGCGAGCTCGACGAAATGTGCCGAATGCAGCTTGCCGTGATGACCGAAGCCTTCGCTGGCGGCAATCAGGGTGGCGCCGCCGAGGCCGAGACGGCGCGCCTCCTGCAGCAGCCATTCGGCCAGCGGCAGACCCGCATGCTTGTGGTCTTGGCGGGTGAAGAAACTCAGTTGAAAGCCTTGCATCACACAGCTCCTGTTGAAAGTGCTGGCGCTGCTTTCAGTAAAGCCTGTGCGCAGACTTCGCGCTGGCTCAGTTGGCGCGAAACAGCGCGAAACTGGCCAGCCCGGCCAGCGTGGCGGCCAGCGAGCCCAGCACATGCACGGCAATGGCCGCGCCCGCCATCAGCATCCGGCCCTGCTGCAGGAGCGTGGTGACTTCAGCGGAGAAGGTCGAGAAGGTGGTCAGCCCGCCAAGAAAACCGGTGATCACAAACAGCCGCCACTCCGGCGCCAGCCCGGCATGCTGGCCGAAGAAGGCCACCGCGAGGCCGATCAGGTAGCCACCGATCAGGTTCGCCAGCAAGGTGCCGGGCGGGATGGCCGGGAACAGCGCGTTCAGCGAAGTGCCCAACAGCCAGCGCAGCACGGCACCGAGTGAAGCGCCGGCACTGATGGCGAGAATGGAGTTGAGCATGCGGGCTCCGGCGAGATCGGGACAGGAATGCCCGCAAGCATAGCGCGAGCACGGTTTATCATGCGACGCAAAGCTTGAAGGGGAAGATCATGCGCAAACTCGGCGCCGCGTTGTTACTGGGGCTGCTCGCCAATCTGGCGCAGGCAGGCGAAATCAAGGTGAGCCAGCCTTGGGCCAAAGGCATTCTCGAATCCTCGCGCACCACCATGGCCTACATGGAGCTGTTCAGCGAAGAAGAAGCCGTGATCGTTGCCGCCAGCTCGCCATTGGCAAATCAGGTGGAAATGCGCGACATGCAAATCACCTTTGATGGTGGGCCGATGCGCTCGGTCAAGGTCGATTCGATCACCCTGCCCGCCCGCAAACGGGTGCAGCTCACACCGGTCAGCGAGCACTTCGTGCTGCAAGGCCTCAAGCAGGCCATCAAGGCCGGCGACAAGCTGCCGCTGATCCTCAGCGTACGCATGAAGAACGGCGAGACGCGCGAGCTGAAGCTTGAAGTCGTCACGCGCGGGATGTAGCCGCAGCAAACCACGCATCACCTGTGCAAGACATCTGACCCTGCTCTGAGCAAGGCATACGTGGTCGCATGGTGCTAGCATCCGCGCTTTTCCTGCCCTGCTGGCTTGTGGTGTCGGCGGCCGGAAAGGGTCTGCTGACCTGTATTCGTCGGTCGCGCTCGCGGTGATTGGGGTGCGGAACAAGGCGCGCGACACAGTGTGGAGTGGGTCTCCACACAAGGAGCGCAACGCAGTGCGACGGGCCATACGCTTCAACGCGATCCGCCGAATACAGGCCAGCAGACCCTAGCACATGGAACATGCCATGAATGCTCCCGCATCCGCCCCGTCCGGGGCCACCGGGCTGCGCCGCAGCCTCAAAACCCGTCACCTCACCATGATCGCCATCGGTGGCTCGATCGGCACCGGCCTCTTCGTGGCCTCCGGCGCCACAGTTGCCCAGGCCGGCCCCGGCGGCGCCCTGCTCGGCTATGCGCTGATCGGCCTGATGGTGTACTTCCTGATGACCAGCCTCGGCGAGATGGCCGCCTACATGCCGGTGGCCGGCTCCTTCGCCACCTATGGCGCACGCTTCGTAGAACCGGGCTTCGGCTTCGCGCTCGGCTGGAACTACTGGTACAACTGGGCCGTGACCATCGCGGTGGAGCTCTCCGCCGCCAGCATCGTGATGAAGTACTGGTTCCCGGAGATTCCGGGCGTGGTGTGGAGCGGCGTTTTCCTTGCCGTGATGTTTGCCCTCAACGCGATCTCAGTGAAGGGCTTCGGCGAAGGCGAATACTGGTTCTCGCTGATCAAGGTCGTCACCGTGCTGTGCTTCATCGGCGTCGGCCTGCTGATGGTCTTCGGCATCCTGCAGGGTGGCCGCGAGCTGCCGCTGGAAAACTTCACCACCGGCGACGCGCCCTTCGCGGGCGGCATCATGGCCCTGATCGGAGTGGCGATGATCGCCGGCTTCTCCTTCCAGGGCACCGAGCTGATCGGCATCGCCGCCGGCGAGTCGGACAACCCCGGCAAGAACATCCCGCGCGCCGTGCGCCAGGTGTTCTGGCGCATCCTGCTCTTCTACGTGCTGGCGATTGCGATCATCGGCCTCTTGATTCCCTACACCGATCCGAACCTGCTCAAGACCGACGTGACCGAAATCGGCGTCAGCCCCTTCACGCTGATCTTCGAGCGCGCCGGCATCGCCTTCGCCGCCAGCGTGATGAACGCGGTAATCCTCACCGCCATCCTCTCGGCCGGCAACTCCGGCATGTACGCCTCCACCCGCATGCTCTATGCGCTGGCCCGCGAGGGCAAGGCACCGGCCATCTTCGCCCGCCTCACCCGCAACGGCGTGCCGCTCAACGCGCTCTACGCCACCACGGCGGTCGGCGCGCTGTGCTTCCTGACCTCGATCTTCGGCGACCAGACGGTCTACCTGTGGCTGCTCAACACCTCGGGCATGACCGGCTTCATCGCCTGGCTCGGCATCGCCGTGTGCCACTACCGCTTCCGCCGCGCCTGGCTCGCACAGGGCCGTGATCTGGCGGAGCTGCCCTACCGCTCGGCCTTCTTCCCCTTCGGCCCGCTGTTCGCCTTCGGCCTGTGCCTGCTCATCGCGCTGGGCCAAAACTGGCAGGCCTTCAGCGCCGACAAGATCGACTGGATCGGGCTGGCCGCCACCTACATCGGCATCCCGCTGTTCCTCGTGATCTGGTTCGGCTATCGCCTGCGCCATGGCAGCCGATTGATTGCGCTCACCGCCATTGATCTCACCAGCGACGCTCAGGCTGCCAGCGCCAAGGATCAGCGCACAGAAGTCGACGATGACGACGACGATTTCATTGGTGAGGCCGTGCCAGTCGCCGCAGGTTGAGCGCCCCTCTCTCACCCCGGATAGCAAGCCCGGATGAAGGCAAAGCCGGAATCCGGGGCTTTTTGAGGGAGGGAAGACCTCCGGATTCCGCTGCGCTGCATCCGGGCTACACAATAGATGTGTGGATTTCCCCCAAGGCCACCTCAGGTCTGCACTGGAAACCGCTCACGCAGCTCTTCCGCACTCGCTTCCAGATGGCGCAGAAACTCCTGCGCGATGGGCGACAGGCGCTTGCCGCGCGGATAGAGGATCCACCAGCTGCAGCGCACCGGAAAACCGCTCACCGGCAGGACGACGAGCTGATCGTTTTCCAGATGGGGCGACAACGCGTGCTGCGACAGCACCGATAAACCCAGCCCGCCGGCCACGGCCTGCTTGATGGCTTCGTTGCTGCCCAGCTCCAGCCTCACCCTGGGGCTGAAGCCGGCACTGCGGAAATGCGTATCGCAGGAGGTGCGCGTGCCGGAGCCGCGTTCGCGCAGGATGAAGCGCTCGTCGGCCAGATCAGTCAGCGCCAGTCTGCGGCGTTTGGCCAACGGGTGAGCTAGCGGAGCAATCACCACCAGCGGATTGGGCAGGAAGGGGTGGCGCTCGATATCGATGTCCTCCGGCGGGATGGACATGATGTAGAGGTCGTTGCGGTTGGCGCGCAAGTTGGCGACCACGCCGTCGCGGTTCTGCACCTCGAACTCGATGTCGATCTCCGGGTAGCGCTGGCAGAAAGTGCCCAGGATGCGCGGCACGAAGTACTTGGCGGTGCTCACCACGGCCACGCGCAAACGGCCCCGGGTGAGGCCCTTCATGGCGTCAACCTGCTGCTCGAAACGCGCCCATTCCTCGACCATGGCGCGCGCGGTTTCGGCCAGCGCTTCGCCGGCGGGTGTGAGGTCCAGACGCTTTCCGACCATCTCGTAGAGCGGCAGGCCGACCGATTCGGTGAGCTCCTTGAGCTGCATCGAAACCGAAGGCTGGGTGACATGGCAGACCCGCGCCGCAGCGGTGATGCTGCGCTGCTCGGCCACGGCGAGAAAGAGCTTCAACTGGCGGAAACTAGCGTTCATCAGTAATCCCTTATCACTGACATCAGGATAATAGATTTTTAATGATCCGTTCCAGCCGCTAGGATCAGCCCGTCTTCATCCGCAGGGCTGCGCCATGCAAAACCTCATCGATCCCGCCATCCTCTTCTTCGCCTTCGGCCTGCTGGCTGGAGCGGCGCGCTCCAACCTTGAAATCCCGCCGCAGATCGCGCGCTTCCTCTCGCTCTACCTGCTCATGGCGCTGGGCCTCAAGGGTGGCTTTGCGCTGGCCGCCTCGGGCCTGACCAGCGAAGTGGCGACTAGCCTGGCTTGCGCGGTGGCCCTGGCCTTCATCGTACCGGCCTGCGGCTATCTGCTGCTGCGCCGCTACCTGCCGGGCTTCGATGCCGCCGCGATTGCGGCGACCTATGGCTCAGTCAGTGCGGTGACCTTCATCACCACCATCCAGTATCTCGAAAGCAATGGCGTGGCCTATGGCGGCCATATGGCGGCGGCGATGGCACTGATGGAATCCCCCGCAATCATCATGGCGGTGCTCTTCGCCAATGCCCTGCGCCAGCGTGCGCAGCCGGTGTTGGCTGTGGGTGGCGGGGCGGCCGCACTAGGCGGCCCGAATGAGTCGTTCTCGCTGCGCAAGGTACTGCACGAATCCTTCACCGACGGCGCACAACTGCTGCTGCTCGGCGCGATGCTGGTCGGCCTCATCACCGGCGAGGCCGGCAAGCATGCCATGCAGCCTTTCTCCGGCGACTTGTTCAAGGGCATGCTGGCTTTCTTCCTGCTGGACATGGGCCTGCTCGCCGCCCGCAACCTGCGCGAGCTGAAGGACGTGCCGCGCTGGCTGATGCTCTACGCACTGGCCGGCCCGCTGTGCCATGCCAGCCTGGCCTTGCTGCTGGCCCACGCGGCAGGCCTCGGCGCCGGCAACACCACCCTGCTGATGGTGCTGGCCGGCAGCGCCTCCTACATCGCGGTGCCGGCGGTGCTGCGCTACGCGATTCCGGAAGCCCGGCCCTCGCTGTATCTGGGCATGTCGCTGGGGATCACCTTCCCCTTCAACATCCTGCTGGGAATTCCGCTCTACGCCGGCGTGGCAGAACGTCTGGCAGGCAGCTGAGGTAATCCTGCTCAGCCCACCCAGGCGCGGACGCGCTCGGCAATCTTGTGCAAAGGCTGCACCTCACGCACACCACCACGCGCAATCGCTACCCGCGGCATGCCAAAAACCACGCAGGTCTCCTCGCTCTCGGCAATGGTATGGGCGCCGCAATCGAACATTTCCTTCATGCCCAGCGCACCGTCGTCCCCCATGCCGGTCATGATCAAACCCAGGGCGCGCGGCCCGGCAACCTTGGCCACCGAGCTGAAGAGGCAATCCACCGAGGGCCGGTGTCGGTTGATGATCGGCCCCTCCACCACTTCCACGATGTAGCCGCTGCCACTCTTTTGCAGACGCATCTGCTTGCCGGCCTCGGCCAGCAGCGCGAGACCCGGCTCGACACGCTGGCCGTGCTGGGCTTCGCACAATTCGATCCGGATGTCCTGATTCAGGCGGTCGGCAAATTTCTTCGAAAAGCCCAGCGGCATGTGCTGCACGATCACCATGCCGGGCAGATCGGTGCCGAGTGCGCCAAGCACTGTTTCCAGCGCCTGAGTGCCTCCCGTAGACGATCCAATTGCGATCACCCGGCCATCAGCACTCAGCGTGCCCGGGCGTGCCGGCTTCACCAGCGGGGGAATCGGGCGCAGGGTGGTGGCGATCTGACGCAGACGGGCAAGGTTCGTATGTGAGGCCGCGCGCACGGCCGCCACGAGGTTGTCGCTCTCGTTCTCGAAGAAGGCACTGACACCGGCCTTGGGCTTGCTGATCAGACTCACCGCGCCCGCCCTCAGCGCCTCCACGCCAATCTGGGCACCATTCCCCACCAGCGAGGAGCAGATCACCACCGGTGTGGGCCGCTCGGCCATGATCTTCTTCAGGAAGCTGATGCCATCCATGCGCGGCATCTGGATATCCAGCACGATCACGTCCGGCCATTCCCTGGCCATCTTTTCCATGGCGTAGAGCGGATCCATGGCGGTATCCATGACCTCGACGCCGGGCTGGCCGCTCAGCGCCTGGCGGGCTGCCTCGCGCACCAGAACGGAGTCGTCGACGATCAGGACGCGGATCGGCTTCGGCATGGCTGCTTCAGACCGCGGCATGAAGTGCTGGCAAGGCGCTCTGCGGGGGCGCGGCCGGCACCCGGATTTCAAAGCAACAACCTTGGCCCGACCTGCTCTGCAGCTTGATTTCACCGCCCAGCGCGTGGATCGCCGCGCGCACGGCATCCAGGCCGACACCGCGCCCGGAGTAGTGGCTGAGGCGTTCGGCGGTGGAAAAACCGGGCGCGAAGAGTTGGGCCAGCAGACTCACCTCATCCGCCAGCTGATCCGCAGTGAGCAGGCCACGCGCTTCGGCAGCGGCCCGCACACGCGCCAGATCCACCCCGGCACCGTCGTCGCTAACCCGCAGCAAGACCCAGTCGGCCTGCGGCTTAATACTCACACTGAGGCTGCCGTGGGCGGGCTTGCCGGCAGCCTGGCGGACGTCTGGCGCTTCGATGCCATGATCGATGGCATTGCGCAGCAGATGCATCAGGACGTCACCGAGGGCATCGGCCACCGCCCGGTCCATCTCGACTTCACCGCCGGAAACGAGCAAATCGGCGCGCTTGCCCAGCTCCAGGCTGGCATCGCGCACGAGGCGGTGAAAACGCCGGAACTGTTCGCCAAAGCGCGCCATGCGCAGGCCTTCGGCGAGCCGCCGGGCCTTCTCCAGCGCATGCTGCAAGGCCACCATTTCGACGGCCGAGACGCGCGTGCCACGCTGGGCAAGCTGAGCCAGCGAGCCCTGCATGCCCGCCAGCGAATTGACGAGCTGATCGAGACGTTCAGCGGAGACGCGCAACTGGGCCGCCTCCCGTTGCAAGGCAGTCTTGATCTCGTCCTGCCGGCGCAAGGCAGCATCCACCACCTGCGGCGGCACAAAGCCTTCGTCGACCAGGATGCGGCCAATCGGCCCGGAGCCCTCACCTCCGCGCTGAGCACGCAGGCCGCTGGCCAGCTCATCCGGCGTCAGCGCGCCAACCCGCACCAGCATCTCACCGGTCTGCAATTCGTCTTCAGGCAATGAATCGAGGCGATCCACCCAGTCATCGAGCTGACTCGCTGGCGGCTCGATCTGCAGCGTGCAGGCATCGCGCATGAAGGAGAACACGTCTTCGATGGCCTGCTTGTCAGCGCCTGTGTCGAGCAGCACTTCGAAACGCAGGTAACAGGCTTCGGGATCGAAGCCCTCGCTGGGCGGAATTTCGTCATCCACCACGCGCAGGCTGTGCAGGCGACCCAGAGTTTCGAGATGGCGCAAGAAGTTCAGCGGATCCAGCCCCTGACGCAGGGATTCAAAGCCCGGCTGCAGGCTGATGCGCCAGCAATCTTCCTCGCCGCGCCGAGGCGTGGCAGCCGCATGCGGCGCCACCTCCTCCAGCTCGTCACCCAGCCAGGGCACCAGCAGGCCAATCAGGCGGGCCCGGTCTTCCTCCGCGAAGGCCGGGCTGGCATCTGCGCCAAAGCTGGCATTGGTAACCAGATACCGCAGGTGATCCGAGCAAGCCAGCAGCAGCGTGATCAGCTCGCAGCCGGCCAGCAGCTCACCGCTGCGCAGGCGTTCCAGCACGCTCTCGGTCACGTGCGCAAACCACTCGACCTCGCCGAGCTGCACCACAGCGGCATTGCCCTTGATGGTGTGGGCGGCACGGAACAACGCATCGAGTGCGGCATGGTCGGCCGGGTCACGTTCCAGCGCCAGCAACTGGCCTTCCAGCACGTCCAGCTGCTGGGTGCTGTCGGCCACGAAGAGGGCGAGAGTTTCGTCGATGCTGCCATCCATGCTGGCGGCCCTGGTTCCGGCTTCAGGCGGGTTCGCTCACGATGTAACTGGCGAGCACCCGATCCAGGCGGTAGAAGCTCAGCAATTCGCTGACGGCCGGACTAGGGTTCTCCAGCGCCAGCGGGGTACAGGCCCGCGCGGCTTCGCGGCGAATCGCCAGCAGCAACTGCATGCCGGCCGTGTCGATATGGCATACGCCAGACAGGTCCAGCGCCAGCGCATCACCGCTGCGAGCCAGATCGATCAGGTGCGGCGTGATCGCACGTACCTGGTGGAGGGTCAATTCTTCGGGTACGGCAACAGAGCTCATGGCATCGTTCTCCCTGGATGACGGTCCGTCTTTTGCACAGACGTGGCCAGTCTCATTACGGAACAGCCGCCGAAAACTTTCGCCCGGCTTGCCCTTTCGTGGCGCTACCCTTGTGGACGCTCACCGGCCCGCGAAGCGCCACGCATATTCAAGCCATGAACCCCGACAGCTGCGACCGCTTCCGCGAAACCCTCGGCCCTGCGCTCGATTTCGACTGCGCGGGCCACCTGCTGGCCGGCGGGCGCAGCGACTACCAGAGCTGGGAGGTTTGGCAGACCGCCGCTTTCGGCCGGCTCTACCGGCTCGACAGCCGCAGCATGGCCTCTGAAGCCGACAGTTTCCTGTGCCACGAGCCGCTGGTGCACATCGCCGGTCTGGCTCATCCAGAACCGCGCCGCGCGCTGGTACTGGGCGGCGGCGACGGGGCCACGGCGGCCGAGCTGCTCAAGTATCCGACACTGGAAGAGGTGGTACTGGCCGAGCTGGATCCAGCCGTGCTGCGCCTGGCGCGCGACTTCCTGCCGATGCTGCATGACGGTGCGCTGGACGACCCCCGCCTGCAGATCGTGCTCGGCGACGCGGCCGCTTATGTACAGCGCTGGCAGCCCGCTGACGGCCACTTCGACCTGATCGTGTTCGACCTCACCGATCCGGACACCACCGCCGCGCCCTTGTTTACCGCCGATTTCTTCCGCGCCTGCCGCCGCCTGCTCAGCCCGCAGGGTGCGCTGAGCCTGCATCTGGGCTCACCACTATGGCAGCGCGAGCAGATCGACAGCCTGCTTGAGCGGCTCCGCGAAGTCTTCCCACTCGTGACGCCCTTGTTCCCGGCGATTCCGCTCTATGGCGGCCTGTGGAGCATGGCCGTGGCCTCCGATACGCTGGACCCGACCACCCAGCCCGCCACCACGCTCGCCGCCCGCATCGAAGCACTGCTTGGCAACCTGCGTCTGGTCGACGTGAGCCAGTATCATGCGTTGCTCGCCTGCCCGCCCTGGCTTGAGTCGCTTGAAGGTATTTAGCCCCATGTCCCGCACCATCCCGATCATTCCCCGCGCCGCTGCCGCACTGAAAAGCCACGCCCCGCAGCTTTCCGCGCCGCCGCCGCTGTCGCTCTACATCCACTACCCGTGGTGCGTGAGGAAGTGCCCGTATTGCGACTTCAACTCGCACAACGTGAAAGACACGGGCATTCCGGAACAGGCCTATGTCGACGCCCTGCTGCGCGACCTCGAAACCAGCCTGCCGCGCGTATGGGGTCGCCGCGTGCACAGCATCTTCATCGGCGGTGGCACACCCAGCCTGCTCTCGCCGGAAGGCCTCGATCGCCTGCTCACCACCACCCGCACCCTGCTGCCGCTGGAGCCCGACTGCGAGATCACACTGGAGGCCAATCCCGGCACCGTCGAGTCGGCGCGTTTTGCGGCCTTCAGAGCGGCCGGCGTAACGCGGGTGAGCGTGGGCATCCAGAGCTTCAATGAAACGCACCTGAAGGCGCTGGGACGCATCCACGACCGTACCCAGGCCATTCAGGCCCTCGAAGCGGCCGCGACCCACTTCGACACCTGGAACGCGGACCTGATGTACGCCCTGCCACAGCAGACGCTCGCCGAAGCCGAGGCCGACCTGGCTCAGGCGCTGCAATTCGCCCCGCCTCACCTCTCCTGCTACCACCTCACGCTGGAACCCAACACCCTCTTCCACCGCGACCCGCCCAGCCTGCCGGACGACGAGACCTCGGCGGACATGCAGGAAATGATCGAGGCGAAACTGGCGGAGGCCGGCTACAACCACTACGAAACCTCGGCCTTCGCCCAGGCGGGCCATAAATGCCGCCACAACCTGAATTACTGGCGCTTCGGCGACTACCTCGGCATCGGCGCCGGCGCGCACGGCAAGCTCTCAGACCATCTGGGCGTGCATCGGCAGATGCGTCACAAGCATCCGAATACCTACCTCGAACGCAGCGCGCAGGATGATTTCATTCAGGAACAGCACACCGTGGAAGCCCACGAGCTGCCCTTCGAATTCATGATGAATGCCCTGCGCCTCACCGAAGGCGTGCCGCGCAGCCTGTTTCAAGAACGCACCGGCCTGCCGCTGGACGCCATCGAGGACAAGCTCATCGGTGCCCGCCAGCGCGGCCTGCTGGAGATCACCGACAGCCTGATCCGCCCCACCGAACGCGGCCAGCGCTTCCTCAATGATTTGCTTGAGCACTTTCTGGCGCATTGACCTTGTAGGGACAGCCTGTGCCCGCGAGAATGCTGGTTCGCGGCCGCAGGCCGCTCATTGAATTATCAAGCCACGTTCTCGTAGGGCCGACTTCAGTCGGCCGTTACGCTCCGCGTGCAACCGAAGTCGCGCCTACAAGATCAACACCATGACCGATACCGACGAACCCTTGCAAGAAGTCAGCACCCGCGATTACCAGCCCGCCGACGCACCCGCGCTGGCTGCGGTCTATCGCACCGCCATTCTTGAAACCGGCCGCAGCGCCTACAGCGCCGAGCAATGCGCCGCCTGGGCCGCCACAGCCGACGACGCCAGCGCTTGGGCCGCCCGCCTGCAGGACAACTGGGTGCGCGTGGCGGTGGATGAAGAAGGCGAGATCGTCGGCTTCGGCGGCATCCTGATGCCGGGCCAGATCGATCTGCTCTTTACAGTTCCGGACGCTAATCGTCAGGGCATCGGCAGCCTGATCCTCGAAGATCTGCTGGAGCTGGCTACCGCCATGGGCGCGAAGAAGGTTACGGCGATTGCCAGCGAACTCTCGAAACCCTTCTTCGAGAAGCACGGCTTCAAGCTGGTGGAGAGCGGCGAACACGAGCGCTGCGGCCAGAGTCTCACCTGCCACAAACTGGTGAAGGGCTAAACGCTCGGGAATCAGCAGGTCGTAGGTGCGACTTCAGTCGCACATGGCGGGTTGAAACCCGCCCTACATTTCAATCCGCTGGATCAGCACTTCCGCATATGCCTCAGGTGCATCGTAACGCCGCGCATCCCAGCCCTTTTTCTCGCACACCGCGTTGGGTTTGCCGTAAGCGTCCAGCTTGCTGCAGGCCTGGATATACACCCCGACCTTGAAGAAGCAGGCGCCCACAATACTGGTCGGATCAAGCCGTGCGGCGACCTGTTTTTCAAGGCCACTGACGAGGTTGCGGTAAGTCACCTGCACTGCACCCTTGTTCACTGCCAGCTTCACCCGCATCGGCTGGCCGAGGGTATAGGCCGCATCCAGCACTTCGCTCTGCGCAGCATCGTTCCACAAGAGTTCGATGCGGCCGGTATCGGTGCTGCCGTTAGCACCGGCCGGGCCCACGTACTTGAACATCAGGTTGTCGTTTTTGGCATCGTGGATCTGGCCGATGGTGGCCTCGGGCTTGGCCGTGGTGGTGTGCAGCACGACTTGCTCCAGCTTCAGGTTGCGCGTATCGCCCAGGCAATCCCAGGCGGCTGGCCGTCCTGATTCATCCAGCTCACGCAACTCGGCGCGTGCGTAGGCGGTACTGCCACTGGTGCGCGCGCCACCGGCATTGGCCCGGAACAGGATGCCTTCGGTAGTCGGCGTGAACCAGGGCGGATTACGGTAGCCAGCCAGACGGGAAATTTCATCGGCTTTGCCGTCACCGTCGGCATCCAGCGGCAGGGTGAGCTTCCAGTGCCTCAGCTCGCTGGTTGTCAGCAGAGCTTGCTGTGCTGCAGCCGGACCGCAGATAGCGATCAGCATGCAGCACAGGGTGCGTTTCACTTGCGACGGGTCCAGAAATCCGTGCGCGGCCCCTTGGGGGTCGAGTATTCGTCGCGCAGCAGATCAGCATTCTCAACGCTCAGGCGGCTACGCGTGCTCCACTTGGTCGAAGGCAGGTAGAAGCCGATCTCCAGCACCTTTCCATCCCATTGCAGTTCCGGGATCTCGAAGTACTCATCGGCCTGCACGTCGCGGGCATACACGCACACTTCACGCCCCTTGGCACGGATCGAATAACGCACATTGAGCGGAGCAACTTCCCAGTTGCCGGCCAGACGGTTGTCGAATTTCTTGCCCGGCACGAAACAGGTGGGTTCGGGCAAAGGCGCAGCCTGTGCCGCAGCAAGGCAGGTCAAGGCAAGAAGAGCGAACAGGCGGTGGCGGATCATGGTCATCGAAGAAGGATTTTCAGGGCAGCCGCGATATTACCGCGCCGCGGCGACCTCAGCCGTACAGAACACCGCCAGCCACACACTGCGGGGTGCCGTAAAGACCACGCGATGACGACAAGCGGCAGGAATCAGCAGGGTGTCGCCCATCACCAGCGCCACCTGCTGGCCATCTTCATACTCCAGCACAGCCTGGCCGGCCAACAGCAGCAGCCATTCGTCCTCGGCCTGCTCGTACCAGAAGCCGGGCGGACTGACCTGACCATCCGACACGATGCGCTCAATGCGCAGGCCGGGGCGGGTCAGCAGGGTTTGAAAATCCTCGCTCGCAGCAGACTCAGGCAGGGGATACAGAAGATTCAGGATGGACGTTGGTTTCATAGCAGCTTCGTTGAAGAGTGAGGCGGCATGCGAACATCAGGCGGGGTCAATCGGAACCTCCGATGGACTGGCAAACCATTTTCGAGATTTCGCGCAAAGCACATTGTCGCGTGCGCGATGTTGCAGGCCACTTCGTACACGGAATCAAGCTTGCGTACCCAGTCACCCACATCACAGTGGTGCTCCTTGCCGTCGTCAAAGCCCTCCTCGCGATGCGCGGTAAAACGCAGGGCCTCCGGTGCCACCGTGTCCGGCTCGCCACCCCTCAGGACGCCGTCGGGCAAGCGGGTACTGAAAATCGACCGACCGCCAGGCAGATCATGCACACTCAACTCACCACTCGGCAGCTGGCCTAGACAGGAGTCGCGCGCCGACACGGCCAGTAGTAGCCCCGGATTGCGGAAAACATAAACCGGCCCCCGCAGGTCGGCCAGCACACGCAAGCTCGGCTTCTCCGGCAACACGCTGCGGTGGATATCCACCCCGCCATCGATGCCGACGCGCTCGGTATGCGCCTCTTCCACGCGCTTGATCTGCAGTTCGTAAGACGGCCCGTTGTCGCGCAAGCTCAGCTGCTTATGCTGCGCGGACAGATCGACGCAGTCGCAGCCTTTGATGGGAATCAGCGGATGCAAAACATCTTGCCGCGCCTGAAAGACGGCGATGTACTCGCTCAGTTGCGCCTCCTCGACCGGCTGCGGAAGTTTCGCCAGCGCCGCGATGAAGCCATCCATGTCATCGAGCGCCGCGGCCGACAGCTCAGGCTGCGCGGCCACAACCGGCACCGTCTCGGGCGACTGGCGCAGCAGCACCCAGACGCCAACCAATGCCCACAGGGTGAGCACAGCGCCGATCAGCAACCAGCGGGCCCGCGTGCTCACCAGCGCATCCCCGTGATCGAGCACATGCCAACGGCGTATAGCATCAGGGCCACGTAGGCCAGGGCGAACAGCAGGCCCACACGCTGGCGCTCGCGTGCCGCGCAGAACTCCTAAACATGAATATCCACGACTTCACTCAGTGCTCAGCCCAACCAAAAACAAGTGCAGCCGGCTCATCGTCGAGCAGCTGCCCGAGCCCGTCAAAAGCCGGAAAGCTGGCAAAGCACTGGAAGCGCTCCAAGGCCACCGTCTCCGTCCAGCCGTCATTCTATGCGGGGCATTGAAAACCGAAACGTAGAGCGGGAGAAAGTGCGCGATGTTGTCTGGGTTGAGGCAGATGAATTCGTGCTTCATAGCAGCATTCCTTCGCGCGCGCGCTCACGCCCAGTCCATCAAATGACTAGCATGACGCCAAGCCCGCGCCGCCTCCAGATAGCGCGCATCAGCCGTCACAAACGTCGCGCCCGATTCAATCGCCAGCGCATGATAGGCCGCGTCATAAAAGGTGACCCCACATTCACGCATCAAGCGTAGCGCGGTCACCTCGGCCTCAACGCCCAGCATCCGCTCCTCAATGGCAAAGGCCCGCAGCCCTGCCAATGCACGCGGCGCCTGCTCCGGAAAACGCCGTCCCAGCGTGTTACCGACCTCGAAGTACCACAGCGGCGGCAGCAGTGCCTGCACCCGCCCGGCGATAATGTCCGCCTGCAGGGCCAACGCCTGATCCAGATGCGATTCGCCCTCGTGGAGCACCCATTTCAGCAGCACCGACGCATCCGGCACCACGCGGCGCATCAGTGGCTACTCCGCTCTTCGCGCAGCAGATCCTCGGCATACGTGGCGCGCGGCATTTCAATGCGCAACGCCGCCATCTGCTGGGCTGCCGCTTCACGCTGCTGGCGCAGCAGATACTCAGCCAGAGCCCGATTCAGCACCCCGCTACGCTCTCCCGGCGGAATCGCCTGAAAGCCTGCCCAGAGGCTGTCGTCGATCATGATATTGACGCGGTGAGTCATGAGTGAACTCCTGTTATTACACACTCAATATACACACCAAAAGATAGAGTGCGCAAGACGCACCAAGCAGCAGGCCATCCATAGCCGGTCCCGGTTTGATCCCAAGAATCCGCGTGCGCAGCCCTCAGCACAAGTCAAACCCTGGCAGATTGTTCTGCTGCCATAACTGGGGGAAGGGATCGCCACCCACTCAGAGCCTGAAAAACTATTACTCCAGCACCAGGGTCTTGAGGTAGGCGTCCAGCACCTCGATCGGCTTGCCTTGCTGCATCTTGCGGGCCAGTCCTTGAGCTGTTGCTACTTGGTCAGGACTCATCTCCTTGATCATTGCGCCAAGACCAGCATCCGCCATGCTCGCAACGGACGAATCGCCAGCATTGGCATGTGCGAGGCTCATGACTGCATAAGCTACAACCTTATTGCTTGGAGCCCCCTTGCCATTCCAGTACATACCAGAGAGGAGTCCCTGCGCTACAACATCCCCATTTCCGGCGGCTAAAGATACCAAGCGCAGAGCCTCCTGGTAGTCCTGCACGACGCCTTGGCCATTGGCATGCATCAGGCCAAGAATTCTTTGCGCAGAGGTATTTCCCTGCTCCGCAGCAAGCTGAAACCATCGCAAGGCTTCCACATAGTTCTTACCATCGCGAAGAATCTGACCGAGTTTGTACTGCGCCACTGGATGCCCCTGTTCGGCAGCCAAGCGATACCAGTGATACTCGTCTTTGCTGTCAGGCTCCAAACAAAGACTCATTTCGCATATGGCACCGAGGTTGATCTGTGCCAAAACGTTCCCCTGCTTGGCAGCAAGAAGGTACCAGCGCATTGCCTCCAAGGAGCTCTGCTTCACCCCCCAACCTTCGGCGTACATGAGTCCGAGATTGTTTTGCGCAGAAGCATTTCCTTGGTCGGCAGCAAGACGGAGCCAGCGCACCGCCTCCTCGTAGTCCTGCGCCACACCTTGAGCATTCTTGTACATAAAGCCAAGGGTCAACTGCGCTCGGGCATCGCCGCTCTGCGCCAGTGGCCGAACTTCACGCAAGGCCGTCTCGAAATTCCCCTTCTGGTAAGCCGCCACGACATCATCCCAACCCGCCCAAGCATTCCCCGCCAGCACCACCAGTAGTGCAACAACAACCCAGCTCTTCATGCCCCGTCTCCCTTGACGATCTTCACACCTGCAGCTTGCCAATCAGCCCGTCGAGCTGATCAAGGCTCGCAAATTCGATGGTGAGGCTGCCGGCGCCTTTCTTGTTGGCCTTGATCTTCACCACCGCGCCGAGCTTGTCGGCCAGCTCTTCTTCCAGCCGCGCCACATCGCGATCAGCGGCGGGCTTGGCCTTGAGGCTGTCGTCCTTGGGCTTGGTCTGGCTGTTCACCAGCTTCTCGGTTTCACGCACCGACAGGCGCTTGGCGACAACTTCGTTGGCGGTAAGGATCTGCTCGGCAGACGGCAGGGCGAGCAGGCTGCGGGCATGGCCCATTTCGATGTCACCGGCCATCAGCAGCTCCTGCACCGGCTTGGGCAGGTGCAAGAGGCGCAGCAGGTTGCTGGTGGCCGGGCGCGAGCGGCCGACCGCATCGGCGGCCTGCTGGTGGGTCATGCCGAATTCGTCGATCAGGCGCTGAATACCAGTGGCTTCTTCGAGCGGGTTGAGGTCTTCGCGCTGGATGTTTTCGATCAGCGACATGGCCAGCGCGGCTTCATCCGGAATCTCGCGGATGATCACCGGCACTTCGGTCAGCTCGGCGATCTGGGCTGCGCGCCAGCGGCGCTCACCGGCGATGATTTCGTGCCGGCCACCGGCGATGGGACGCACGGTGATTGGCTGCATCAGGCCCTGAGCACGAATCGAGGCGGCCAGCTCTTCGAGCGAACCAGCATCCATGCGCGTGCGCGGCTGGTACTTGCCGGGCTGCAGGTCTTCAACGCGCAGGGTGGTGAGGTTGCCGGTGTCAGAAGGCAGCGCGTCGCCGCCGAGCAGGGCTTCCAGGCCGCGGCCGAGGCCTTTCATCTTAGGTTTCATGAGGAAATTCCGTTCAGATTGTCTTGATCCGCTCGATCATCTCGGCGGCAAATTGCAGATAAGCCTGCGAGCCCTTGGCGGCCTTGTCGAAGACCACACCGGGCATGCCATGGCTGGGCGCTTCGGCCAGACGCACATTGCGCGGGATGATGGCCTTGAAGACCTTGTCACCGAAGTGCTCTTCCAGCTGGGCCGACACCTGCTGGGAGAGCGTGCTGCGGGTGTCGAACATCACACGCAGCAGGCCAATGATCTTCAGGTCGCGGTTGAGCTTGGCATGCACCTGCTTGATGGTGTTCACGAGATCCGACAGGCCTTCGAGCGCGTAGTACTCGCACTGCATCGGGATGATCACGCCATGCGCCCCGCAGAGGCCGTTCAGGGTGAGCATGGAGAGACTGGGCGGGCAATCCACCAGCACGAAGTCGTATTCGCCATCAACAGCCGCCAGCGCATCTTTAAGGCGCTTCTCGCGGTTGTCCATCCCCACCAGTTCGATCTCGGCACCCGCCAGTTCGCGGTTGGAGGCCAGTACGTCATAGCCGCCGGATTCGGAGCGGGCGCGCGCTTCGGCCACGCTGTGCTGACCAATCAGCACCTGATACACCGTGGAAGCCACGGTACGCTTGTCCACGCCGGAACCCATCGTGGCATTGCCCTGCGGGTCTAGATCCACCAGCAGCACACGCTGACCATGCGCGGCCAGCGCGGCCGAGAGGTTGACGGTGGTGGTGGTCTTGCCGACACCACCCTTCTGGTTTGCGACTGCGAAAATGCGAGCCATGAGGTCAGGTCCGGGTAAGGAAGAGAAGATGTCGTTCCGCCTCGACGCCGGGCACCTGCAGGCGGCGCGATTCACGCAGCTGGATACCAGGCGGGAGTGCATCGAGTTCGTCTTGAGGATACTGACCCTTCATGGCGATCCATTGACCGTCGGGGGCGAGCAGATGGTCGGTCAGGCTGACGAAATCGTAGAGACTGGCAAAGGCGCGCGAGCTGATCGCCGGATACAGCTCGGCCGGCTTGAAGTTCTCGACCCGAAGGTTATGCACCGAGAGATTGGCGAGGCCCAGCTGGGCCTTGGCCTGCAGCAGGAAGCTGGTTTTCTTGCCGACAGTCTCGACCAGCGCCACCTCGCAATCCGGCCGGCAGATCGCCAGCGGAATGCCGGGCAAGCCACCGCCGCTGCCTATATCGGCGACGCGCGTCACATGGGGCAGATGCGGCAGGATGGAGAGCGAATCGAGCAAGTGCAGATCGATCATCGCCGCCTCATCGCGGATCGCGGTGAGGTTGTAGACCTTGTTCCACTTCATCAGCAGCGCGCCGTAGGCCAGCAGCTGCTCCTGTGTTTCTTCATTCAGATTCAGACCGAGCTGCTTGATGCCGGTGGCGAGGCGCTTAGCTGTGCTCATGCGCCCTCCCCTTTCACCGCACGTGCGGCAATCTCAAGCTTCTTCAGGTGAATCAGCAGCAGCGAGATCGCGGCCGGCGTGATCCCCTGGATGCGCGAAGCCTGGCCGAGGGTTTCCGGTTTGTGCAGGCGCAGCTTCTGCTGCACTTCATTCGAAAGCCCGCTCACCACGCTGTAATCGAGGTCCGGCGGCAGCACGGTGTTTTCCTGCCCGGCCGCACGCTGCACCTCTTCCTGCTGGCGCTCGATATAGCCCTGATATTTCGCAGAAATTTCAATCTGTTCAATGACTTGCGTATCCGTTTCGGGATTTTCCGGGGCCACCGAAAGCGCCATCAGCGCGGCGTAAGTCATGTCCGGCCGGCGCAGCAGATCGAAGAAGCGGGTTTCGCGCTCCAGCGACTTGCCGAACGTAGCCTCGGCCTCACCTTCCGCCAGTTTGTGCGGAATCGCCCAGGTGGCGCGCAGACGCGCCGTTTCGCGCTCGATGGCCTCGCGCTTGGCGCTGAAGGCCGCCCAGCGGCGCTCGTCGATCAGGCCCAGCGCGCGGCCCTGTTCAGTCAGGCGCAGGTCGGCATTGTCTTCACGCAGGGAGAGACGGAACTCGGCACGCGAGGTGAACATACGGTAAGGCTCGGTCACGCCGCGCGTGATCAGGTCATCCACCATCACGCCCAGATAGCTCTCGCTGCGCGCCGGGCACCAGGCCGGCTTGCCCTGCGCCAGCAGCGCGGCATTCACGCCAGCGAGCAAGCCTTGCGCGGCGGCTTCTTCGTAACCGGTCGTGCCGTTGATCTGGCCAGCAAAAAAGAGACCGGCAATGGACTTGGTCTCGAAGCTGGACTTCAGGTTGCGCGGGTCGAAATAGTCGTACTCGATGGCGTAGCCGGGGCGCAGAATGTGCGCGTTCTCCATGCCACGGATCGAGCGCACCAGCGCCAGCTGCACATCGAAGGGCAGCGAGGTGGAGATCCCGTTCGGATAGATTTCGTGCGAGCTGAGGCTCTCCGGCTCAAGGAAGATGTTGTGGCTATCCTTGTCCGCAAAGCGGTGAATTTTGTCTTCGATGGAAGGACAGTAGCGCGGGCCCACGCCTTCGATCACGCCGGTGTACATCGGCGAGCGGTCCAGCCCGCCGCGGATGATCTCGTGGGTGCGGGCATTGGTCTGGGTCACCCAGCAAGGCATCTGCTTGGGGTGCTGAGCGGCGTTGCCGAGGAAGGAAAACACCGGCAGCGGATCGTCGCTGTGCTGCTCCTGCATCACCGAGAAATCAACGGTTTTGCCATCGATGCGCGGCGGCGTGCCGGTCTTCAGACGCCCCACCGGCAAGGCCAGCTCACGCAGACGATGGGAGAGCGAAATTGCGGGCGGATCCCCTGCCCGGCCACCGGAATAGTTTTCCAGGCCGACGTGAATCTTGCCATTCAGGAAGGTGCCGGCCGTCAGCACCACGGTCGGCGCCTCGAAGCGCAGGCCGATGGCCGTCACCACGCCAGTGACGCGCTCGCCTGCGACCGTGATGTCGTCCACGGCCTGCTGGAAAAGAGTCAGATTGGGCTGATTTTCGAGGCGGCGGCGGATCGCTGCCTTATACAGAATGCGATCGGCCTGAGCGCGGGTCGCCCGCACCGCCGGGCCTTTCGACGCGTTCAGGATGCGGAACTGGATGCCACCTTCGTCCGTAGCTTCGGCCATGGCACCGCCCAGCGCATCTACTTCCTTGACCAGATGGCCCTTGCCGATGCCGCCGATGGAAGGGTTGCAGCTCATCTGACCGAGGGTCTCGATGTTGTGCGTCAGCAAAAGCGTCTTGCTACCGGTACGGGCGGCCGCCAGAGCAGCCTCGGTGCCGGCATGACCGCCACCTACCACAATCACATCGAAACGTTCGGGATACAGCATCGGATCAAGTTCCACAACAGGGCTCGCAATGATACGCCGCGAGGGTTTTCGGGCCTAGTGGATAGGTCTGTGGAAAAGCTGTGTGTAGCGCTGTATAAGCGCGGGACAACCCGAGGTTTCAGGTGTGTTTCACGTGAAACATTACTTAGCCAGATCCCAACCCAGTTTCACAATAAGAACCGAAACCACCACAAGCAGGAGCCAGCGGATGAAATGATTGCCATGGCGTACGGCCAGGCGCGTCCCCACCTGTGCCCCCACTACATTGGCACAAGCCATGGCAAGGCCCAACTTCCACATTACGCCTTCATGCAATAGAAAGAAGCTCAGAGCAGCCAGATTGGTCGCGAAGTTCACCAGTTTGGCGCTGGCTGAAGCATGCAGCATATCCATACCGAACAGGCGCACAAAACCAAAGATCAGGAAGCTGCCAGTTCCTGGCCCGAAAAATCCATCGTAGAAACCGATCCCTGCGCCCAGCAAACTAGCCAGCACACGAGGATGGCGCCGTTCATGTTCCACTCTGTTCTTGCCGAAATCAGGCTTGAACCAGGTGTAGGCACCAACCACGATCAATAGAATTAGCACCATCGGGCGCAAAGCCGCAGGCGGCAGAAAGGAAACCGTCGCTGCCCCTGAGGCAGCACCGATTAGTGCTGCAGCACTTGCTGGAAAGGCAAGTTTCCAGGGAATCGAAATCTTGCGCGAGTACTGCCAGACCGCACTCGCAGTACCCGCAATACTGGAAAGCTTATTGGTGCCGAACAGCACCGGGATCGACATTCCAGGAAAAACTGCCAGCAACAGAGGCAGCTGAACCAGGCCACCGCCACCAACCACAGCATCAATCAGACCAGCAAGAAAAGCTCCGCAGAGCAGAAGCGCGTATTCCACTTAGAGTTGTTTCACGTGGAACATCTACTTCGCAGCAGCTTCTTTCTCTGCCCACAGCGCACGGGCAACAGCTTTCCACAACTCAGTGCCGTGAATATGCTCGCCCTCCTGCGCTCCCTCTTCCATGGTCTGAAACATCAATGCCACCAGACCATAAAACTTCAAACGGGCATGAGCCTCGAAATCAGTTGCCTCAAGATGCTGACCGATCTGTTCGGATTTGTAGCTCAGTGCTTCACGCGCAAGCTTGCGTAGCTCCGTGTGATTACTCCAGTCAACATTCAAAGCGATCAGGCAACGCGCTAGTTCGCTGGAAATCTGCAGAGCATCCGCCTGCTGGTTTTCAAGTTCAGACATATTACTTGCCTATACAGAAACGGGAGAAGATCACACCGAGCAGATCGTCGGCGCCAAACTCACCAGTAATGGTATTCACAGCTTCTTGAGCCAATCTCAATTCCTCGGCCAGGAGATCAAGCTGTTTCACGAGTTGCAAGGCCAGACTCACATGCTCAGCAGCCTCGCGCAAGGCAATCAGGTGACGCTCACGGGCGAGATACACATCTTCGCCATGTGACTCCCAACCTGCAATCTGCAACAGGGTCTGACGTAGTAGTTCTACACCACTCCCCTGCTTGGCAGATAGCCACACACCTGTTCCACCTTCGAGTACATCCTTGCGAGGCGACTCACCATTACGGTCAATCTTGTTGAAAACCCAGATTACCGGCACACCTGCCGGCAAGCGAGCATCAATCTGATGGTCAGCCATCGTGATACCGACACCAGCATCCACCATGCGCAGGATGACATCTGCGCCGGCAATCTCTTGCCATGAACGTTCGATACCGATCTTCTCGACCACATCCTCGGTTGTACGCAAACCCGCCGTATCAATGATGTGGAGCGGAATACCCTCGATCTGGATGGCTTCACGCAGCACATCGCGGGTCGTGCCGGCCACGTCTGTAACGATGGCCCGATCCTCACCCGAAAGCTGATTGAGCAGGCTGGACTTGCCCACATTGGGCTGACCCGCCAGCACCACCTGCAGTCCCCGGCGCAGCAAGCTCCCTTGTTTGGCCCGAACCAGGATCGATTGCAACTCGACACCCAGCGCTTCAAGACGTGGAATCGCGCGCGCAGCTTCCAGGAAGTCGACTTCCTCTTCGGGAAAGTCCAGCGTGGCTTCGACCAGCATGCGCAGATCGACCAGCTTGTCACGCCAGGTATGGATTTCGCCAGAGAAACGCCCAGACAGAGAGCGCACGGCTGAACGCGCAGCCGCGCTGGTCGTCGCGTCGATCAGATCTGCTACGCCCTCAGCCTGAGCCAGATCGAGGCGTTCGTTCAGAAAAGCTCGGCGGGTGAATTCCCCAGGCTCGGCGATTCGCGCTCCGAGTTCCACACAGCGTGCGAGCAGCATCTGCATGACGACCGGACCACCGTGACCTTGCAGCTCAATCACGTCTTCACCGGTATAGGAATGCGGCGCAGGAAAATACAGCAGCAAGCCCTGATCGATGGCTTGCGTATGCGCATCAAGGAAATTGGCCAGCGAAGCGTGGCGAGGCTTGGGAGAGCGCCCGGTGAGGGTCTGTGCAAAGCCGGCGAGATCCGGGCCGGACACCCGGACCACGCCGATCCCACCGCGACCGGGAGCGGTCGCGATGGCGGCAATTACATCACTTTGCTGGCTTGGCACCTGCATTCTCGATGGACCGTGTGATGTACCACTGCTGTGCGATCGACAGCACGTTGTTGAGCACCCAGTACAGCACCAGACCGGACGGGAACCACAGGAACATGAAGGTAAACATGATCGGCATCAGCATCATCACCTTGGCCTGCACAGGATCCGGCGGCGTCGGGTTGAGCTTGGTCTGGATCAGCATCGTCACGCCCATGATGATCGGCAGCACAAAGTAGGGGTCCTTCACCGACAAGTCAGTAATCCAGAATTCCCAGGGAGCCTGACGCATCTCGACCACGCCCAGCAGCACCCAGTACAGCGCGATGAACACCGGCATCTGCACCAGAATCGGCAGACAGCCACCCATCGGGTTGACCTTCTCGGTCTTGTAGAGCTCCATCATGGCCTGATTGAGCTTCATCTTGTCGTCCTTGTAACGCTCCTGCAGCGCCTTCATGCGCGGCATCACGTTCTTCATCTTGGCCATGGACTTATAGCTGGAAGCAGACAGCGGATAGAAGGCCGCTTTGAGCAACAGGGTCACGATAATGATGGCCCAGCCCCAGTTACCCACCAGCTTGTGGATCACGGACAGCACCCAGAACAGCGGCTCGGCAATCACGGTCACCCAGCCATAATCCACCACCAGATTGAAGCCGGGGGCGAGTGCCTTGAGTTTGTCCTGCTCCTGCGGGCCAACATACAGCGGTACCGACAGCTTAGCGGTCTGACCAGCTGCAGCAGTCAGCGGCAGTTTGATGCCAGCACCAAACACACCCTCGGAAATCTTGTGGGTATAGAAATCGCGTTGCAAGCCCTCAGCCGGCAGATAAGCGCTCACGAAATAGTGCTGCACCATGGCCATCCAGCCATCCTTGGCACTTTTCACATACTTGGCTTCGTCCTTTGCGATCTTCTTGAAATCGATTTTCTGGAACTTGCCTTCCTGAGTGAATACAGCCGGACCAGTATAGGCACTCACCCCACCAAACATGCCACCACTACCTTCAGTAGCCTTGTCATCGCGCGCCAGCTGGAAGTAGGCCGTCGTGGCAAGCGGATTGGCTGAAGCGTTGTTTACTTCGTAGCTCACATCGATCAGGTAAGAACCGCGCTTGAAAGTCAGCACCTTGGTGACAGCCACGCCATTGACGGCTGGCGCACTCATGCGCAGCTGCACTTCATCCTTGCCATCCTGCAACGTGTATTCACCTGCCTTCAGTTCAAACAGGGTCTTGTGGGTCGGCAAACCTTCGCCAATCAAACCTGTGTTGGCGACATAGAAATGTGCGCCCTCTTCCTGCAGCACCACAAAATTCTTGCGGCTATCCTCTTGCTGAGAACCCTGACCAAAGATCGATTTGGCCAGATTCAGCCAGCTACGATGGTCTTCGTTGGTCTTGTGTTGAGTCAGCTCGACACGAATGATGTCACCACCTTGAGCGGAAACCGTCGCGATCATCGTATCGGTCTTCACCACCGCCTTCGCTGCACTGGCATAGACGCCAATCTTGCTGTCGGTCGCACCGGGTACTGCACCGGCAGCTGGAGCATTACCAGCCGTAGCCGATGCCATCGGTGCCGGAATAGACCCATCCTGCGCAGCAGACTGGGCAGCTACTGGAACTTGCGGCGGATTCTTGTAGACCTGCCAACGCTCCCACAGCATGACCAGGGAGAAGGCAAAAATTGCCATCAGGATAAGACGCTTGAAATCCATCTGCATGATGAAGACTCGGGTGAGGGATGTTTGAAACCTGATTCAGGGAACCGGATCGTGGCCGCCATCGCACCAAGGGTGACAACGGGCCAGACGAAAGACCGCCAGTTTAAGGCCTTTCAGCAAGCCGTGCCGCTGCAAGGCTTCGGCCGCATAGGCCGAACAACTGGGGTAAAAACGGCAGCGACTGCCCAGCCACGGACTGACGAGATATTGATAGATCTTGATGAGCGCAAGCAGGAGTGTTTTCACTTCGGCAGACGCTTGAAGAGAGCAGCCAGATCCTGACGCAGATCGGCACGCGTTACGCCCAGCGCAGGAGCGTTGAGGCGCAGGATCAAATCATGGCGCGGCAAGGTTTCACGCGTATGGCGAAACCATTCGCGAGCCATGCGTTTGATCAGATTGCGCAGCACGGCGCGACGGGCCAGTTTCTTGGCCACGACGACACCGAGACGGGCAGTGGGGCTTTCAGAAGGACGGTAGTGGAGCACAAAGTAGCGCCCACGCACCGCCTTCCTGAAAGCAAAAACGGATGAATACTCATCCGTTTTGCACAAGCGATAGGCAGGTCTGAAAGACCGTGCCCCTGTCTGCGGTTGGACTGAACCGGCCGGTGCCAAGTGCAGCTCCGAACCCGCGACGAGCACGCTCAGACTGCCAGGCGATGACGGCCCTTGGCGCGACGAGCAGCAATCACCTTGCGACCACCCTTGGTGGCCATGCGAACCAGAAAACCGTGGGTGCGCTTGCGACGAACCACAGAAGGTTGATACGTGCGTTTCATGATCTTTCCCTAATCGAACTGATGCGGCGAACTCGCGATTAGATATTTTCTCAAGCGGTTTGTCAATAGAGACTTCCTTCAGCGGCGCAGTCTGCCTGTGGATAAATCTGGGGTAAAACTGTAGAATTCTCCCTCTTGGCACCAATCTTCCGCCACGCCGGAAGACACAGCCTGCAGCCCTTGCCGCACACGGCAGGGCTGGATTGATCAACCCGGGGCAGCCCCCTCCAGCCGCAGCAGCGCTGGACACAAGAACAAGATCCGAACAAACCGTGAGTCAAGCTTTCTGGAATGCCTGTCTGGCCCGCCTGGAGAATGAACTGCCCGCACAGCAGTTCAACACCTGGATCCGTGCGCTCGAGGTAGCCGAAGCTGGAGAAGCGGGCGGTATCAAACTCTGCGCGCCCAACCGTTTCGTCCTCCAATGGGTGCGCGAGCGCTATCAGCGCCGCCTTGAAGAACTGGCCGCTGAATTTTTCGGCGCCCCCACCGTACTGAGTCTGGAACTTGGCACTCCCGGCAAGAAGCCAACCGCAACACCAGCCCGTCCGGCTGCGGCACCAAGTTCTCCACAGTCCATTTCCAACAGCCTGCCCAAGACTGCAAGCCAGGCTTCAGGCAATGTAATCGAAGCCCCGGCGATTCATACCGGTGGCAGCACTGCCTACGAAAAGACCCGCCTCAACCCGGCCTTCACCTTCGACACCCTGGTGACCGGCCGCGCCAACGATCTGGCCCGCGCTGCCGCCATTTCGGTCGCCAACAACCCTGGCAGCAGTTACAACCCGCTCTTCGTATATGGCGGTGTTGGCTTGGGCAAGACGCACTTGATCCACGCCATCGGCAACGAGGTATTGCGCCACAATCCGAAGGCTGTGGTGCGCTATGTACATGTGGAGGACTATTTCTCCGACGTACTGCGTGCCTATCAACAAAAGAACTTCGACGCATTCCAGCGCTACTACCGTTCGCTGGATCTGCTGATGATCGACGACATCCAGTTCCTCGGCGTCGGCAACAAGGATCGTACACGTGAAGAATTCTTCCACGCCTTCAATGCGCTGACTGAAGCCAAGAAGCAGATCGTGATCACCTGCGATACCTATCCTAAGGATATCCAGGGTCTGGAAGACCGCCTGATCTCCCGCTTCGACTGGGGCCTTACGGTGCAGATCGAACCGCCCGAGCTCGAGATGCGCATTGCCATTCTCAAGAAGAAGGCTGAGTTCGACAACGTGCCGTTGCCGGATGACGTGGCCTTTCTGATCGCCAAGAACCTGCGCTCCAACGTGCGCGAACTCGAAGGTGCGCTCAAGAAGGTCGTGGCTTACGCCCGCTTCCATGGCCGCGAAATCAGCCTGGAGCTGGCCCGTGAAGCACTACGCGACCTGCTCGCAGCGCACAACCGTCAGATCACCTTTGAACTGATCCAGAAGACCGTGGCGGACTTCTACAAGATCAAGCTTGCCGAGCTGCTCTCCAAGAAACGTACGCGCAACATTGCACGTCCGCGTCAGATCGCCATGTACTTGGCCAAGGAGCTCACCCCGGCTTCACTGCCGGCCATTGGTGATGCTTTTGGCGGGCGCGACCATACAACGGTACTGCATGCCTGCCGCACGGTGACTGAACTGCGCCTCGGCGACCAGCAACTCAACCATGATTTGCACGTCCTGACCCAGACCTTGAGGGGATAAAAAGCGACAAACAGCCTGTGTACAAGCATGGGAGTGGCAGCGGAGCAAATGTGGACAAGAACGGGTTTGCCGCTTGTGCCAGAAATCATCCCCACTCCCCCACAAGCTTCAAGTGCTCCTGCACACAGGCTAATGAACAGGGTTAAGCTGTTGAATAAAAAAGAATTTAAAGGCTTATCCACAGAAAAGTGGCTGATATATTAGTAGTAATAGGTTTATATAAGAACTCTTGTTAACAACAGAACAGTCAGCTGCAAAGCCTGCGGCCTCCGTCCAGATGGAAGCTAGGTGAGTGGATTGGCAAACTGAAAATTCCTGAAAGACTGCTGACGATCTATTGCAAGAAATCGTCAGCGGAATGAAGAACGCCCGGAACTCCCGATCGCTGCCTCGCAGTAAGATCATGAACAAGCTCCGGAACGCGGCAGGAATGTGGACAAGAGCAGGCAAGCCCTGGGAAGGAATTGTGAACAAGTAGGTTTCAAGCTAGTCAGGCAAAAACGCTCCACATTTGCACACACACTTGTCCCTACCCTTTCCAACAGCTTCATGAACATGGTCAAGCTTTTGAATCAATTGCTTTTTTTGTGCTTATCCACAGAAAATGGCGCGATATATAAATAATAGGAGGTTTATATAAATGCTCTTGTTAACAAGCAGTCGTGATGCCTTGCTGGCGCCTTTGCAGTCGGTTTCAGGCATCGTTGAAAAACGCCATACCCTGCCGATCCTGTCGAATGTTCTGATCGAGAAGCTAGGTGACACGCTCACCCTGCTGGCTACAGACATCGAGATCCAGATCACCACCCACCAGATTTCTCAAGGGGGCGGTGAGGATGCTTCGATCACAGTGGGCGCACGCAAACTGCAGGACATCCTGCGCGCCCTGCCTGATGGCGAAGTGAGCCTGCTGCTGGACGACAAGCGCCTTACGCTGAAGGCCGGCAAGAGCCGCTACAACCTGCAGACCCTGCCTGCCGCCGATTACCCGCGCATGCAGCTCAACACGGGTGAAAGCCTCACCCTGCGTCTGCCACAGAAAGATTTCCGCCGCCAGTTGGCCCAAGTAGCCTATGCTATGGCCGCTCAAGACATCCGCTACTACCTGAACGGCCTGCTGATGCAGGTGATGGGCACAGAATTGCGTCTGGTGGCCACGGATGGCCACCGCCTGGCCCTGTCGTCCAACACACTCGAAGAGGAATTCCAGAAAACCGAGGTGATCCTGCCGCGCAAGACCGTGCTGGAACTCACCCGCCAGCTTGCCGACAGCGATGATCCGGTCGAGATCGTGATTACCGGCAACCAAGCCTGCTTCCGCTTCGGCCCGATCGAGCTGATCACCAAGCTCATCGACGGCAAGTTCCCGGATTACGAACGGGTGATCCCGCAAGGCAATCCGAAGCTGGTCACGGTGCATCGTGCCAGCCTGCTCTCTGCCCTGCAGCGAGCTGCGATCCTGACCAACGAGAAGTTCCGTGGCCTGCGTGTGGTGCTCGAAGCTGGCCTGCTGCGTATCATCAGTTCCAACGCCGAGCAGGAAGAGGCCCAGGAAGAGCTCGAAATCTCCTACTCGGGCGACAGCCTGGAGCTGGGTTTTAACGTGACCTACCTGCTCGATGTGCTGAACAACGTGGTCACCGATACCGTCGAGATCCACCTCAACGAGCCGATGTCCTCCGCACTATTCACCCTGCCTGGCAATGAGCAGTTCAAGGCTGTCGTGATGCCGATGCGAATCTGAGCATGGATGCAGCCTTGCTTCGTTGCTTCCTGATCCTTTGCGCAGCCGTCCTCACGGCTTGCTCTGCGCCTGCTCCCTTGCCGCCTCACGCAGCCCGGGAGCAGGTACGCGAGATCAGCGGACGTGAGCAGCTGGCCGGTCGTATCGTGGGTCAGCCACTTGCTGGCGGGCGGTTTGTCCGCCTCGAGATCGGCATGAGCCGCAGCGAAGTTGAGCAGCTGATTGGCAGGCCTGCTGCCGTGGATGCCCAGTCCGGTGGCGTGGGCTGGTTGCCCTACTACTTCGGCTCGGATGCCTGGAGTACCGAAAGCTACTACAAGGGTGAGGGCCGGCTGGTATTCAACGCTGACAGCCGCCTGATCCTCATCGACGCCAGCGAACAGGCGCGCAAGTAAGCGCCTGATCCTGCCCATCGAATATCCCTGAAACAGGAACACCATGTCCGAACAGAACCAGCAACCCGCCTACGACGAAGACAGCATCCAGCAGCTCGAAGGTCTGGAAGCCGTGCGCAAGCGCCCCGGCATGTACATCGGCGATACCTCCGATGGCACCGGTCTGCATCACATGGTGTTCGAGGTGGTCGATAACGCTATCGATGAAGCACTGGCCGGCCACTGCGACGACATCGTGGTGACCATCCACACCGACAACTCGATCTCGGTCACCGACAACGGCCGCGGTATTCCGGTCGGCATCAAGTTCGATGACAAGCACGAGCCCAAGCGCTCGGCAGCTGAAATCGTGATGTGCGTGTTGCATGCTGGCGGCAAGTTCAACCAGAACAGCTACAAGGTCTCTGGCGGCTTGCACGGCGTGGGCGTGAGCTGCGTGAATGCGCTCTCCAAGTTTTTGCGTCTCACCGTGCGTCGTGATGGCAAGAAGCACTTCATCGAGTTCAACAAGGGCAAAGCGATCAACCGTGAAATCGAGATCCAGAACGGCGTCGAAGTCTCGCCGCTGAAGGTGATTGGTGACACTGAAAAGCGCGGCACCGAAGTTCATTACCTGGCTGATGAGGAAATCTTCGGCAAGATCGAATACCACTACGAAATCCTTGCCAAGCGCCTGCGCGAGCTTTCGTTCCTGAACAATGGTGTGAAGATCAAGCTGGTCGACCAGCGCAACAACAAGGAAGAGGATTTCGCCTTCTCCGGTGGCGTGAAAGGCTTTGTCGACTACATCAACCGCGCCAAGACCACCCTGCACCCGAACGTTTTCTACGCCGCGGGCACTACGCTGGTGACTACCGGCCAGGTTCAGAACGTCGAGCTGACGGTCGAAGTTGCCATGCAGTGGAACGACAGCTACCAGGAACAGGTACTGTGCTTCACCAACAACATCCCACAGTCCGACGGCGGAACCCACCTTACCGGCCTGCGCGCGGCGATGACCCGCGTCATCAACAAGTACATCGAAGAAAACGAGATCGCCAAGAAGGCCAAGGTCGATATCTCAGGTGATGACATGCGTGAAGGCCTGGCCTGCGTGTTGTCGGTCAAGATGCCGGATCCGAAATTTGCCTCGCAGACCAAGATGAAGCTGGTGTCCGGCGAAGCCCGTCCGGCGGTGGAAGAAGTTGTAGCCGCCAAGCTAGCCGAATTCCTGCTCGAAAAGCCGATTGATGCCAAGACCATCTGCGGCAAGATCGTCGAAGCCTCGCGTGCCCGCGAAGCGGCCCGCAAGGCTCGCGAAATGACCCGCCGCAAAGGCGTGCTGGATGGCATCGGCCTGCCCGGCAAGCTCGCCGATTGTCAGGAAAAGGATCCCACCAAGTGCGAGATCTACATCGTCGAGGGCGACTCCGCCGGTGGTTCCGCCAAGCAAGGCCGTGACCGTAAGTTCCAGGCCATCCTGCCGCTGCGCGGCAAGGTGCTCAACGTCGAGCGGGCGCGTTTCGACAAGCTGATTTCCTCCGAGCAGATCACCACCCTGATCACCGCGCTCGGCACCGGCATCGGCAAGGACGACTACAAGCCCGAAAAACTGCGTTACCACCGCATCATCATCATGACCGATGCGGACGTTGACGGTGCCCACATCCGTACCCTGCTGCTCACCTTCTTCTACCGCCAGATGCCCGAGCTGGTCGAAGGTGGCCACATTTACATCGCCCAGCCGCCGCTCTACAAGATCAAGCACGGCCGCAACGAGATGTACATCAAGGACGATCACGAGCTCTCCGGTCACCTCCTCAAGCTTTCCCTTGATGGCGCTTCGCTGCTGCCGCGCGAAGGCGCTACGCCCATAGAAGGCACTGCCCTCGAAGAAATGGCCCGTGCCTACCTGCTCGCCGAAGCCGTCATCAACCGCCTCACCAGCTGGATCGATCCAGACGTGCTGCAAGCCGCCATGGCCCACGATATCGAGCTGAGCCTTGTGGATGAAGCTGCTACCCGGGCCTCCGCCCAGCGCCTGCAGGTTGTTGCACCGGTCAATGTCACGGTGATTGCCGAGTTCAACGAGATTCACGAAGCCTGGCAACTCACGCTTGAGCGCATGCATCACGGCAACATCAAGCGCACCGTGATCGATCCGGAATTCATCGTCTCCGGCGATTACGTCACCATCCGCCGTGCCAGCCAGCTCATCAACGGCCTGATCGGTGAAGGTGCCACCATGCGCCGCAACGACAAGGCCAGCCCGGTGAAGAGCTTTAGCGAAGCCATCACCTGGATGCTTAACGAAGTCGAACGCAACCTTGGCAAGCAGCGTTACAAGGGGCTCGGCGAGATGAACCCCGAGCAGCTGTGGGAAACCACCATGGACCCGGCCGTGCGCCGCCTGCTAAAGGTGCAGATCGACGATGCCATCGCTGCCGACGAAATCTTCACTACGCTGATGGGCGATCAGGTCGAGCCGCGCCGGGATTTTATCGAGCGCAATGCCTTGAATGCCCGCAATATAGACGTTTAAATATTTGATTTATTGGAAACTTTATTTTCAAGCATCTAGTTTTCAGTACCTAAAAACAGCAGTTAAAAAAATAGCCGTTTTCTATACATGTCCGCGATAAATGTATAGAAAACGGCTATTTTCTATACATGTCACAAAAACATGTATAGGAAAACCGGAGACTGTTTACACATGAGCGATGCTTTTTCAGCCTTGGAAAATCTGAGCGCATTGAAACCGGAGCACTTCGAAACTGCTGCCATTCTCAAAAAGGCGATGACAGCCGGCCGCAAGCTCGCCGAGCTCAAAGGCTTGGCTGCCTCCATGCCCAACGACGGTATCCTCATCAACACCCTTGCGATGCAGGAAGCCAAGGACAGCTCAGCCATCGAAAACATCGTCACCACTCATGACGAGCTTTTCAAGTCTGACGCCTTCCCTGACATGGGCAATCCTGCCGCCAAGGAAGTGCGTCACTACATTCAGGCGCTGCGCATCGGACATGAACTGGTCATCCAAACCGGTCTGCTCACCAGTAACCACATCATCCAGATCCAGGCCGAGCTGGAAAAGAACCGGGCTGGGTTCCGCAAATTGCCCGGCACCGCACTCAAAGACGGCCAAGGCAATACTGTCTACACCCCGCCACAAGAGCCCGACACCATCATTGCCCTGATGAGCGATCTGGAGCGCTTCATCAACGACGATGCGATTTTCGACGCCGACGCGTTGATCAAGATGGCGATCATCCATCACCAGTTCGAGAGCATTCACCCCTTCTACGATGGCAATGGCCGCACCGGCCGCATCATCAATGTGCTCTACCTGATGCAGAAGGGCTTGCTCGATATTCCGCTGCTCTATCTGTCTCGCCATATCGTGCGCAACAAGGCCGATTACTACCGCCTGCTGCAAAGCGTGCGGGAGGGCGACAATAAAGCTGCAGCCTGGGAAGAATGGGTGCTCTACATGCTCAGTGCGGTCGAAGAGACCGCCCAGCACAGCATTGAAACGGTCACCCTGATCCGCGATGCCGTTATGGACTACAAGCATCGCATTCGCGAAAGCTTCAGGTTCTACAGTCAGGACCTTATCAACAGCCTGTTCCAGCACCCCTACACCAAGATCGAGTTCATCGAGAACGATCTGAAAGTGACCCGTCTCACCGCCACCAAATATCTTGATGCGCTGTGCAAGGCGGGCTTTTTGGAGAAGCGAAAAGTTGGTCGGTCGAACTACTACATCAATCTTGCGCTGAACCAGATTCTCATGCGCGATGAAGCATGAATGTATGGCCGAGCTGTTCCGGATGACCAAGCAGAATATCGCCAAGCATCTGAAGGCGATCTTCGCTGAGGAGTTTGAGCCGGGGCAATCCAGCAGGATTGGATGAGCAGACCTTGATGCACGAATCGTGTAAGGTTTCGGATCCTTGAGGATGGTTTGTGCGGAATTCTGCATACCTCTTCATTTGCTTCCGGTATCGAGATCCATGTCTGCACACGAGAAAAATCCGGCCTTGAAGAGAGGCCTCAAGAATCGCCACATCCAGCTGATCGCGCTGGGCGGTGCTATTGGCACCGGGCTTTTCCTCGGCATCGCGCAAACCATCAAGCTGGCTGGTCCGGCGGTGTTGCTGGGCTATGCGATTGCCGGTCTGGTGGCTTTCTTCATCATGCGCCAGCTCGGCGAGATGGTGGTCGAGGAGCCGGTGGCGGGCTCCTTCAGCCATTTTGCGAACCGTTACTGGGGCGGCCTGGCCGGCTTCATGTCCGGCTGGAATTACTGGGTGCTGTATGTGCTGGTGAGCATGGCGGAGCTGACCGCCGTGGGCATCTATGTGCAGTACTGGTGGCCCGGCATTCCGACCTGGATCTCGGCGCTGTTTTTTTTCGTGCTGATCAATGCGATCAACCTGCTTCATGTGAAGCTTTTCGGCGAGATGGAGTTCTGGTTCTCGATCATCAAGGTGCTGGCCATCATCGGCATGATCGGCTTTGGCGGCTATCTGCTGGTGAGCGGGCAGGGCGGTGCGCAGGCCAGCGTGGCCAACCTGTGGCAGCTGGGCGGCTTCTTTCCGCACGGCATCAGCGGGCTGGTGATGGCCATGGCGATCATCATGTTTTCCTTTGGCGGGCTGGAGCTGGTGGGTATCACCGCGGCCGAGGCGGACGACCCTGCGCACAGCATTCCGAAGGCCACCAATCAGGTCATCTACCGCATCCTGATTTTCTATGTGGGTGCGCTGGCGGTGCTGCTGTCGTTGTTCCCGTGGGACAAGGTCCAGGAGGGCGGCAGCCCCTTCGTGATGATCTTCCATGCGCTGGATTCGGATCTGGTCGCCACGGTGCTCAACGTGGTGGTGCTGACCGCCGCGCTGTCGGTCTATAACAGCTGCGTGTATTGCAACAGCCGCATGCTGCTGGGCCTGGCGCTGCAGGGCAACGCGCCGGAGGCGCTGGCGCGGGTCAATCGGCGCGGCATTCCGGTGGCGGCGCTGGGCGTGTCGGCGCTGGCCACGGCGGGCTGTGTGCTGCTTAACTACCTGATGCCCGGCAAGGCATTCGGCCTGCTGATGGCGCTGGTGGTGGCGGCGCTGATCATTAACTGGGCGATGATCAGCATCACCCACCTCAAGTTTCGTCAGGCCATGGCGCAGCGCGGCGTGACGCCGCGCTATCGCAGCTGGGCCGCGCCGCTGACCAACTACCTGTGCCTGGCTTTCATGGCCGGCATCTTGGTGGTGATGTGGCTTACGCCGGACACGCGCATCTCCGTGTCGCTGATCCCGCTGTGGCTGATCGTGCTGTGGGCTTTCCATGCCCTGCGGCGCAGGCTGCCGCAAGCCGCGCTCGGCGAGCCTTTGCCGGCCGAAGCCGAGTAGTCGCCTCTTCGCAGCGCGGCCTTCCAGCCACGTTGTGATTCTTTACGCCATCCTTCACCGGGAACCTGCAGGCATGAGTGATTCCATCGACGACAACGACCGCAAGATGCTGGATCTGTTGCGCCATAACGGTCGCCTCACCAACCAGGAGCTGGCCGACCTGATCGGGCTCTCCGCCTCGCAGTGCTCGCGCAAGCGGATCGCCCTGGAGCAGGCCGGGCTGATCCTCGGTTATCACGCCCAGCTCTCGCCGGAGGCCGACGGCACGCCGGTGATGGGGGTGGTGGAAGTGCGCCTGCTGAACCACACGCCGGAGTCGACCGAGCTGTTCCATGCCTTCGTGCGGCAGGCCGAGTCGATCCGCGATGTGTTCAAGCTCACCGGGGATTACGACTATCTGCTCAAGGTGGCGGTGGCGGATCTGGCCGAGCTGAGTCGCCTGATTCAGCAACTGGCCGGCCTGCGCAACAGCGTGGGCCACCTGCGGACCTCGGTGGTGCTGGAGCGGCTCAAGGAATCCGGCGTGGTGATTGCTCAAGCGGCATCCTGAAGCACATATCGGTGTTATATCTGAAACAAATGCATACTTTGTGCGTTTTTGTCTTAAAATTGCACGATTAAATTATTTTCGTGCTTTCCATGACTAGCGCAAGCCTGCCTGAACGCGTTCCACACACGGCGATTGAAGACATCATCGCCCTGCTGCTCGGCACCCTCGTTGTTTCCTTTGGTGCCAGCCTGCTCAAACAGGCTGGTGCACTCACCGGCGGCATGGCCGGTCTGGCCTTCCTGATCCACTACGCTACTGGCGTGAAGTTCGGCGTGGCCTTCTTCCTGCTCAACCTGCCCTTCTACTGGCTGGCCTTCCAGCGCATGGGCAAGGCCTTCGTGGTGAAAACCTTTTGTGCGATCGCGCTGGTTTCGGTGTTCACCGAACTACACCCGCGCTTCATCGATATTTCCAACCTGAATCCCTTCTACGCCGCGATCTTCGCCAACACGGTGATGGGTCTGGGCTTCATCGTGTTGTTCCGCCACAAGGCCAGCCTCGGCGGCGTTAACATCCTTGCGCTGTATCTGCAGGATCGCTACAACATCCGCGCCGGCAAAGTGATGATGGGAGTGGATCTGATCATCGTGCTGACTTCCCTGTTCCTCGTCAGTCTGCCCCTGCTGGCCGCTTCGGTGTGCGGCGCGGTGATCCTGAACCTGATCATCGCCATGAATCATCGCCCGAACCGCTACCTAGCCTGAGAGGCTTCACGATTTTGCTGCGAGGCCGCTCATTGGTCACTGAGGGGGCTCATGCGCTGCTCGGAATCCTCATGTATTCACATACACTCCGGTTCCTGCGCTGCTCCTTATTTGGCAAATGAGCCCGCTGACGGCCTCTCGCTACAGATCCTGATAGCCTCTAACTCGTACGCGCCACCGCTCAATCGACCCGACGGACCCACCCATGTTCCAGCATATCGACGCCTACGCCGGCGACCCCATTCTGTCGCTGATGGAAACCTTCAAGACCGATCCGCGCGCGGACAAGGTCAATCTCTCCATCGGCCTCTACTACGATGCCAAGGGCGTGATTCCCCAGCTCGACGCCGTGCAGCAGGCCTACGGCCGCATCGACGGGCGTCGTGCGGTGCCCAGCCTGTATCTGCCGATGGAGGGCATGAAGCCCTACCGCGAGGCGATCCAGGGCCTGCTCTTCGGTGCAGACAGCTCGGTGGTGGCCGCTGGCCGCGTGGCCACGATCCAGACCCTTGGCGGCTCCGGCGCACTGAAGGTGGGCTCGGACTTCCTCAAGCGCTATTTCCCGCAGTCCGAAGTGTGGGTGTCGGACCCGACCTGGGACAACCATGTGGCGATCTTCGAAGGCGCCGGCTTCAAGGTCCACACCTATCCCTACTTCGACCCGCAGACCCTTGGTGTGGCCTTCGACGCCATGCTCGCGACACTTTCCGCGCTGCCCGCAAAGAGCATCGTGCTGCTGCATCCCTGCTGCCACAACCCGACCGGCTCGGATCTCACGCCGGCGCAGTGGGACCGCGTGATCGAAGTCGTGCGCGCCCGCGAACTGATTCCCTTCCTCGACATTGCCTATCAGGGCTTCGGTCTGGGCATGGAAGAGGATGCCTATGCGATCCGCGCATTGGCCGCGGCAGGCCTGCCCTTCCTGGTGGCCAACTCCTTCTCCAAGATCTTCTCGCTGTATGGCGAGCGCGTCGGCGGCCTGTCGGTGGTGTGTGAGAGTGAGGACGCCGCGGCTCGTGTGCTGGGCCAGCTCAAGGCCACGGTGCGCCGCAACTACTCCAGCCCGCCGATGCTCGGCGCCGAGCTGGTCGCCACGGTACTGGGTGATGCCGGCCTCAAGACGACCTGGCTGGCCGAGGTGGAAGGCATGCGCACGCGCATCCTGGCGATGCGTGAAACCTTGCGTACCGCGCTGGGCAACAGCCTGCCCGGACGCAATTTCGACTACCTCGTCGAGCAGCGCGGCATGTTCAGCTACACCGGCCTCTCCGCCGCCCAGGTGGATCGCCTGCGCGAAGAAGCCGGCATTTACCTGATCCGCAGCGGCCGCATCTGCGTGGCCGGGCTCAACGATGGCAACGTCGGCCGGGTGGCGGAAGCGTTTGCGAAGCTGATGGCGTAAGCCTGTGATGGGTGTGGCAAGCTTCAGGCATGGAGCTTTTCTACACCGATCACTTCGTATTGCCCCTGCCTGAGGGACACCGCTTCCCGATGAGCAAATACCGGCTGCTGCGCGAGCGCTTGCTCGCCAGCGGCCGTTTTCATGCCGGGCAATTCCTGATTCCGCCCGCTGCGACCGATGCGCAACTATGCCGCGCCCATGCGCCGGACTATGTGCAGCGGGTGGCTCGCGGCGCACTGAGCAGCAGCGAGTTACGCGAGATCGGCTTCCCGTGGACGCCCGAGATGGTCGAGCGCTCGCGGCGCTCCTCCGGCGCTACGCTCGCCGCCGCCCGGGCGGCCCTGGCCGGCAGCGGCTGTGCCGTGAATCTCGCCGGCGGCACGCATCACGCGGCTCACGACAAGGGCAGCGGCTTCTGCGTTTTCAACGATGCCGCCGTCACCGCCCGCGCGTTGCAGGCCGAAGACGGCCTCGGCCAGATTGCGGTGATCGATTGCGACGTGCATCAGGGCGATGGCACGGCGGCCATCCTGGAAGGCGACGCGTCGGTGTTCACCTTCAGCATCCACGGCGAGAAGAACTTCCCTGCTCGCAAACAATGCAGCGATCTGGACATCGGCCTGCCGGACGATTGCGACGACGCGGCCTATCTGGCGGCGCTGGATGGCGCACTGGAGCGGGTCTTTGCCGTGCGGCCCGAATGCGTGATCTATCTGGCCGGGGCCGACCCTTTCGCGGGCGACCGGCTCGGTCGCCTCGCCCTGTCCAAGGCCGGCCTGCTCGAACGCGACCGCCGCGTCCTCACGCGCTGCCGTGATGCCGGCGTGCCGGTGGCGGTCACCATGGCTGGTGGCTATGCCGACAACATCGAGGACATCGTCGATATCCACACCGCCACGGTGCTGCTGGCTGCCCGCCTGTTTGGCTGAAGCTGTGGGTGCGGCGGGCGCTGTACCGCTGGCGAAGCCTGCGGCCATAATGCGGTTTTGCCATCCATGCCGCTGCCATGCCGGCATCGACTTCCAAGCATCTGCTGCCATGCCCCTGAGCCTGTTCGCCTATCGCCGCCAGAACGGCAACATGCGCCGCGTCACCAACAAGATCGCGGCGAGTCTGGACGAGGACGTCACGCTGGAGGATCTGGCGGCCGCCACCAATCTCTCGCCGGCCCACATGGTGCGCCAGTACAGCCGCCTGTGTGGCGAATCGCCGATGCAGACCCTGCGCCGCCTGCGCCTGCAGCGCGCTTTCGACTTGATCGGCAAGGGGCCTTACGGCCGCTTCACGGCCATCGGCTTTGCAGCCGGCTACGGCTCCAGCGCAGCCTTTACGCATGCCTTCCGCAAGCAGTTCGGCATCGCACCGAGCGATGTGCCCTCGATCATTCGGCCGGAACCTGTGCCGCAGCCTCTGGAGCTGGTCTATCTGCCCGAGCGCACGGTGTGGAAGTTCGACTATGAAGGGCTGTACGCCCAGAACGGCTGGTACAAGGCGCATCTGGTCTGGCAATGCACGCTGGCCGGGCGCGATGATCTGTTTTCCTGGCGCATCAACGACCGCGACCATCCCTTTTCCGAGCGTGGCGCGAATCGCGTCAAGCTCACTCATTTTGTGCCTGAAAGCGAATTGCCCACACCGCTGGATGCGGACCGACTCACCCTGCCCGGCGGGCACTATGTGGTGACCGAAACCGTGTTCAACGAACGCACCGGCTTTGTCGCCGCGCTGGTGGACCGGATCCGCGACGAACTGGACTGCCGCTTCATTGATCGCCCCAGTCTTGAACGCGAGCCGGCCGAGCGCTGCTGGCGTGTCCCGCAGGAGCGGCGGGTGCTGATGTATCTGCCAGTCGAGCCGCTCAATGCGCGTGGTCGCGCGTTATGCCAGCGGGCGGAAGCTGCGGCAAGACGCAAATCCTGATCAAAAGCGTGCTGCCCGGATCCGCCATAGTGGGCGGGCGGGCCGCTTCCGGCCCTTGTCCGAGAGAGAGGAGCACGATTCATGCAGCGCAAGTCACCCGCCGGGGAAAAACACGCCGAACTGGAGCTGTTTTCCCTGTCCTGGCCGATCTTCGTCGAGATGGCGCTGTTCATGCTCATCGGTACCCTCGGCCTGTGGATGGCCGGCCAGGTGTCGGCCGCAGCGGTAGCCGTGTTCGGCATGGCCAACCAGCTGCGCACCGTGTTCGACCGCATCTTCCGTGTGGTCAGCATGGGCAGCAGTGTGGTGGTCACGCAAAGCCGCGGCGCGGGCGATGCCGCCGGCGCACAGGCGCTGGCCCGCGCCGGTTTCTCCACCTCGCTGTGGCTGGGCCTCTGCGCCGCGCTGCTGGTCGGCGCCGTGCCGGAATGGCTGCTGCGCGTGCTGCATCTGCCCGCCGAGCTGATGGCGATGGCCGTGCCCTTCATGCGTGTGATCGCCGTGGCGATGGCCATCGAGGCGGTGAACATCACCATGTTCGCGGTGCTGCGCGCCTTCACCTTCACCAAGGTGTCAATGCGCATGGTGCTGGCGATGAATGTGCTGCATGTGCTGGTCAGCGCGCCGCTGGTGTTTGGCGTCGGCCCCCTGCCGGCGCTCGGCGTGATGGGCCTGGCCTGGGGCCAGCTGGCCTCGCGGGCGCTGGTGTGCGGCCTGCTGGTGTGGATGTGGGCACGCCATCTGGGTGTGCGGCTGCGCCTGCTGGATCTGGTGCATGTGCCGCGCGAGCCGCTGCGCGCCATCCTGCGCATCGGCCTGCCCAGCGCCGGCGAGAAAATCGGCTTCCGGGTGTGCTTCATGGCCACCGTGGCGATGGCCGGCAGCCTCGGCACCGCCGCGCTGGCCGTGCATGCCTATGCCATGCAGATCAACGGAATCGTGAACATGGTGGTGAACGCGGTGGCCAGCGGCGTGGAGATCATCACCGGCCATCTGGTCGGCGCTGGCCGCCTGCGTGATGCCAATGTTCTGATGCGGCGCGCCCTGCGCATTTGTCTCGTCGCCAGCGGTGTTGGCAGCCTGCTGGCCTGGTTGCTGATGCCGCAGGCCATCGCCCTGTTTTCCGATAATCCCGAAGTGCCGGCATTGCTCGCCAGCATCCTCGCCATCGAGCTGTTGGCCGGGCAAGGCCGCGCGCTGAATGTGCTGGTGACTGGTGGCTTGCGCGCCGCAGGCGATGTGCTGTTCACGGCCAAGACCAGCATCTACATCAACGTGCTGGCCGGCACCGTGTTGGCCTGGCTGCTGGGCATTCACTTCGGCTTCGGCCTGCCCGGCATCTGGCTGGGTTACATGGCCGACGAATGCCTGCGTGGCCTGGTGGTGCTGGTGCGCTGGCAATGGCGCTGGTGGACACCGCTGGCCCGCATCGCGCGGCGCCGCGCACTGGCACGGCAGCGGCTGACGGCGCAGGCGAGCTGAAAAATATTCAAGGCCTGATGTAAGGATCAGGCGGGTCGTCCTGTCTTGTCGCATGAGAGGCAAATTCCTGCCTCCACATGAACCGACAGGAGAGACCCAACATGAACAAGCAGATCCTCGCCACTTCCGCCCTCGCTTCCATTCTTGCCCTGGCTGCAGTGCAGCCGGCGTTTGCCGCCGACGACGCCAAGGAAAAGTGCTACGGCGTGGCCAAGGCCGGTGCCAATGACTGTGCCTCGGCCGCCGGTACCCATTCCTGCGCCGGCCAGTCGAAGATGGACAATGACCCGAATACCTTCAAGCTGGTGGCCGCAGGTTCCTGCGCCAAGATGGGTGGCATGCTCAAGGCTCCTGCTAAAAAGTAAGCCGGCATCGGGGCCGCAGCCATGCACACGACTCTCCCTCACCGCAGCGCCGGCATCGGCCTGCGCGCCCCGCATTACCGCGAAATTTTGCGCGATCTGCCTGCGCTGGATTTTCTCGAAGTGCATTCCGAGAACTTCTTTCATGCTGGCGGCGCGGCCATGGCCACGCTGGAGGCCGTGCGTGGGCACTATCCGCTGAGCCTGCACGGCGTGGGCCTGTCGATGGGCTCAGCCGAGGGTTTGCGCGTGCCGCATCTGGAGAAACTGGCGGCGCTGGTCGAGCGTTTCGAGCCGGCGCTGGTCTCCGAGCACATGGCCTGGGCTGCTGTAGATGGCCTGCATCTGGCGGACCTGCTGCCCTTGCCCAGCACGCAGGAAGCGCTGGCATGCATGGTCGAACATGTCGATCAGCTGCAGACACGTTTGCGCCGCCCCATCCTCGTCGAAAACATCTCGGCCTATCTGCGCTTTCGCGATTCTGAATTGAGTGACCTCGAATTCCTCGCTGAGCTGGCGGCCCGCACCGGCTGCGGCGTGCTGCTCGATGTGAACAACCTGTATGTCAATGCCATCAACCATGGCTTCGATGCGCTGGCCGAACTGCAGCGCCTGCCGGCCGCCTGTGTCGGCGAAATTCATTTGGCTGGCCACAGCGAAACACCGCTGGGCCTGATCGACACCCACGGCACGCCAGTGTGTGAAGACGTGTGGCAGCTCTATCGCGCCGCCATCGCCCATTGCGGGCCGCAGCCAACGCTGATCGAGCGCGATACAGATCTTCCGCCGCTGGGCGAACTGCTCGCTGAAGCCGCCCAGGCACGCGCGCTGATGGCAGCGGGGGAGCTGGCACATGTCTGAGCTGCTGGCCCTGCAACGGGATTTTGCTGCGGCCCTGCGCGAGTCGGCACAGGCACCGGTTTTTTTGGCGCGGCTGGCCGGCCCGGCGGCGCGCAATGCGGATCTGCTTGCGATCTATCGCGGCAACGCGGTGAGCAATGCACACGCGGCCTTGCGGCTGGCCTATCCGGTGTGTGACGAAGTGCTCGGTGCAGAATGTTTCGCGCAGCTGGCACGTCTTTACTGGCACGAGAATCCGGCCAGCGAGGGCGACCTGAATCTGTATGGCGCGTCGCTGCCGGAATGCATCGCCGCGCGCGACGACTTTGCCGAGCTGCCCTGGCTGCCGGATCTCGCCCGGCTGGAATGGGCGCTGCATGAAGCTGGCATGGCGCCGGATCATCAGCCGACGCCTTTCGTGCAGCTGGCCAGCTTGTCGGAGGCGGATTTGGCCGGAACGCGTCTGCAGTTCCAGCCGGCACTGTGCCTGATCGCATCAAGCTGGCCCATCGCCAGCCTGTGGCAGCAGCATCAAGCCGAGTGGCGGGCGCTGCATGGCGAAGTCTTTCAGCTCGAAGATTGCGGGCCAGAGACCGTGCTGATCTACCGCGACGGCTTCAAGCCCCGCGTGCTGGCCTTGCCGGCGGCTTCGGCCGATCTGCTGGTCGCGCTGCAGGCTGGTGAGATGCTCCTGCCGGCCTTGTCTGCCTGTGCCGAAAAACATCCGGATTTCGAGTCGCAACACGTTTTGCACGACATTTTCCAGCGTGGTCTGGTCACCGCCATCCTTCCCGGAGAAGCACCATGAACTGTGCCCTGCCCGCCGGCCTGTGCCGCGCTTACGAGTCTGCTCTCGCAGCCCTGCGCGATATGCTGTTGCTCGCCCTGCGTCTCTACATCGCTTGGGTGTTCTTCAAGTCCGGCCTCACCAAGATTGAGGACTGGAGCAGCACCCTGGCTTTGTTCGAGTATGAGTACAGCGTGCCGCTGCTGCCGACAACACTGGCTGCGGTGATGGGCACGGCCGGTGAGTTGCTGCTGCCCCCGCTGCTGGCGCTGGGTCTCGTCACGCGCTTTGCGGCGCTGGGCCTCACGGTGGTGAATGCGATGGCGGTGATCAGCTATCCCGCGCTGTGGGGCTTTGAATGCCCGGCCGCGATTCAGTCCCATTTTTTCTGGGGCGCTGGCTTACTTGTGCTGTTGGCATTCGGCGGCGGGCGTGTAGCGGCCGATCCCGTTGTGTGGCGCAAGTTGTGCGGCAAGGCGCCAGGCGATTGCCGATAATCCCGCTATGTTCTTCAAATCTTCCGCCCAGCGCGAATTCGAGCAAGTGGTGCGAGCGTGGAGCCCGGAGCTCTATCGCTTCGCCTACTGGCTTTCGCGCGACCGCTTTCTGGCCGACGAGCTGGTGCAGGAAACTTTTGCCCGCGCCTGGCGGGCCTGGGATCAGCTGCAGGACAAGGCCAATCCCAAGCCCTGGCTGATCAGCATCCTGCGCAACGAACACGCCCGGCTCTACGCGCGCAAGCAGTTTGACTACAGCGACGAGGCGCCCGAGGAGCTGAGCCTGCCGGCGCTGGACGACCACGCTAGCCAGTACGAGATGGAGAACCTGATCGGCAGCCTGCCGCTCTCGCTGCGCGAACCTTTTCTGCTGCAGACGCTGGGCGGCTACAGCTGCGCCGAGATCGCCGCCGAGCTGCAGACCAGCGAAGGCGCGGTGATGGTGCGCCTCACCCGTGCCCGCAAAGCCCTGCAGGAAGCCCTGCATGCCCCGGCCAGCGGCCGGAACAGGAAGTTGTCATGAGCCACGAAACCACCCCTACCAGCTGCCTCGATTTCCGCCGCGAATATCTCGCGGATCCGCGCCACCTGAGCGCCGCCGCGCAAAGCCATGCGGAAAGCTGTGCCTTGTGTCGCGCCTGGAGCCAGCGCGCCCAGCACGCTGAGCAGCAGATCGCGCAGGCGCTTGGCGCCGTGCCGCTGCCAGAGGGGCTTAACGAGCGCATCCTGCTGCGGGCGCAACACGCCGGGCCGCGCGCGTCGCGCCGCTGGCAGCCACTGGCGCTGGCCGCGAGCATTCTGCTGAGCCTCGCACTGGGCTTCTCGATGTGGCATCTACGTCCGGTGTCGGGCAGCGATCTGGCGCAGGTTGCGGCTCGCCATGCGAATGATGAAGGCTTCGAGTTGGCGATTCACCGCAGCGAGCCGCCCGAGAAGTTCGGTGCCGTGCTGGCCAGCTTTGGTGGCCGCTTGCAGGCACCGCTGGGCGAAGTCAGCTACATCCACTTCTGCCCGGTGGAAGGCTTCGGCCAGGGCTGGCACATCATCTACAACACGCCGGCCGGCAAGCTGACCCTGCTGCTGATCCCAGCGAAAGAGGGCGCGGCGAAAGTTGAGACCGTGCAGGTGGAAGGCCGCAGCGTGAAGGTGGAGCGTGCGGGCGCCGGCTACTACGCGCTGATTGCGGATGACCCGCGCACGCTGGAAGAAGCGGCGGGTAACCTCAAGCGCCGGGTGCGCTGGGAGACCTGAGCACCCGGGCCGCTGCGGCGGCGCATGCTGAAGCAGATCAGGGGAAGCGGTTGTCGCGCGCCACGCGGGTTACGGCATCAACCGAGGGATGGAAGATGACCAGAATCACCGATTGGGGGTCGCCCTGGTTCTTGGCGTCCAGCGGCCATTCCCACACTTCGCCGACGCTGGGCTGATTGCGCCAGATCTTGTTGGGCGTGCCGAGGATGCGCTTCACTTCCTGGCGGGTCATGCCGATGCGGATCCGCACCAGGTTTTCCTGCGTGATGACGATATAGGAATCGGTCAGCAGGCCCTTGCTGTCGAAATCCATCATCACGTTCTGCTGGGTGCCGGGGCGGTCGGCGTATTCGAGGGTGACCGTGCCATCCTGGTTGGGCCACTCGGCGGTGGGTTTTTCGCGCGCCCGCATCTGTTCGAGGGTGATGCTGCCCGGCTTGATGCCTTCGAGGTTGGCCGAGGCACAGGCCGAGAGGAGCAGCAAGGCGGCGAGCCAGTTCCAGCTTTTCATTCCAGATTCCTCATTATGGCCACCGCAGGGATGGCGCAAAGCGAGCATGCTACCAGTTCGATCCGGCAGGCTGGCGCTGCACTCCGGTAAAATCGGCGCATGAATAGTTCAATGCACTCGCGCCGCATCACGATCGCCCCCATGCTGGACTGGACCGATCGTCACTGCCGCCATTTCCACCGCCTGCTGGCGCCGCATGCCTGGCTGTACACCGAGATGGTGACTACCGGTGCCCTGCTCTTCGGCGATGTGGCGCGCCATCTGCGCTTCAATCCCTCCGAACATCCGGTTGCCCTGCAGCTGGGCGGCAGCGAGCCGGCAGATCTGGCGCGCTGCGCGCAGATGGCTGAGGAGTGGGGTTACGACGAGGTGAACCTGAACTGCGGCTGCCCTTCGGAGCGCGTGCAGCGCGGCGCATTTGGTGCCTGCCTGATGAACGAGCCGCAGCTGGTGGCCGAGTGTGTGGCGGCGATGTGCGAAGCCACCAAGCTGCCAGTGACCGTGAAGCATCGCATCGGCATCGATCAGATCGAGCATTACGATTTCGTGCATGGCTTCGTCGATACCGTCTCGAAAGCCGGCTGCAGCACCTTCATCGTGCATGCCCGCAATGCCTGGCTGAAAGGCCTCTCGCCGAAGGAAAACCGCGAGATTCCGCCATTGAGATACGAGGTGGCGCACCAGCTCAAGCGCGATTTTCCGCAGCTCGAGATCCTGCTCAATGGCGGACTGGCGACCACTGCCGCCATCGCCGAGCAGCTCCAGCAGGTGGATGGCGTGATGATCGGCCGTGAGGCCTATAACAACCCCTGGCTGCTGGCCGAGTGGGAGCGCAGCTTCTGTGACCCGGCTTGGGCGCCGAGCCGCGATGCCATCATCGAAGGCATGGTCGAGTACGCTGCGCAGGAAGCGCGTGAACATGGCACACCGCTGCGCGCCATCGTGCGTCACATCCTCGGCTTCGCCAACCATCTGCCCGGGGCGCGGAGCTTCCGCCGCCTGCTGTCGGACCCGAATGCGCTGCGCGACGCGCAGCCGGAGCTGATCCGTGAGGCCTGGGCGCTGGTGGGGGCACGGGCGGCGGCAGAGGATCTGGCGGGCTGAAGCCTGCCCGCGTGAATCCGATCAGATCACCCGCAGCAGTTCGCTGAGCTTGATCTCGATGTCCATCTGGCTGGCCACTTCGTGGCCGCCCCGGCGAGCGGGCAGGAAGCGGGTGCGCTGGAACATCCGGCGCAGGGGTTGCACGTCTCCGGCTTCAGCGCCGAGCACTTCCACTTCATCGACGGCCCCTGTGGCGCTGATGTAGAGCCGCAGGCGCAGGTGCTCAGCGCTCAGCTCGCTGCCCTCCAGCAGCGCAACATCCGGCGCGGAAACCGGCAGCGGCAGTTGCTGCAGGGCTTCGGCGGGCCAATAGGCGGGGTCTGCCGATGTGGACGAGGTGGATGAGGCGCCCGCCGGCTGGGCCGGCTGCGCCGCCGGCGCGGTAGAGGGCGGGGGCGTGGCGGCGACGAAGCGGCCCAGCAACGGCTGCGTGGGGGGCGTGGCGGCTGCCGGCCCAGTTTGCGGACTGCTGGCTCGCCAGCCCCACAGGCCGCCTGCGTGCAGCAAGGCGGACAGGGCGAGGGCAGCGAGGGCGGGCTTGGCCGGCATGGCGCTCAATCTGCCGTCGGCACCACGCGCCAGTTCAGGCGCTTGACCGAACCGCTGCTGGAGAAGCTGCCGGGCAGGTTCACCACCGTACCGGCGGAGGTGCCGGCGAGCAGCCGAGTCTTGCCGGCGATGTTCACGAAACCGATCTCGGTGGTGACTGAACTCAGTGACAGGGAGGCGACTGACTTGCCGCTGCTGTCGCTGAGCAGGCTCTGGCCGGTTGAGAGACTCACCGCGAAGGCGCGCGAAGTACCCGCCGGGGAGCACACCTCGCCGTTGGGCAGGTTGGCGGCGAAGGCCACCACGCCGTTGTTGGCGGTAGGTGTCACGTTGATGCGCTCCGCCACGCCGCTTGAAGCGGCAGACAGATCGAAGTACCAGCCCATGACCTTGGCCGGGTTGCTGCCGATGCCGCTGAGCAGATTGCTGTTCTCCTCAAGCACCGCCCGGGTGATCGGAAAGCTCACGCCATCGGGCAGGCTGGTGCTGCCACCGTAGAAGGCGCCACTCGTACTCATGCCGTCAATGAGGGCGTAGAAGCTCTGGATCTGGATGCTGGCGATGTCGCTGTCGGCCAGCAGGCGCCCGGTGCCGATCAGCACGTAGCGCTTGAGCGAATCCGGCTCGATCTCGATCAGCGGTTTGGTGGTGACGGGCTGCACCGTGCCGGCCGCATCCTTGAGGATCGCGATGCGCGTCGGCGTGGCGTAGCTGCCCGAAGTCGGCGTGAGATCGAGGCGCCATACATTGCCCTGCAGGTCGCCGGCATACAGGGTGTCGGCGGTGCCGTCCTTGTAGTTCGGCACGAAGGCTGAGGCGTGGGCGAGGTTGCTGGCTTCTTTGAGTTCCACGGTTTCAAGCAGGGCGCCAGTGCGCGGGTGGACGAAGAAGAAGTAGCCCTTGCCATCGCTGTTGTTGTAGCCGGAGGTGAGCACTACCACCCAGCCGTACTTGGCGGTCTTCACGACTTGCGCATCGCCGTAGCTGTAGCCCATGCGCGTGTCGGTGAATTCCCACAGCACCTTGCCGGCCACGGCACTTTCGCTGGTCCAGGCCGAGGGGTCGGTCACGTCGATGGCGTAATAGCCCTTGCCGCCCTTGCCAAGGCCGCCGATCAGCAGGCTGTGCCAGTCATTGCTGGTGGCCGTCGGCGAAGGTGTCTTGTAGAAATCGACGTCGAACACATTCGGTGTGGCATCCACCAGATAGTGATGGCTGAAACTGGGGCTGCCGAGCGAGGAGAGGCCGCCATCGGCGGTATCGAGGCTGCTGTCGCTATACACCAGACTCGGGATGTAGGCGAAGAGTTCGGCTCCACCAGTACTGGCCGTGACCGAGCCATCGAAGGCGTGCAGCATGCCGTCATTGGCGCCGACGTAGACCACCGTCTTGCGGCTGGCGTAAGTGCGCCGGAAGCTGCTATAGCCGGGGTTGTAGAGATCGGTCAGCTCGGCATCCGGGCCGGCCACGGCAGTCACCTTGGAGCCGACGATATCGCCCAGCAGGCTGGTGCGGGTGCGGTACTTGCCGCCGTTGGCGATTTCCTTGCTGCGGTCACCGCGCAGATACAGGATGTAGTCGCTGGCGGACTGGCTGCTGACCCCGGTCACGTAGTTGAAGGAGCCGCTGCAGCTGAGGCTGGTCTGGAAGGGAACGGCGCCGCTGCCGCACCAGGTGACGATCTTGCGGTTGGCCTGGCCGAGGCTGCTGATCAGCCCTGCGGCACTCCACACATCGGTATAGGTCGGGCTGCCACTGCTGTCGTAGCTGGCTGTCTGGCCCTTGAGGCTGCCGGTCCAGGTCGAGGGGTCGTAGCTCGCCACGTAGTTGGCATTGCCGCTGGTGGTCTGACGCGGCGAGGGCGAGGCCAGTGCGGTGGCGGTGGCCGCGGCGGCTTCGGAGCTGATCTTGGCAAAGGCTGTAGTCAGCCCGCTACGCATGGCTTCCGGATTATTGCCGGTGAAGTAGTTGTCTGGCCGGGAAGCGGTCTTGCTTGAATCCTTGGTGTTGGTGATGGTTTCGGCGTTGGTGTACCAGCTGCTGCTTGCGAGCGTGCTGGTGCCATTGCTCGTTGCATAGGGCTCGAAGCCGTCCGGCACTTCGAAGCCGCCATACTTGGCGGCGAGCCAGTACTGGTTTTTCGGGATGAAGTACTGGTACTCGACGACGTCCATCCAGTAGGTGTTGATGGTCTGAGTGCCGGTCAGGTCGCTGCGGATGTCCTTCACATGCGCGTCATAGGCCAGACCGGCGATGTAATTGGTTGCGTTGCCGCCATAGGAGTTCAGCGAACTGCCACCAGTAGACGAGTTCTTCTTCGTTCCCAGCGCGCCGAGACCCTCGAGTTGACCGACCATGTTGGTGGCCGTCGTCACGTTCACCGTTGTGTCATCCGATGGAATGGTTCCGCCCTGTGCGAGCGAAGTGCCGTACAAGTCGCCGTCGTAGTTGGCATTCACGTCTCCGATGCCGAGGATGAAGTTCTTCTGGCAGCTGTAGGCGATCGGATCGCTCCAGGTGGTGATCACCGGAAAGCCGTCCAGCCGGGTGGCGATGCTGTCGTTGGAGTCGCCGTCGGAGGTCGCCCAGGAAGAATAGGCGCTCACATTGCCGAGATTGCGGAAGTAGCGCGTGGCCGCGTAATACAGTTCGCTGACCGGGTCGTATTTCTTGTAGCCCTTGGTGGTGACCACCTTGCCGAACTTGTTCAGGTAGTTCAGCACGCCACTGTTGGCGATCGTGACACCGGCGGCCGTGGCGGTGGTGGAGGCGGCCGAGCTGTCCGGGTTCTGCAGCATCACCCCGGTGGATGAGCTCCATTCCGCTGCCGTATTGGTAATGGCGGTGGAGCCCGGCACGGGCTGCTCCGGCCCGACAAATTTCATCGGTGCGCGCAGCGCGCCGCCATCCTTGCTCGTCGTCCAGGTATTGATGTAGCCGAGGGCGGCATACCTCAGCTTGCTCGAATAGCTCTGCAACAGGCCCTCTGGCTTGTAATTGCTGCCATAGGCCACGCAGTTGCTCTCCACGCCGACCGTGCTGTCACACACCTTCACGCGGATGTAGAGCTTGTAAATGGTGCTGGCGCTGGCGCCTGCTGAGGAGCTTGAGCTCGACGAAGTGCAATTCCTGCCGCTGCATGTCGAGGATGAGCTTGAGCTGCTGGTCAGGGCATATTGCGCGTTGTAGTCCGTCGAAGCGGGAGTCGAATCGCTGCTCAGCGTGCCGCTGCCAGTCACCCACATCGCGATGCCGCCACCCCAGTTCCGTGTCTTGACTCCTGTGCTCCAGTTGAAAGGCGTGGCTCCGGCTGCGTAGGTCGATGAAAGTGTCTTCTCCGGAGTGTTGGAGGTATGCGTGCCCTGGCTCGAAACATAGGTCTTCTCGAGGATGGTGCTGGTCGTGGTGTCATCGTTGCTGGCCGTGCCACGGGTCCCGCCGGTGAGCACCCAGCGGAAACCATCGAGCGACATCATCGACGACCAGTTGAGATAGTTGCCGCTCCATAGCGGTACGCTCGCCGTGCTGCTGCAGGTGTGCGTGCTCGCCATGCTGTAGGGCGTGAAGTAGCTCTCGGCTGGCGTGGTGCTGTTGTACTTGTATAGATAGCACTTGGCCGGATCGAAATAGCCGTAGTAGGTGGAGCTCGCGACGTAGTCCGTCGTGCCGGGATAGGCCGGGCTGATGGCCGTTGGATATTCCACGGACAGCGCCAGTGCCAGATTGCCCGGCACCGAGACAGACGAAAACAGCGGTGCATCCGCCAGATCGATGCTGGCGGCGTGGGTGGGCAGGCTGGCCAGTGCGGCTGCACTCAGCAGGGCGCCCAGCGGGCGGTGAAAACGGTTCAGTAGGTTCATGGCAATCTCTCGCGGAAGGGCGGGCCGTGCCTCAGCGGGACAGCGTGGTCTGTAGGAAAACCTGGGTATTGCGCGGGCCGCTGACCCGCACGCTGATGCGGTAGGCCGGCACGTATTCGGCACCGGCTTTTTTCAGCCAGTTGGTGCCGCCCACGTCAGAGGCGCCCGGGATGTAGACGCAGGTGCTGGCATCAAAACTGCCGGCGCTGGAGCATTGGCGATCGATCACGGTGCGGATCGTCACGCCGGTGCTGCTATCCGTGATGTCAGTGGCGCTCATGCCCTTGCTGCTGAAGGTCGAGTCATTGACCAGCACCAAGGGGATGCCACGCGCATTGGAGGGCAGGATCGTGGCGGAGTAGTTGCTGCCGGCCAGATCCGCCGTGCGGCTGCTGTCGCTGGCGAGCGCACCGCTCTTGAAGAGGGTGATGGCCGCGGCCATGCCACGCTCGCCTTCATTGACCAGATCACGCTTGAAAGCGAGGTTGCCGGAAAGCAGCACTGAGGTATCCAGCGAACGCAGCAGGGCGACCGCCGAGATCAGCAGGATCACCATGGCGAGCAGGGTCACCAGCAGGATCAGGCCTTGTTGAGAGTGGGCTCTAGCCCGGGGGCGGTAAATGTTGCGCATCGCTTACTCCAGCATCATCGCGTTACGCAGCGGCACGCTGATTTCCAGCGTGCGGTAGCGGTATTTCTGTTCGCTGGCCGTGAGGCTGCGGGTGAATTGCAGACTGCTGCCGAGATCACTGAACAGCGTCAGGCTGCTGGCGCTCACAGCGGTTTTCTCAGCGATATCGGTGCGCAGGATCAGGCCGACGCGGATCGCCTTGATCGTGCTGATCAGGCCGTTGGCGGTGCTGCTGCCGTCGCTCAGGGCGCTGAAGGCGTAGCTGCCGCTGGGCTTGACCCAGCTATCCACCTTGCCATCGGCATTGCTATCGAGGCCGTACAGCGCGTGTAGCTCGAACAGGCCATTGGCAACCGCCTGCAAGGGGGTCGCCGAGGTCTGCAACAGGTCGTAGGCATACAGAGTGTTGTTGTCACCCACGCCCAGCACCTGGAAGGCCGGCGGGTTGGAGGCCGACACATTGCCCAGGTTGAAGGCCACTGCATTCTTCGTGAAACCGGCCACGCTGACCGAGTTGATTTCGGCAGCGTAGTAAGTGCCGGCCAGCGCCAAGCTGCCTGCGCCGCTCTCGCTGAAGCTGCTGCTGACCTGGCTGACGAGGCAGGGCGCGATGCCGCCATTCTTGGCTTCCTGGTCGGTCAGCAGCAGCAGATCGCTGGCGGCGAAGGCGAGGGTGTTCTTGAGCGTGAGGCTGCTGCTGGAAGGGTAATCGGTCAGGTAGGCCGGGGCTTCGCTGCGGCCGGCGGCACCGCTCATCACCAGCAGCACATCCGAGCTGCTACCGCTGGCGGCAGGCGTGGTTCCGTCTGCGAGGATCAGCAGCGGGGCGAGGCGAAAAGTCGTGCCGAGGCTGGCGAAAGGCGCCGGCAGCGCCGCCGTGCGCGGCAGGGTCTGGCTGCCATTGGTGGCTTGCAGGGTGCAGCCGAAGGCATATTCGGCGGATTGCGAAATCCCCGAGCCGGCGCTACGCAGCCAGTTGTCGAGCACATAAGCGGCGTAGTTGCCGGCCTGGTCGATGTCATTGACCGAGGTGGAACTGCGCTTGCGCGCTTCGAAACCGATCATCACCGAGCTTACGGCGAGCACCAGCAGGGATGCGATGACGATCGCCACCATCAGTTCGATCAGGGTCAGGCCGCGCTGGCGGTGGCTGGACGGCCGGCTCATGGAATCATCACCTTGGTGACGTAGCTGTTGGCCTGCTCAGCGCTCTTGCGCCAGGGAGCCTTCCAGCTGATCGTTACGGTGGCCAGCCCCAGGATCTCACAATCATTCTTGAGGTCGACTTCTATACATAAACTCACATCGCCATCCCCTGCTGGCAGGCCGCTGCTGGTGGCGCTGACCTGGGCCTTCCAGCTGCTGAGCGTGGCGGCATCCAGTGTGGTGCTCTGCTGGGCCCACATCTGACTGACGATCTGGTTGGCGAGCAGAGCAGCGCGGGTGCGGTCTTCCGAATCCACCGAGAATTGCGTGGCCTTGGCCTGCAGGGCGACGATGCCCAGCACGCCCAGCGAGAACAGCAGGATCGAGATCAGGGCTTCGAGCAGGGCGGCGCCGTGCTGGCGGTGGGCGAGAGCGGTGTGTTTCATGATGTCGTGCACCCATCCGGATTGCTGACTGACAGGGTTTTCTGCGGATCGCACATGCGTACCTTGCCGCCCGCGTACACCTGCACCGCGAGCTTGCGATCCGCGCCCGTCGTGGTGAGGGTGTAGGTCACGCTGTCGGCAGGTGCCGTGCAGCTTGCCCCGAGGCCGGTGGCGGTATTGCTGACGAGGCGGCCGGCCGAGTTGAAGCACAGTGCGGCATTGCCGCCGCTGATGCTTACCGAATACTGGTTGGCGAGGGTTTCGCCGCGCACGAAATCCGTGTTGCTGGCGGCCTCCGAACTGCCGGTCAGCGGCAGGCTCTGGATGTACCAGTTCGGGCCGCTGCTGCTGGGCGTGGCCGACAGGGCCGGGCTGGCGGCGGTGAGCACGAAGCTGGTCTGGCGGCTGCGCTTGATGGCCTCCACCTGGGCCTGGCGCAGCGCGTTCTGCAGCGCCTCGGCGACGGTGCGCACCCGGTTGTTGGCCAGCCAGGTGGACAGGTTCGGCACCGCCACGAGGGTCAGGATGCTCATCACCGCGATGATCACCATCAGCTCGATCAGCGAGAAGCCGCGCCGGGATGCGCAATGCGGCCTCAGCACGTCTGCCCCTTGCGCTGCACCCAGCAGCCGGATTGCGGATACGTGCCCCAGCCAGAAGGCAGGCCGGTGGTTTTCTGGGTGCCGTCCTGGTCAATCGTATAAACGAAGCCGCTGGTGCTACCGCTGCCGGTGGCGGTGATCGTGTAGGCCGTGGCCGACAGCGCCGAGCCTGCGCATTGCACGCTGAAAGTGCCTGCGGTCTGGGCTGTGGCGCAGGGCGCGGCGTAGCCGGTCACGCTGGCGTAGGTTCGGTTGTCCTGATAGTGCTGCTCCATTTTTGCGCGTGTCGTGGCCAATGCGTTGGTGGCGTCAACCAGGCGGCCGCGGGTCACGTAATCGCTGTAGGCCGGCAGGGCGACGGCGGCCAGGATGGCGATGATGGCCACCGTGATCATCAATTCGATCAGCGTGAAGCCGGCGCTGGTGTTCTTGCTGCCATGGCTGTTGGCCGGGTGTTGCTGCGGGGTATTCATGACTCGATTACCGTGGGTTCTTTACTGCTGGACATCATCCACGGGGGCTTGCAAAACGACCTCAAGGCTTGCAAAAGCACATTTGTTTGCATCAGGGGCCGACCAGCGGTGTCTCCCTCGCCTGTGAGCGGCTCCGGTAAAGTAGCGGGCCGTCTCCTCACCAGCCCTTGCGATGCCCGCCCTGCTTTGTCACCGCGCCAGCCCTCTTCCGCCCCTCAGCGCCTGCAGCCTGTCGCTGGCCTGGCAGGAGGATGGCGCGCTGCAGCTGTGCTATCGCCTGATAGGCGACATTTCCGCCCTGCGCCTTCCGCCCCTCAGCCCGGCGCCCGGCTTTGCCGATGGGCTCTGGCAACACAGCTGCTGCGAGCTTTTCGTGGCCGAGGGGGAGCGGGGCTATCGGGAATTCAACTTCGCGCCCTCGGGCAACTGGGCGGCCTATGCCTTCAGCGACTACCGCGTGCGGCGTGACTGGGTTCCGGATGCGCAGCCACGCATCCGTGTGAGCCACAGCCCGAGCGCATTCGAATTGCAGGTCGACCTGCCCGCTGCGCTGCTGCCGCCCGCCCGACCCTTGCAGCTTGGCGCCACGGCCGTGATCGAAACCACCACGCCTGAGCTGAGTTACTGGGCCCTGCAGCACGCTGGCGAACGGCCGGACTTTCACCGGCGCGAATCCTTCGTCCTGTCCTTGCCATGAACACATTGGCGGCAGCGGTCAGCGCCCACGAATCCTGCCTCGTCCCTCATCTGCCATTCGCGGTCAGTGGCCGCTCCTACAGAAAACGCCTGCCATGACTTCACCTGTCCTCTTCGGCCTCGACCGCCTGCTCACCGACCCCACCCTGCGCGCACCGCTCGCGGGCCGCCGGGTGGCGCTGCTCGCCCACCCCGCCTCGGTCACCCGGAATCTCGATCACGCCCTCGATGCGCTGGCCGCCTGCCCCGAGATCACGCTCAGCGCCGCCTTTGGCCCGCAGCATGGCCTGCGTGGCGACAAGCAGGACAACATGGTTGAATCCCCCGATTACCTCGACCCGCAGCTGGGCATCCCGGTCTTCAGCCTCTACGGCGAGGTGCGTCGCCCTACCGACGCGATGATGGCCAGCTTCGACGTGCTGCTGGTCGACCTGCAGGATCTGGGCTGCCGCATCTACACCTTCATCACCACCCTGCGTTACGTGCTCGAGGCGGCGGCAAAACACGGCAAAACGGTGTGGGTGCTGGATCGCCCCAACCCCGCTGGCCGGCCGGTCGAAGGCCTGAGGCTGCGCGAGGGCTGGGAGAGCTTCGTCGGTGCCGGCAGCCTGCCGATGCGCCATGGCCTCACCATGGGCGAGCTGGGCCACTGGTTCATCGCCACGCTGGGCCTGCAACTGGAATACCGCGTGATCCAAATGCAGGGCTGGCAGCCCGAGGCCGCGCCCGGCTATGGCTGGCCGGAAGAGCGCGCCTGGATCAATCCCAGCCCCAATGCGGCGAATCTCTCGATGGCGCGCGCCTACGCCGGTACCGTGATGCTGGAAGGCGCAACGCTCTCGGAAGGGCGCGGCACCACGCGTCCGCTGGAGCTCTTCGGCGCACCGGATATCGAGGCTCGCGCGGTGATCGCGAAGATGCGCGCACTCGCCCCGCACTGGCTCGCGGGCTGCGTGCTGCGCGAAATCTGGTTTGAGCCGACCTTTCACAAGCATGTCGGCAAGCTCTGCGCTGGCGTGCAGATCCATGTCGAAACGGCGCACTACGATCACGCCGCCTTCCGCCCCTGGAGACTCCAGGCCCTGGCCTTCAAGGCCATCCGCCAGCTGTATCCGGCCTACCCCTTGTGGCGCGACTTCGGTTACGAGTACGAACATGAGCGTCTGGCCATCGACCTCATCAACGGCTCGCCGCTCCTGCGCGAATGGGTGGATGATGCGGCCGCCATGCCGGATGATCTGGACGTGATCACGCTGGCGGATGAAGCGAGCTGGCGCGCGGAGCGTGCGGCTTTCCTGCTCTATTGCTGAGCGGCCTATCCCTACAAGTACGGAGAGAAAAATGTCAGGACACGGATTTCATGTGCACGGCCCGCACGATCATGAACTTGAACACGCCAGCCAGCACGGCGCCAGCGACCGATTTGCCGGACGCATCGCCGTCACTACCGCCACTCTCGCTACCCTCGGCGCCCTCTTTGCCTATCAGGGCGGTGCGACTCAGGCAGATGCGATGCTGTTCAAGAACAACGCCGCGATCAAGAAGACCGAAGCCTCCAACCAGTGGAATTTCTATCAGGCCAAGAGCACCAAGAGAGCCTTGGCTGAGCTCGGTGCTGCCTGGTCCGCTGGAGAGCGCGGGGACTACTACCGCAAGGAAGTGGAGCGCTATCAGGGCGAGATGAACGTGATCAAGACCCAGGCGGAGGCACTGGAAGCCGAGGCCAAGGTCTGGGATGAGCGCTCGGAAGCCCAGATGCATAACCATCACCGCTGGGCGCAGGCCACCACGCTGCTGCAGGTCGCTATCGCCCTTTCCGCCATTGCCTTGCTCACTCGCCGAAACTGGTTGCAATGGGGCGTGTATGGCGTATCCGTCGTCGGCACGGCACTGGGTATTGCCGCCATGCTGCACTTCTGATCGTCCTGAAGAACCGCATCACACCTTGCTTTGCACACGCCCTGCCTCACCGCCATGTGTGGCAAGGCTCTCCACCGGGGCAAAGCCCTGATGCCGGGCGGGGCTATAATCCCGATCCTCCTGGTTTCACACACTGAAAGTCATCATGTCCGCCATTCCCGCCTGCCCCGTCTGCTCGATGGAAAACACCTACCCGGACGGCGACAACTACGTCTGCGCGGATTGCGGCCACGAATTTCCGCAAGTTGCGGCCAGCAGCGAGGAAGACAGCCGCATCGTGCGCGACTCCAATGGCACCGTGCTGCAGGATGGCGATGCCGTGGTGCTGATCAAGGACCTGAAGGTCAAGGGTTCCTCGATCACCCTGAAGCAGGGCAGCAAGGTGAAAAGCATCCGCCTCGTCGGCGATGGCGATCACGAAGTCGACTGCAAGCTCGACGAAGGCAAGTTCATGCTCAAGGCCTGCTTCCTCAAGAAGGTTTGACTGCAGGAGCGGCCAGAGGGCCGCTCCTTGTCTTGTCGAACGTGAGGCCGCTGTTGTGCGACTGAAGTCGCACCTACAGACGTGGCACTCAGCCGCAACTACGGAATCTGCGGCTCCAGCAAGCGATAGCGCAGCAACTGTGGTGCCTGCCCCTCCTCCTGCACGATCACGAATTCCTCGCGCGCCGCGCCATTGGCATAGGCCGTGGTGTAGGTGAGGGTGGCCTGGCGGCCGTCCACCGTCGTGGTCATGCGCTCGGCACCGCGCACTTCGCCGAGCCGGGCACGGATCTTCTGCAGGCCGGCGACGAATTCGGCCTGCGCCTGGGCTTCGCGCAGGGCAGGTGCGGCGCGCTGGTAAATACCGGCGAAATCCCCCTCGATCATGGCCAGATGGAAAGCCGGCACGGCGTGTTCCGCTTCGTCCGGATTCACCGGCGGGGTGCAGGCGCCAAGCAGGCAGGCGAGGGCCAGCAGCGCTATCCATTTCCTCATGTCTGTCTCCTGATCGTTCGGCGCATGTTCGCATGCCTGCGTCGGCTACACCGCAGCGGCGCGCAAATTCGCCTTGCCTGCGCCCAGCCGTTAAAATGCTCAGCTTGTATTCATGGCTGGCGCTTCCGCCCAGCCTTGTCCGTGGAGAAACCGTGATGTACCAGTCCCCCCTTCTGCAAGATCTGCATGCCCGTGGCCTGATTGCCCAGACCACCGATGCAGAGGCACTCGATGAAATGCTCGCGAAGGGTTCGGTGACGCTGTATTGCGGCTTCGACCCGACCGCCGATTCGCTGCACCTGGGCCATCTGGTGCCGGTACTGGTCCTCAAGCGCTTCCAGCAGGCCGGCCACAAGCCGATCGCATTGGTCGGCGGCGCCACCGGCATGATCGGCGACCCGAGCTTCAAGGCCACCGAGCGCAAGCTCAACACTCCAGAAGTGATCGCTGGCTGGGTGGACAAGATCCGCGGCCAGGTCGCGCCTTTCCTCGATTTCGAGGGCCCCAACGCGGCCATCATGGCCAATAACTACGACTGGTTCTCCGGCATGGGCGCGCTCGAATTCCTGCGCGACATCGGCAAGCACTTCTCGGTGAATGCCATGATCAAGAAGGAATCGGTGCAGCAGCGCATCAACCGCGACGGCGAGGGCATCTCCTACACCGAGTTTTCCTACGCCCTGTTGCAGGGCTACGACTTCGCCGAGCTGAACCGCCGCTACGGCTGCGTGCTGCAGATCGGCGGCTCCGATCAGTGGGGCAATATCACCGCCGGCACCGAGCTCACGCGCCGCATGAATCAGCAGCAGGGCTACGGCCTTACGCTGCCGCTGGTCACCAAGTCCGACGGCACCAAGTTCGGCAAGACCGAATCCGGCGCCATCTGGCTCGACGCCAAGAAGACTTCGCCCTACGCCTTCTACCAGTTCTGGCTGAACACGGCGGATGCCGACGTGTACAAGTTCATGCACTACTTCAGCTTCCTTACGGTGGAAGAAATCGCCGCCATCGAAGCTGCCGACAAGGCCGCAGAAGGCCGCCCGCAAGCCCAGCGCATCCTCGCCGAACAGGCCACCGAACTGGTGCACGGTAAGGCCGCGCTGGAAGCCGCGCAGCGCATCTCCGCCAGCCTCTTCTCCGGCGATCTGGCTTCGCTGACCGAAAACGATCTGGAGCAGCTCGCACAGGATGGCGTGCCCGGCGTTGAGCAAGACAAATCGGTCAGCAACCTGATCGACCTGCTGGTCGCCAGTGGCTTGGCCAAGTCCAAGACCGAAGCGAAGAGCTTCATCCAGAGCGGCTCGGTGGCGGTCAACGGCGCCAAGGCCGAGGCACTGGACCATGCCATCACCGATGCCGAGCGCCTGTTTGGCCGCTTCACCCTGCTGCGTCGGGGCAAGAAGCTCTACGCCATGATCCGCTGGGCCTGAGCGCGAGCGCCGCACGCCATGTCTGCAAGGGGCCAGATTCCCGCGCGACAGGCGTTCTGGCGCGATCCGGCACTGCCCTTCATCGAAGTCCGCACCGTCGAGGATGGGCGCAGCGTCTGTTACGACCGGCATGCCCATGACAACTTCTCGATCGGTGCCATCACCGGCGGTTGCAGCACCTATCTGAATGGCCGCCTGCGCGAGCGGGTCGATACCGGTGCGGTGGTGCTGATGAACCCGGGCGAGGTGCATGCCTGCAGCCCGCTGGCCGGTACCTGGTCCTACCTGATGCTGTATGTGGACCTCGCCTGGCTGGCGGCGTTGCAGGAAGAACACGGCGTGGCGGCGGGCGGCCAATTCGTGCCGCTGGTGGCGCGCCTGAGCAGGGATCCCGGGCTCTACCGTCGGCTGAGCCAGCTGCACACCACCCTGCTGGATACCTCCGGCGATCTGATCGGCCGCGAAGTCGCCCTGCACGAGTTCTTTGGTGCGCTGTGCCAGCACGCCCCGGCTGTGCCCCAGGTATTGCCGGAGCCGCTGGATCCGCGTCTCGTGCGGGCGGCGGACTTCATCCGCAGCAGCAGCGCCACGGCCTTGCGTCTGGAAGACATCTGCCGCGTCGCCGGGCTCTCCGCCTCGCGCCTGATCCGTGCCTTCAAGGCGCAGTACGCCATGACCCCGCATGATTACCTGACCCATTGCCGCATCCAGCAATGCCGCCAGCGCCTACGCCGGGGCGAGCCGCTGGCTCAGGTGGCGGCAGAGACCGGCTTTGCCGATCAGGCCCATTTCCAGCGCGCCTTCAAGCGTTATGTGGCCGCCACGCCAGGTGAATACCGCAACTAGCCCAGCAGCATGCCCGGGGCGCACAGCAGCAGCATCACGGCCAGTCCGCCATTGAGCAGTCGTACCCGCCGTGGCTGCTGCAGCCAGTCGCGCAGATGGCAACCGGCCCAGACCCAGCAAGCCAGCGAGGCGAAGCACACCACGAAGTACAGCGCCGCAAACAGGCCGATCCGGCTCGCCTCGCCATCCGCCGCAAAAGCCCCCATGCCGGCAGCCGAGGCCAGCCAGGCCTTCGGATTGAGCCACTGCATCAGCGCGCCCTGCAGGAACAGCGAGCCGGGGCGCGCTTCGCCGGCCTCGAGCTGACCCTCGTCGCGCCACAGCTTCCAGGCCATGTAAACGAAGAAGGCCGCCCCCGCCCAACGGATCAGTGCCAGCAGCCAGGGCCATTGCAGCAAGAGGGCCTGCAGGCCGCAGCCGATCAGCACCAGTAGCACGGTGAAGCCACAGGTGGCGCCGGCCACATGGAGCATTCCGGGCAGAAAACCGCGCCGTGCCCCGGTGCCCAGCCCGACCAGATTTACCGGCCCCGGAGAAAGCGAAGCCGCCAGGGCAAACAGGAACATCGGGAGCAGGGAAGTCATGATGTGGGCACGCCGCAAGATCGAAGATGCCCAGACTGCCCGCTGTGGCCACTCAGGTATTGAACAAAATTGCCGTTCTGGCCCTCATAACCCTCCCTGGGGCGAATATGCGTGATTTTGTTGAGTTTGACGAATCTTGTGTTTTTCCCCGGGACGGGCGTTTGTCCGGCCAAGCTAAAATCCTTTACAGACTGGGCGCTGCGCCTTTCCTGCCTGCACGGTCCGCATTGATCCTGAATCAGGCAAGTGAGGATTCGCCCGCCGGCAGCGCACTCCTGTAGCTGCCGTATAAGGAAGTTCTCAACATGCAATGGATAGGTCTCAGTGAGCAGCCTGCGTCGGTGCTGGTTGCCGACATGCAGCGCCTCGATCTGGCCGCCCTGCTGGCGGAGGAGCCGCGCGCCCCGGTGCTGCTCGAGACCTCGGCATGGCCGCAGGCTGCCGCCTGGGTACGCGCCATCCGGGCCCAGCCGGCTCTGAGTCATCTGCCTCTGTTCCTGGCGACCCGGCCGGACGGCGCGGAGCCGCCAGGCCTTGCCAGCCTGCTTGACGGTATCGCGCTGGATGCCGCCGGGCGGGATGCGCAGGCCGGCGAGATCATGGCCCAGGCCGCCCGCCTGACGCATGTGGCGGCCACGCCCGGCGAGGCGCTGGCGCAGTACCTGGCGTGCCGGCCGGCGCAACGCCTGCATCCGGTGAAGGACTGGACCGCGCCAGCTTATTACCGCTATCCGCTGGTCGAAACCCTGCTCACCGAGGGGGAAGATCCCTATGTCTGGCTCGAGCGCTGGAGCCGCCGGCGCATCCTCGATACCGAGGTGGTCGTCGATCGCCTGCGCCTGTGCGACCAGTGCAGCAGCGCGCACATGAACCATGTGGACGTCTGCCCGTCCTGCGCCAGCATCGACATCACCAGCACCCGCCTGCTGCATTGCTTCACCTGCGGTCATGTCGATCAGCAGGAGAGTTTCCAGCGTCAGCACCGTCTCGAATGCCCCAAGTGCTCGGCCGCCCTACGCCATATCGGGGTGGATTACGACCGGCCGCTGGAGCAGCTGCAGTGCCGCCAGTGCAAGAACCTGTTCGTCGATGCCGACGTGCGCAGCCAGTGCATGGCCTGTGGCGCAAGCAGCTCGCCCGAGCGCCTGCCGGTACGCCCGATCGCGGTCTATCGCCTGGGCGGTGCCGGGCTGCTGCTGGCGCGCCAGGGCAATCTGTCGCCAGTGCTGTCCGGGCTGGATACGGTCAACTTCATCGTGCCGGCGCTGTTCGAACGCCTGCTGGACTGGCAGATCGCGCTGGCCCGGCGCTATCCCGAGAGCCACTTCTTCAGTGTGATCGGCCTGCGTGTGCGCAACCTGGAGGAACTGGTAAGTACGCTGGGTCGCTCGGTCACCGCGACCCTGATCGATGGGTTCGCCGAGCGTCTGCGCGCCACCCTGCGCACCACCGATCTCACCACCCGGGGGGACGATGACCACATCTGGCTGCTCACCCCGCATACCGATGAAGCCGGCGCGCGTCTGCTGGTGTCGCGCATGCGCGAGCTGGGCCAGGCTTCGCGCCAGGCCAACGCAGCTGTGCTGGCGCTATCCACCGCGGTGGTCAGCATGCCCGGGGCGGACGGGCTGCCGCTCGAAGCCAACCAGCTGATGGGCCTGATGGCCTCGCGCCTGGAAACCGAGATCGAGACCTGAGCCCATGTTCGAGTCGCGCGGCCTGGCCGAGATTCTGCTGAGCGTGTTCCCGCTGGTGCTGCTGTTCGAGCTGCCGGCCTACCTGCTGTGCTGGCTGGGCGTGATCAGCTATGCGTTGCGGCGCAAGGCGCGCCCGCAGCTGGATGCCTTCCGGCCGCGCGTGAGCTGCGTCGTCACCTGCTACTCGGAAGGCCGCGACGTGGGCAAGACGGTCGAAACCCTGATCGAGCAGACCTACCCGGGCGTCATCGAGATCCTGATCATGGTCGATGGTGCCGTGCAGAACCGCGCCACCTATCTGGCCGCGCGCGAATGGCAGGAAGCGGCGCGTCGTCATCCGAGTCGCATCCTCAAGATCCTGCCCAAGCGCACGCGCGGCGGCCGCGTGTCCAGCCTGAATGCCGGCCGCCACTTCGCGACCGGCGAAGTGGTGCTGGCGCTCGATGGCGACACTTCGTTCGACAACGACATGGTCTGGCAAATCACCCGCCCCTTCGCCGATCCGCAGGTCGCCGGCGTCTCCGGTGCATTGCGGGTGCGCAATGCGGCGGCCAGCCTGGTCGCCCGCCTGCAGGCGCTGGAATACATGCTGACCATCCAGCTCGCGCGCACCGGGCTCACCACCTTCAACACCGTCAACAACATCTCGGGGGCCTTCGGTGCCTTCCGCGGCAGCCTGCTCGACAGCCTCGGCGGCTGGGACGCCGGCACCGCCGAGGATCTGGACCTCACCCTGCGCATCAAGAAGCGCTTCGGCCCGGGCGAGCGCTACCGCATCGTGCACCAGCCACTGGCCATGGGCCACACCGATGCGCCCACCGAGTGGAAGGTGTTCTTCAAGCAGCGCCTGCGCTGGGATGGCGACCTGTTCTACCTCTACGTGCGCAAGCACTGGCACAGCCTGCGGCCGGGCCTGCTGGGCTGGCGCAATTTCATCATGCTGATGTGGACTGGGGTCTACTTCCAGCTCGTGATGCCCTTCATCATCGTCGGCGCCACCCTGTGGCTGGTCTGGTCCCTGCCCTGGCCGGTGCTGCTGGCGGTGCTGGGGCTCACCTACCTGTTCTACACCCTGCTCACCGGCACTTTGTTCCTGAGCTATCTGCTGCTGCTCTCCGAGCGCCGCCGCCAGGATTGGCCCTACCTCGCCTTCGTGCCCCTGTTTCCCTTCTTCACCTTTGCCTCGCGTGTGTGGAATGCCTTTGCCACCCTGGCCGAGCTGGTCACCCGCCAGCATCTCGATTCCTCCATGGCGCCCTGGTGGGTGCTGCGCAAGACCCGCTACTGACATGTCAGCCACCTTTCTCCTCCGTTTGGTCTGTTGCCTGCTGCTGCTCTGCGCTGGCGCGGTGCAGGCTGCGCCGGCATTCCGCCTGCAGGATTTCGCCGACGCGCTGGAGAGCCACCCGGACTACGCCCTGGCCGGTGCCGAGCGCGAGCTGGCCGAGTCGCAGCTCGAACGCGAGCGGGCCAGTGGCGGCCTGCGCTTGTATGGTGATGCCGGCGCGGCCAACGTCTATGAACCGCAGTTCGGCGGCGGCTCGCGCGATTACTACAGCCTGCTCGGCAGCCTGGGGCTGCGCTATCCGCTGCTCGGCACGGCTGGCGAACAGCGTTTGCGCGTCGGTTATGCCGGCATCGACGCGCTGCTCAGCCGGGTCCAGCGCGAAGCCCTGCGCCAGCGCCTGCTGCAGGATTTGCGCAGCAGCTACTACGGCTATGCCCGGGCCGAGGCGCAGCAGGCCCTGGCGCGCCACTTCCTCGCGGCCGCACCGCAGATCCGTGCGGCCCTGGCACAGCGCCAGCAGGCCGGCCTGCTGCTTGAGGGCGAGGCGCGCGAGCTGGCCCTGAGCCTGACCCAGGCCGAGCGCCAGCAAGCCAATGCCGCAGCCGAGCTGCTGCGCTTCGGGCGCGAACTGCGGCGCTGGCGCGCGGATTTTGCCGGCCAGCTCGTGGCCGGCCCCGGCGGCGGGCTGGATCTGCCGGCGGAGCAGACCAGCGATCAGGCCCTGCTGGCCTTGCAGACCCTGCAGGACGAGCTGGCCCGTGCCGGCAGCAGTCCGCTGCGTGCCAACGCCTATGTAGCCGGCAACCTGCGCCGTGATGATGACCTCGGCCGTGCTTCCAGCATCAATGCCGGCATCAGCTTCGAACTGCCGCTGGATGCGCCCGGCGTTGCCCGCAGCACGCGGCGCGAGTCCGCCGCCCGGGTACAGCGCGCCCGCCTGCTCCTGCAGCAGCAGCGTGACGAGGCGGCGCGCTGGCGTGAAGCCATGCTCAACGAACAGGCCGATGCGCAGGCCGAACTGCGCCTGGCCGCCGCCGCGGCCGCGGCCAGCGGCAGCCGCGTACGCGAAACCGGCCAGCGCGCCCAGCTCAAGGCCGGCGTGGCGGGTGACCCGATCGAGCGCTGGGTCGCAGCGCGCAGCGCCCACTTCACTGCACTCAACGCCTTGATTGCGGCTCAGGCGCGTGCCTGGGCGGCCGGCGATGACAGCCCGCTTACCGCGCAGGGCTGCCTGCTGCCGGCCGCGGCCTGGCTCAGCTGGGAGGCGCTGCGCCAGCCGCCGGCCGAAGCATGTCCGAACCTGCTGGCGGTGCAGCCCGCGCGTCGCGCCGTGTATGCCTGGGGCGGCCTGCAGGCGCTGGAGGGTGAGGCTGTGCGGCGGGCGCTGGGCGAACTGCTGGTCAGCGAGGTGTGGCTGTCCTTCAGCCCGGCCGATCTGCAGCAGCTCACTGCGGCTGGTCCCCGCCAGCGCCTGGCCGCGCAGATCCGTGCGCAGCAGCGCGCCGGCCGCCGCGTCAGCCTGCTGCTGGGCGACCCGGACTGGCTGCGCGCGGGGCGCGGCGAAACCCTGCTGGCCATCGTGCGGAACCTGGCCGAGCTGCCTTTCGACGGCCTGCAGCTTGATCTCGAACCGGACCAGCTGAGTGCCGCTGAGCGCAGCGGGCCGGGCGAGGCGCAGGCCTGGCGCGAACTGGCCCGGCGGGTGGCCGAGCTGCGGGCGATCAGCCCGCTGCCGATCGGCCTCAGCATCCACTGGCGGGCCCTCGTGGCCGATGCCGGCGGGCTGTGTGCGGCCTGCCGCGCAGCTGCCAGCGCTGACGACGTGGTGGTCATGCTGTATTCCACTTCAGCCGCCTCGGCCCGTGAGCGCATCCAGCGCATCGCTGCCAATCTGCCCGGCAAGGCGCTGTGGCTGGCGCAGAGCATCGAACCCGAGCTGGCGCCAGACGAGAGTCATTTCCGCGCCGGCCAAAGCGCCTTGCGCAAGCACCTGGAAGGTCTCCAGAGTCTGGCGGAGCAGGGCGTGGTGGCCGGCTTTGCCGTGCAGAGCCTGGAAACCTATCTGAAAGCCAGTCCATGAAAATCCGATTCCGCATTCCGGAAGCCGCTGATCCGCGCCGCGAAGGGGGGCTGAGCCTGCCGCCACAGGAGTCGAAGCGTGTGCCGCCGCGTCTGCGCTGGTTGTTGATCACCCTGCTGGCCCTGAGCCCGGCGATCTGGGTCGCCGTCCACTTCATCCGCGAGTGGCTGTGGGTGGAGGCGCGTGGCTTCGTGATGTTCGAAGAGCTCAGTTTGCAGGCACCGCAGGACGCTACCGTGACCGAGCTGAACCTCAGCAGCGGCAGCCAGGTCACGCAGGGCAGCGTGCTGCTGCGCCTGGACAACCCCGCGCTGCGGGCGGAATACGAAGTCCTGCGTGCAGCCAATGTGGCGGCGAGCGCCAAGGAGGCTGTGGCCATTCATCAGGCTCAGCTGCAGTCCCAGCGGCAGACCCTGAAGGCCCTGCAGCAACGCCAGACGGCGCTGCATCAGCGTGTGCTGGTGCTGCGTGATCTGGCTGCCCGGGATGCCGCCACGCGCGGCGAAGTGCTGGCAGCGGAAGGCGAGGAGCTGGCCCTGCTCGGCAGCATCCAGGCCCAGCAGGAGAGCATCCTGCGCAGCACGCCTTCACCCTTGCCGGTGGTCAGCGCCTCTTTCTCCGCCGAGCAGCGCGCGCGCCTGGCCAGCCTCGAGGCGCGGATGGGAGAGCTGACGGTGCGGGCGCCGGTGGCGGGTACGGCGGACAACCTGATGCTCACCCGCGGCCAGCGCGTTTCCCAGGGCGAGCCGATGCTGGTGCTGCGCCATGGCCGCCCGCATGTGGTGGCCTTCATGCAGGGCCGCGAGCTGGGGCTGACCCATAGTGGCGAGACGGTGCGCATCGTGCTGCCCAACCGTGTCACGCTGCAGGGGCGCATCCTCGGTCCGGCGCCCTCCACCCGCCGCCTACCGGAAGAGCTGGCCGGCACGCTCGATCCGCGCAATCAGCGTCTGCAGGTGTTGATCGAGACCGATGCCCTGCCCGCCGAGGCGCGCATCCATCAGCTGCCGGTCACGATCCGCAGCTTCCGCTTCAGCGGCTGGTAGGCGCTCAGGTCAAGACGCCGGCGCGTTCCAGCATCGCGTGCAGCAGCACGTTGCAGCCGGCGGTGATGTGCTCCGGCTTGGCGTCTTCGATCTCGTTATGGCTGATGCCGTCCTTGCAGGGGATGAAGATCATCCCGGCCGGGGCGAGGCGAGCCATGTAGACCGCGTCATGGCCGGCACCCGAAACCGCCGGCATCGCCGAGTAGCCCAGCTTCTCCGCCGCCTTCGCCACCGCCGCGATACAGCCCGGCTCGAAGGGCTGGGCCGGATATTGCGAGACCAGCTCGATCTGGATGCCCAGGCCGGTCTCCGCTGCGAGCGCGGCGGCATAGGCGCGGATCTCGGCATCCATCGCATCGACCGCCGCATCGCTTTCGTTGCGCAGGTCGATGGAGAACTTCACCCGACCCGGAATCACGTTGCGGCTGTTCGGATGCACGTGGACCATGCCCACCGTGCCGCGTCCGTGCGGCGCGTGGCGATTGGCCAGGGCCACCACTTCCTGCATCAGGCGCGTAGCCACCTGCAGCGCATCGCGGCGCAGCGGCATCGGCGTGGGGCCGGCGTGCGCCTCCATGCCGGTCACCGTGCAGTCATACCAGCGGATGCCCAGCACGGCCTGCACCACGCCGATCACCTTGTCGTTGTCTTCCAGCACCGGCCCCTGCTCGATGTGGGTCTCGAAGTAGCTGCCAATCGGGTGATCACCCGGCTCCTCCTCACCGATGTAGCCGATGCGGGCGAGTTCCTCGCCGACCTTCTTGCCTTCGGTGTCGGTCGCGGCGTAGGCATGCTCCAGTGTGAAGGCCTTGGCGAACACGCCCGAGCCCATCATCACCGGCACGAAGCGCGAGCCTTCCTCATTGGTCCAGAAAGCCACTTCCAACGGCGCTTCGGTTTCGATGCCGAGATCATTGAGCGTGCGGATCACTTCCAGCCCGGCGAGCACGCCGTAGTTGCCATCGAACTTGCCACCGGTGGGCTGGGTGTCGATATGGCTGCCGGTCATCACCGGCGGTAGCGCCGGATTGCGGCCTTCGCGGCGCATGAACACGTTGCCGATCTTGTCGACCGTCACGCGCATGCCGGCCTCCTTCGCCCAGCCCACAACCAGATCGCGCCCCTGGCGGTCCAGATCGGTGAGGGCGAGGCGGCACACGCCGCCCTTCTCGGTGGCACCGATCTGCGCCAGCGTCATCAGCGAATCCCACAGACGCTCGCCGTTGATGCGCAGCGCGTCGATATTTGTGCTTGTCTTCATGTCCATGATGGGCTCCTGTTCAAGTCCGTACGACTGCGGTCGGCGCGAGTTCGCGGGCGCGCTTCTCCGCCGCCGCAAAACCCGCCCCGAAGGCCGGGCGCTTGATGTAACGGCCCGCGCCGCGCACCGCGCGCAGATCGCCGTTGGCATACACGAGGCGGCCCTGGCTGATGGTGTGCGAGGGCACGCCGGTGAGCGCCATGCCTTCGAAGATGTTGTAGTCGCCCTTGGAATGCTGGGTCTTCACCGAAAGGGTCTTGGTGCCGGCCGGATCCCACAGCACCAGATCGGCATCCGCGCCTACCGCCACACAGCCCTTCTTCGGGTAAATGTTGAAGAGCTTGGCGGCATTGGCCGAAGTGATCGCCACCCATTCGCTGGGGGTGAGGCGGCCGGTATTCACTCCAGCGGACCACAGCACGGCCATGCGCTCCTCGACCCCGCCGGTGCCGTTCGGAATCTTGGCGAAGTTCTCCGCGCCCATGCGCTTCTGCTCGGCGCAGAAAGTGCAGTGGTCGGTCGCAGTGGTGTGCAGCTGGCCGGACTGCAGGCCGCGCCAGAGCGCCTCCTGATGTTCCTTCGGGCGGAAGGGCGGGCTCATCACATGCGCCGCCGCCTTGGTGAAATCCGGATCGCGATAGACGCTGTCGTCCACCACCAGATGGCCGGCCAGCACCTCGCCATATACGCGCTGGCCACGCGCGCGGGCACGCGCGATGGCCTCGGCCGACTCGATGCAGGACACGTGCACCACATAGATCGGCACGCCCAGCACATCGGCAATCGCGATCGCGCGGTTGGCCGCCTCGCCTTCCACCATCGGCGGGCGCGAGAGCGGATGGCCTTCCGGCCCGGTGATGCCCATCTTCTGCACTTCCTGCTGGAGCAGATAGACCAGCTCGCCGTTCTCGGCATGCACGGTGGGCATTGCGCCCAGTTCCAGCGCGCGGCGGAAGCTGTTCACCAGGGTTTCGTCGTCGCACATGATGGCGTTCTTGTAGGCCATGAAGTGCTTGAAGCTGTTGATGCCTTCGTCGCGCACCAGGGTGCCCATGTCATGTCGCACCGATTCGTCCCACCAGGTGATCGCCATGTGGAAGCTGTAGTCGGAGGCGGACTTTTCGGCCCAGCCGCGCCAGGTCTGATACGCCTCCAGCAGCGGCTGCTGCGGATTCGGGATCACGAAGTCGATGATCGAGGTGGTGCCGCCGGCCATCGCCGCTGCGGTACCGGTGAAGAAATCGTCCATCGTCACGGTGCCCATGAAGGGCAGCTGCATGTGGGTGTGCGGATCGATGCCGCCCGGCACCACATACTGGCCGCTGGCGTCCAGCACTTCGCAGCCGGCCGGCGCGAGTGCCGCAGCACCCTCACCCACGGCGGCAATCACGCCGTCGATGCACAGCACGTCGGCGCGGGTTTCGCAGTCGGCATTCACCACGCTGCCGCCACGGATCAGGATGCTCTGGCTCATCTGTCTCTCCTTGAATGCGGGAACTCAGCCCATCTGCGGGAATGCAAACTCCGGGCCCTTGGCGGACTGGCTGTCCGGCCAGCGCTGCATCACGGCTTTCTGCCGGGTGTAGAAGCGCACGCCTTCCGGGCCGTAAGCGTGGTGGTCGCCAAACAGGCTGCGCTTCCAGCCACCGAAGCTGGAGAAGGCCATCGGCACCGGCAGCGGCACATTCACCCCAACCATGCCGACGCGGATATGCCGAACGAATTCGCGTGCCACGCCACCATCGCGGGTGTAGATCGCCACGCCGTTGCCGAACTCGTGATCGTTGATCAGCTTCACGGCGGAGGGCAGATCCGGCATGCGCACGATGCACAGCACCGGACCGAAGATTTCTTCGCGATAGACGATCATCTCGGGCGTCACGCCGTCGAGCAGGGTCGGGCCGACGAAGTAACCGGCTTCGAAACCCGGCACCGCAATCGCGCGGCCATCCACCACCGCCTCGGCGCCAGCCGCCACGCCCTCGCCGATCAGGCGCTTGATGCGCGCACAGGCTTCGGCGGTGATCACCGGGCCCATGTCGACCTTGTCCTGATGACCTTCGCCCACCTTCAGCGCGGCGATGCGGCTCTTCAGGGCCTCGATCAGGGCCGGGCCCACATCGCCCACCACCACCGCCACCGAGATCGCCATGCAGCGCTCGCCGGCCGCGCCAAACGCGGCCCCGATCAGTGCATCGGCGGCCATCGCGATATCGGCATCCGGCATTACCACGAGGTGGTTCTTGGCGCCGCCGAGGGCCTGCACCCGCTTGCCGGCCGCGGTGCCGGCACGGTAGATGGATTCGGCCACCGGCGTGGAGCCCACGAAGCTCACCGCCTCGATCTGCGGATGGGCCAGGATGGCTTCAACGATAGTGCGGTCGCCCTGCACCACGTTGAACACGCCATCGGGCAGACCGGCTTCCTTGAGCCATTCCGCCATCAGCAGGCTGGCTGCCGGATCGCGCTCGGAGGGCTTCAGCACGAAGGTGTTGCCGCAGGCTATCGCCAGCGGGAACATCCACAGCGGCACCATCGCCGGGAAGTTGAAGGGCGTGATGCCGGCGACCACGCCGAGCGGCTGGCGCAGCGTCCAGGCGTCGATGCCGGTAGCGATCTGGTCGCTGAAATCGCCCTTGAGCAGTTGCGGAATGCCGGTGGCAAATTCGATGTTCTCGATGCCGCGCGCGACTTCGCCCATCGCATCCGGGAAGGTCTTGCCATGCTCGCGCACCAGGCAATCGGCCAGCACCGCCGAGCGCTCCTGCACGATGGCGAGGAATTTGTAGAACACCCGGGCGCGGGCCAGCGCGGATTTCGCGGCCCAGGCCGGGAAGGCGGCGGCAGCCGCCGCCACGGCGGCCTCCAGGTCGGTGCTGCTGCCCAGCAGCAGCTTGCCCTGCACCGCCCCGGTGGCGGGGTTGAAAATATCCTGCGTGGCGACTGGCGTGCCGCGTTGTGCGGCGCCGTTGATCCAGTGACTGACTTCGTAGAGATCGCTCATGGGCTTGGCTTTCACGCGGTGACTTCGCGCATCGGGTTGTTCGGGTGGGTGGTCCAGTTCTGGTACTCGCCGGTTACGGTTTCACCGGTGCGGGTATCCACTTCACCCGGCTTGAGGCTCTTCATCGTGATGCAGCTGGGCACCGGGCAGATCGACACGCACAGGTTGCAGCCGACGCACTCTTCTTCCTTCACCTCGTAATGGCGCTGGCCATCCTTGAAGGCGGTGATCGCCTGGTGGGAAGTGTCTTCGCAGGCCACATGGCAACGGCCGCACTGGATGCATTTGTCCTGATCGATGACGGCCTTGTCGATGTGCTTGAGGTTCAGGTAACGCCAGTCCGACACGGTCGGCACCGCGCTGCCCTGGAAGTCGGCAATCGAGGCGTAGCCCTTCGCGTCCATGAAGTTCGAGAGGCCCGAAATCATGTCTTCCACGATGCGGAAGCCGTAGACCATCGCGGCGGTACACACCTGCACCGTGCCGCAACCCAACGCGATGTATTCAGCCGCATCACGCCAGGTCGAGATGCCGCCGATGCCGGAGATCGGCAGGCCGGCGGTGAGCGGATCACGGGCGATCTCGGCCACCATGTTGAGCGCGATCGGCTTCACCGCCGGGCCGCAGTAGCCGCCGTGCGAGCCCTTGCCGCCGGTGCTGGGGCTCATGATCATGGTGTCCAGATCCACGCCCATGATCGAGTTGATGGTGTTGATCAGCGATACCGCATCCGCCCCGCCGGCCTTCGCAGCGCGGGCCGGGAAGCGGATGTCGGTGATGTTGGGGGTGAGCTTCACGATCACCGGCATCTTCGAGTACTGCTTGCACCAGCGCGTGACCATCTCGATGTATTCCGGCACCTGGCCCACTGCCGCGCCCATGCCGCGCTCGCTCATGCCGTGCGGGCAGCCGAAGTTCAGCTCGATACCATCGGCCCCGGTGTCTTCCACCATCGGCAGGATGCGTTTCCAGGATTCTTCCTGGCAGGGCACCATCAGCGACACCACCACCGCGCGATCCGGCCAGTTGCGCTTCACCCGGGCGATTTCTTCGAGGTTGATCGCCAGCGAGCGGTCGGTGATCAGCTCGATGTTGTTCAGGCCCTGCACGCGGCGGTCCGGCCCCATCAAGGTGGCATAACGCGGGCCACTCACGTTCACCACATGCGGGTCTTCGCCCAGTGTCTTCCACACCACGCCGCCCCAGCCCGCCTCGAAGGCGCGCACCACGTTGTATTCCTTGTCGGTCGGCGGCGCCGAGGCCAGCCAGAAGGGGTTCGGGCTCTTGATGCCCAGAAAATTGCTACTCAGATCAGCCATCGCTCAATCTCCTAAAGTGTGTCGGGGTCAGGCGCGCAAGGCGGCGTCGATTGCAATCGCGGCCTGTTTGCCGTGCTCGACGGCTTCCACCGTCAGGTCCAGGCCGCCAGCCCGGCAGTCCCCACCCGCCCAGATCTTCGGATGCGAGGTCTGGCCCGACGGGTCGGTCGCGATGCGGCCCTTCTCCAGCACGAGGCTGAGATCCAGCGGCTCGGCCACGAAGCTCTGGCCGATGGCCTTGAGCACCATGTCGGCTTCCAGCGTGAAGGTCTCGCCGGTTTCGACCAGCTTGCCGTTCTCGTCGCGGGTGACGGCGAAAACCGCGCCGGTCACGAAGCCGTCGCTGCCGACGATTTCGCGCGGTGCGGCCCAGTGGCGGATCGTCACGCCATTGATCTGTGCCCATTGCTGCTCGTAGGCCGACGCACTCATGGCCTCCGCTCCGCGGCGATACACCATGGTGACTTCACGCGCGCCGAGCTTCTTGGCCTGCACTGCGGCATCCACCGCCGTCATGCCGCCACCGATCACCACCACGCGGCGGCCCACCGGCACGGCCGAGAGATCCTTGGCCTGACGCAGCTCGGCGATGAAATCCACCGCAGCCTGCAAGCCGACGAGCGCTTGCTCGGCAATTCCCAGCGAATTGACACCGGCGAGACCCATGCCGAGGAACACTGCGTCGTATTCCGCGACCAGGCCACTCAGCGTGATGTCGCGGCCCAGCTGTTTGCCGCATTGAATCTCGATGCCGCCGATGGAGAGCAACCATTCGATTTCGCGCTGGGCGAAGCCATCGGGGGTCTTGTAGCGGGCCAGACCATATTCGTTGAGGCCACCGGGCTTGCTGTGGGCATCGAAGACGATCACATCGTGACCCAGTGTGGCCAGGCGATGCGCGGCTGAGAGGCCAGCCGGCCCGGCGCCGACCACAGCCACGCGGCGTCCGCTCGGGGCGGCCCGGGTAAACATCGGCTTGGTCGGTGCGGCAAAGTAGGCGTCGGTCGCAAAGCGCTGCAGCAGGCCGATCTCGACGGGCTTGCTCTCATTGGTCTGGCGCACACAGGAGCCTTCGCACAGGTTCTCGGTAGGGCAGACGCGCGCGCACATGCCGCCCAGCACATTGGCTTCGAGAATCGTCTCGGCAGCGCCCAGCACATTGTCCTGAGCGATGCGCTGGATGAAGTGCGGGATGTCGATGCCGGTCGGGCAGGCTGAAATGCAGGGCGCGTTGTAGCAGTAGTAGCAGCGCTCGGCTTCGAGCAGGGCCTGCAGCGGGTTAAGGGGCGGATGCGCGTCCGTGAAATTGAGGGCGCAGCTTTCGGGCGCGAGGCGGCCTGCGGCAATGCCGGGCAGATCCAGTGCGCCAGGTTTTTCGATGGGGCGGTTCATGCAGTCTCTCCGTGCGTATTGAGGCGGTGCGTGCGGAAGTTGGGGAAATCAGTCAGCCATGGCGATGCGGATCGCGCGGCGCAGCATGTCGCCCATGGCGCGCAGCTCGTCCGGCGTGCTGATGAAGGGCGGGCCCATGGCAATCGTGTCGGCGGTAAAGCGCAGCAGCACGCCCTCATGGATGCCGGCCTCGAAAGTCTTGAGTGCGCGGGCGCCGGGCTTGCCGGCGATGGGTTGCAGATCCACCGCAGCGGCGAGGCCGATGTTGCGGATGTCGATCACGCCCGGCTCGCCCTTGAGGCTGTGGATCACCTCCTCAAGCACTGGAATCAGCGCTGCAGCCTGAGCGATGGCGCCGCCCTCGGTCAGCGCGTCCAGCGCAGCATGGCCGGCCGCCGCTGCCATCGGGTGGCCGGAATAGGTGAAGCCGTGGCACAGCTCCACCGCGTATTGCGGCGCGTTGATGCCCATGAAGGTCTGGAAGATGTCTTCGCGCACAATCACCCCGCCCATCGGGATGATCCCGTTGGTCACGCCCTTGGCGAAACAGATGATGTCTGGCGTCACACCGAAGAACTGGGCCGCGAAAGGCGTGCCCATGCGGCCGAAGCCGGTAATCACCTCGTCGAAGATCAGCAGGATGCCGTGCTTGGTGCAGATCTCGCGCAGCTTCTGCAGATAGCCCTCGGGCGGCACCACCACGCCCACCGAGCCCTGGATCGGTTCGACGATCACCGCCGCGATGGTGGAAGCGTCGTGCAGGGCGACGATGCGCTCCAGCTCATCGGCGAGATGCGCGCCCCACTTCGGCATGCCCTTCGAGAACGCCATCTCGGAGAGGTTGTAGGTGTGCGGCAGATGATCGACACCGGGCACCATCACCGGGCCGAACATCTTGCGATTGGCTGGCATGCCGCCCACTGACATGCCGCCGAAGCCCACGCCGTGATACGCCTTCTCGCGGCCGATGAAGCGGGTGCGGCTGCCCTCGCCGCGCAGGCGCTGATAGCCATACGCGATCTTCAGCGCAGTATCGACGGCTTCGGAACCGGAGTTGGTGAAGAACACCCGGTCCAGCCCCGCCGGTGCCAGATCGGCGATGCGCTTGGCCAGACTCAGGGTGAGCGGATTGCTGATCTGGAAAGCCGGCGAGTAATCCAGCTCCAGCACCTGGCGGCTGATCGCCTCGGCGATGCCGGCGTGCGCATGGCCCAGCGGGCAGCACCACAGACCGGAGAGCGCATCGAACAGACGCTGGCCCTCGGTGTTCGTGTACCAGGCCCCCTTGGCGCTGGCCATCAGCTTCGGATGCGCCTGGAAGTAGCGATTCGGCGTAAAGGGCAGCCAGCTGTTGTCCAGCCCCGCCACGCCCGCTTCCTGCGTCGGGACCTGCTTCGGATCGTTCATCGACAGTGCTCCTGAACACGGCAGGCAGGCGGCGCGCTGTGCGCTGCATATCCTGACCGTTTGGTTAAGTTTCAGAAGCTGTTCTTAGCCATTTCCGTGCCACTTACCCTCAAAGGCCGGTGTGGCGCAGAACGCCCGTTTGCGCAAACGAAGCGGGCCACGGGATCTGCACTGCGCTGGGGCGAAAAATGCAGTGCCCCGCATCAAAGTGGATCGTTTGGTCAGAAAAATGAGCTTTGGGTTTGGGCGCTTGCCGCTCTGGAGAACTCAGGCCGGTCAGGGGGCACATCTGCTCGTGATACGTGGCTGACCCTGCTCCGGCAACACATCAAACGCGCATCGCAGGCGTAGCCCGGATGCAGCGCAGCGGAATCCGGGAATCATTCTTTGCAGCGAGAAAAGCCCCGGATTCCGGCTTTGCCTTCATCCGGAACTACGCCGTACGCGGTGCGACAGGTCCGGTGGAACGAAGGGTTCGGCGTCGATTGCAGCCGGATGGCTGTCCCTTGGGTTTCAGTCGATGTTCTGGCCAATGCGCCAAAGAACACCTGATGGATCGTAGAGACAGAAATCACGCATGCGCCAAGCTTGATCTTCCAGCGCAGTGACCTTCACCCCGTATTTTTCGAGCACACCACTTTCGTGGACCTGCTGCCACCATGCATTCACGTCTTCTACCAGGATGTGCATCATGAAATTTTCAGCAAACGCTTCAGCACAGAAATCCTGGAGTAGAAAGCTGACGTGCCCGAAGTGGAAGTAAGCGATACCGCCGCCTTCAGAGGCCATCGTAAAACCAAGGTCCTTGTAGAACTGCTTGGAAAGCTCGAAGTCTTTCGACGGAACAAATGCCTTGATTTCTGTGATTTTGAGATTTGACATGGATGCTTCTCGCTACGACGCCGAACGTGAAGGTGAGCGATGCCGGAGGCAGCCCGTGACTAGAGCTGCACGATAGCCAGCTTGACCAGCTCTGCGACCCGCTGAACCTCGGCGGGGGTGTTGAAGCGAACTTCGATCCACTGCGACGACGCCGCGCGAGTGGGATGTAGCTGGGAATCGGAGGGATGTGAGAGGCCAAGCGACTTAATGATCTTGCGAGTCAAGCGCAGGTCGATCTCCTGATCGTTATGGAAGTGCGCAAATTCCTTGCCGCGGAAGAACAGAGCAGTGCCGCCGGCAACCTGGGAAGGCTGAGCTTCAAATCCTTCAATGGATGCAAGCAGGGCTAAGAGTTGGTTCTTTAGGGATGCCATGATTCTGGGCCAGAGCGTAGTTTGGCGGCAGCGGCCGAAATTCGAGGGAGGAGCACGCAGGTTGTTGGTTTTTTTCGGCCTAAAAGCGTAGCTTTTGGCTATCCCTGTTAATTGAAGGGCTATGCCCCGACAGTACCTTCGTTTTCGATAATGAACGAGGCCTTGCTCAACGATTTCAAGCAACGTGTTTGCCCCACATTAAATTTCTTTAGTTGCCATAGCACAGACCCACCAAAGTCTAGGAATACGGGAACTGTTGAACGGTACCAAATTTCTCGCGGATGCTTCCAAATGAACAAATGGTGGCCATCATAGGTTTTCTCTACGAATGACTCACAGTCTCTGCTGCCATGTAGAAGGACCATTGTTGCATTAGGCTCGTTTTCAGAAACCAAGTAGTACATGAAGTCAATGGCCCCACTCCGTGGCTGGTAAAGACGCATGTCATGTGACCCCGGATGATCCGGACTAGGAAGCTTTGCACATATCTCGACATTCTTTAAGAATGAGGCCCCATTCACGACCCAAACCATGTTTCCGTAGAACGCCTCTCTAGAAGAAAGCTCTTCGTCGTTCATGGCCGAGTTCTGAAATTCGATCACAAGCTCAGAAGCCGTCTTAACGTCAGCAATGTGCTTTTCTTGGCTTTCTGGCGAGAACTGAACTACCTCCCGAAACTCTGGAGGCCAATGCGATTTCCATGCTCTATGCCAGGGGGTTTCATTTTCCCACCATGGATCACAGATCTGCCGACTCACGTGTGCCCAGTGCCATAGTTTTTGGGTGCCGCACTTTGAAACCGTTTTCGCGCCACATGCAGGGCAAACCCCCTCGCTCTTGGGGGAAGGCGGCACCTTGACTCCATTCACTAGTGAGAACTGCACGAAATTATCCAAGGGGCATAACGTTGGAGGTAACCGGCAGCCGGAGCGCGAAGCGCGGAGGGCGCCCAAAAGCGAAGCTTTTGGGCTGTCCGGTTGACCGAGAGGTTATACATTGGACGGGCACTGAATAATTACTTTGGCTCAGTTCCGCCCGGCAAGGTCCACCACGACCCAGTTATCAACTGTTGTTTCACAGTTGAGCCATTTATCCACGGATAGATAGATTGAAAATTCTTAACGTCTTCTGCGAATCGGTCACGGAATTGACCGGTTCCCAGTGGGCGAATGGCATTGAAGTTTCCAACGTAAATTACTTCGCCTTTATTTAACCTAAAAGTGAATGGTTCATTTGGCTCTTTTGCAGAACCCCCATCTGTTTTAACCAGATACCAAGACAAAAATTTGTATTCCCCTGGCGGAAGTGTGAAAGCTCCGTAGAACCTTTTCCCCTTCCCCTCTTTCTGAGGTATTTCATTAGGCCAGTCCTTTACGGTTAGTATTGTCCGTTTTTCGTTTAAATCTGAAACCACAAAAGATACCCCTGTGGCCGTGAACAATGCACGATCGGTGACAGGCAAGAGAATCAGCCCGTTCTCTTTCAGATCAGGTGCAACATCTTTTTGCAGCCCCCCTGTCGTGACGCATCCAGTTAGGAACAATACGAAGAGAAAATATATAGCCAATATTTTTTTATTCATGTGATGTTTCCTGAAGCGGTGAAGAGTATGTCTAACGTGTTATGGGGATCAGTTTTGCCGCATAACATCGGCGCATGCCCCCTAACATGGCATGACCGATCAGCGAAGATTGGCTTCCAGACTAGTTTTCCACGACTCTGCTGTACATCGGACCCGCATTAACAGCGTCGACAAAAACCTTACGCTGCAGATTTCAGGTTTTGAGCTTCGTATGGCCGCTTTGCTGCGGCAAGCCTGAACATCCGAACCTGACCCGCCGCAGCCATTCTAGTCCGCTGGAATCAAGGGCGGCGTCGGTGAGCCGTCGCCCGAGATGATGCCTGTGCCGTGGGTCTTGCCCTTGAGCGTTGCAGAGGTCCGGAGCGCGATCTCAGCGCCACTTCAGATCACAGCAGCGTTGTGATCATGACGAAGAGTTGGAAAGCGACGAAAGCCCGCAGGCCCGCAGCGTGACGTTCAGTACATGCTCTAGGGCACGTTTGCGCGCACGCGGGCTGTGGGTATCCGCACCGAGCACGGCCTGGATCTGCACGTCGAAATCGGCATAGGTCTGGGTATTGGCCCACAGCGTGAAAAAGAAGTGGGTGCTGTCCACCGGGGCGATACGCCCGGCGGCAATCCAGGCCTCCAGCACGGCCGCTTTCTCGCGCACAGTGCGGCGCAACTCGCTTTGCAGCATTTCGCCCACAACCGGCGCGCCATGCAGCAATTCGTTGGCGAAGACCCGCGAGGCATCCGGCCGTTCATAGGCCAGGGCCATCTTGTGGCGCACATAGCTCTCGATCGCTTCACGCGGATCAGCGTCTGCCGTGATCACGTCGGTGGGTGAGAGCCAGTCGTGCAGCACCCGATCGAGCACTGCGCGATAGAGCTCGGCCTTGTTGCCGAAGTAGTAATGCAGATTGGGTTTTGGTACGCCCGCTTCTTCGGCGATCTGGGCCATGGTGGCGCCGCCGAAGCCGGCTCGCGCGAAGACGCGTTCGGCGCCGCTGAGGATGGCGGTTTCGTTGAGCTGGCGGATGCGGCTTTTGCTGACGTCTGACTCTTCAACGAGCGTGGCCTTCGCACGGCTTGCGGTTTTCCGGGTCGTCATGGCCATGGTCTCGGGCGGGCAGTGGGGCCCACATTCTAGCTTCCGGGCCGGATGGCCGGGGTAGCCGGGAGGGGGCGGTGCCGCCCCTCCCGGCCGGGCTTGCTTACTTCGCGGCTGCGTCCCACACCATGTGAGTCATGGCGGCCTTGCCCGGATCCTTCTTGATGACCGGATCCGAACCCCCGCTCATCAGCACCTTCACCGTGCGCTCATAGGCGGCCGGGTCGAGGTAGCCGATCTTAGGCGTGTTGGCGTTGGAGATCAGCTTGGCGACGTTTTCCATCTGGCGCTTTTGCACCGCGACGGTGGCGCTGCCCGAAGCATCCTGGGCCACCACGATCTTGGCGGCTTCTTCCGGATTCTTCACCGCGTCGTTCCAGCCCTTGAAGCTGGCCTTGAGGAACTTGGCCATCTTGGCGACGAAAGCCTTGTCGCGCAGGTTGGATTCAAGCACGTAGAGGCCGTCTTCCAGCGAGGCCACGCCCTGATCCTGATAGAAGAAGGCGAGCAGATCGGACTCTTTCACGCCGGCGTCCACCACCTGCCAGTACTCGTTGTAAATCATGGTCGAGATACAGGCGGCCTGGTTCTGCAGCAACGGATCCACGTTGAAGCCCTGCTTGAGCACGGTGATGTCCTTGCCCGGCTTGTAGCCCAGCTTGCCCATCCAGTTCAGGAAGGGGTACTCGTTGCCGCCGTACCAGACGCCGAGGGTCTTGCCCTTGAGATCCTTGGGTGAGCTCACGCCGGAAGCCTTCTTGCAGGTGAGCATCAGGCCGGACTTGTCGAAGACCTGAGCGATGTTCACCAGCGGTACGCCGGCTTCGCGTGCAGCGAGGGCATCCGGCATCCAGTTCACCACCACGTCGGCCGACTTGCCGGCGATCACCTGCACCGGCGAGATGTCCGGGCCGCCCGGCTTGATCGTTACATCCAGCCCGGCTTCCTTGTAGTAACCCTTGGCCTGCGCCACGTAATAGCCGGCGAACTGCGCCTGCGGCACCCATTTGAGCTGCAGGGTGACCTTCTCGGCCGCCTGGGCGCCGATCGAACCGAAAGCCGCAGCGGCCGCCAGTGCGCTAAAGACAAGATGCTTCCTGAACATGTGCAACGTGGACATCGGACAACTCCTTGGTTGGGTGAAACGAGGGGGCAAGAACGAAAAGAAGGGGCTCAGGACTGCGCCGCGCGCACCGACGGATGCCAGAAATTGACGCGTCGTTCGCAGAGCACCAGCAGGCTGTAGAGCGCCGAACCCACGATGGCCGAGAGCACGATCGCGGCCCAGACCAGCGGCATCTGCATGCGCGCAGCCTCGGTGGAGATCCGGAAGCCCAGGCCTGCCGTGGGCGAGCCGAAGAACTCGGCGACGATGGCGCCGATCAGGGCCAGGCTGGCATTGACCTTGAGCGCGCCGAAGATGAAGGGCATGGCTGCGGGTAGCCGCAGCGCCAGCAGCTGCTGACGCGCGCTGGCCGCGTAGGAATGCATCAGTTCGCGCTCCAGCTTGCCGGCGGCCCCAAGGCCCGCCAGGGTGCTGACCATGGCCGGGAAGAAGGTCATCAACACCACTACGGCGACCTTGGAAGGCCAGTCGAAGCCGAACCACATCACCGCGATCGGGGCCACGCCGACCAGCGGAATGGTGCTGGTGAGCGAGGCAATCGGCAGCAGGCCGCGCTGCAGGAAGGGGGAGCGCTCGATGGCAATGCCGGTGGCGATGCCCAGCCCGCTGCCCAGCACATAGCCGGTCAGAACGGACTTCAGCACGGTCTGCACAAAATCGCCGCTGAGCTTGTCGGCTTCGGTGAACAGCGCAACGAGGATGTCGGCCGGTGCCGGCAGAAGTACGCGGGGCACGGCAAAGGCCGTCACCAGGAGTTGCCAGAAATAGAGCATCCAGAGGCCGAACAGGACGGCCGTCAGCGTGGCGACCCAGGGCGGCGAATCCAGCATGGCCAGTCGCTGCACGCTGGTGCGAGCGAGCAGGAACTGGGCGATGCACAGCAACCAGAACGCAGTGGCCGGCTCGGACTCTCCGCTAGGCACCGACAGCAACAGCAGGGCTCCGGTGAGCAGGCTGCCCAGCAGCAACGGGAGGGTGCCGAGCAGGCAGCGCAGGGGTTGCGCCGCCAGCAGCACGCAAACGATCTGGAGTGCCGCAATGCGCAGCGCGGGGCTGTGCAGGGCGGGCAGCGGGATGACCGGATCGAAGCCGCTGAGCGAGAAGGTCTGGCTCAGTGCCAGGCCGGCCGGAATGATCGCCAGCAGTGCGCCGATGGCGCCGGGAAGTTTGGTCTGACTCATGCCTGCCTCCTGCGCCCGACAATCAGGTATTCCACCGCAGCGACCAGCGCGGTGAGCACTACGCCCAGCAGCGCCGCCATGATCAGGGCCGACCAGATCTGCAGGGTGTTGCCGTAGTACGAACCTGTGAGCAGCCGCGCGCCGAGGCCGGCCTGCGCACCGGTGGGCAACTCGGCCACGATGGTGCCGGCGAGCCCGGCGGCGATAGCCACGCGCAGGGAGGGAAACAGGAAGGGCAGGGAAGAGGGCAGGCGCAGGACGAAGAAAGTCTGGATGCGCGAGGCCGAATAGGTGTGGATCAGCTCCATCTCGAGGCGCTGCGGGGCACGCAGGCCTTGCACCATGGCGACCGTGACCGGAAAGAAACACAGGTACATCGCGATCGTGGCCTTGGGCAGCATGCCGGTGATGCCGAGGCTGCCAAGAATGATCAGTACGATCGGGGCGATGGCCAGCACCGGCACGCTCTGACTCGCGACAATCCACGGCATCAGCGCCCGGTCGAGCGTGCGCGAATGCACGATGCATACGGCGAGCAGGCCGCCGAGGGCCAGACCCATGAGGAAGCCGGTCAGCGTGGCACCGGCCGTGACCCAGGCGTGCAGCAACAGGTTGCGCGGTGAGTCGAGCGGCGCGTCAAAAATCGAGGTCCACAGATCCAGCGCGATCTGATGCGGCACCGGCAGCACTGGGCGCTGCATGCTGAAGGTCGCGGCGACCAGCTCCTGCCAGCTCCAGGCACCTTGCGGTGCGAGGACCCGCTCGATCACCCCGGCCGCATTGAGCCAGATAGCGAGCAGATACCAGAGGACGAGCCCGACCGCGAGCAGGGTCGCGACCGGAACCAGATGCTGTTGAAACCGATTCTGGCTCATTGATGCCCCTCCGCCAGCGCCTCGCGTACTTCCTGGGCCAGGCGGGTGAACTCGGGGGTATCGCGGATCGACAGATCGCGTTCGAAGGGCAGTGGTGATTCGATCACTTTCACGATCCGCCCGGGACGCGGTGACATCACCACGATGCGCGTCGACAGATACACCGCCTCGGCGATCGAGTGAGTGACGAACACCACGGTGCGGCGCTCGCGCAGCCACAGCTGCTGCAGCTGCTCGTTGAGCTTGTCGCGGGTGATTTCATCCAGCGCGCCGAAGGGCTCGTCCATCATCAGGATCTTCGGTTCGAAGCCCAGGGCGCGGGCAATCGACACGCGCTGCTGCATGCCGCCGGAGAGTTGCCAGGGATACTTTTTCTCGAAGCCGGCCAGCCCGACCCGCCCCAGCTGCTCGCGCGCAATCTCCTCGCACTCGGCCTTGCTGCGCCCGATCAGCTGCAGGGGCAGCATCACGTTGGCCAGCACGGTGCGCCAGGGGAACAGAGCCGGCGCCTGAAATACATAGCCATAGGCGCGGCGCTCGCGTGCATCGCTTGGCGTCATGCCGTTGACTAGCACCTCGCCTGAAGTGATTGGCTCCAGATCGGCGATTACGCGCAGCAGGGTCGTCTTGCCACAGCCGGACGGCCCGATCAGCGATACGAACTCGCCCCGGTTGATCGTGAAATCGATTTCGCTCAGCGCATGCACCGGGCGATCCGCAGCCTGGTAGATCACGCTGGCCTTGCGGGCTACAACCGCGGGCCGGGCAACGGGGGTTTCAACTGCAGAGTGGGGGCTGGCCTGAAGTTCGGTGGGGTGCGGTGCATTCATCGGGAAGGCGTCCTGAACCGTCAATTTCTTGACCAAATGGTTTAAATTCAGAACACCTATCGCAAACTTCATGCCACCACCGCAATACGCCGCAGAATCGTTCCCGCGCCCGCAAAACGGGTCTCAGACCGTCCGAAAACGGTGCGTGGCAACGCGGGATTGATGCAAATTGGGGCGTCGCAGGCGGCTTGCCTGCTCGTGCGATCTCGGAAGGTGCTGACCGGCTCAGGGGCTGCAGGCTGGTCGCCGACTCGAAGCGGCGCAATGGCGAAAGCGCCCGGGCAGATTCCGGCGCGCTCAGGTGCGTCCAGGCCGTGACATTCAGGCCGGCAGGTGCGGCACAGGTTTTCGGCAGCCGGAAAGCAAAAAGCCCAGCGCGAGGGCTGGGCTTTTTGCTTGAATCTTTGGTGGCCGGTCGCGGAATCGAACCACGGACACGCGGATTTTCAATCCGCTGCTCTACCAACTGAGCTAACCGGCCAAACGAGCCAAGAAATATAGCAATACTTTTTACGTTTGGCAAGCCATTCGTGCAGAGAAACTTGGATGTACCCGCATGTGTAACTCAATTTATCCGTGCGGATGCCGATAGCCCTGCGAATACGTTGAAACAGACCGCTCACCCCATGAATACCGAGAGCTCCCAGAAAGATTATTTCATCACCCCCGAGCAGCTGAGCGTCGGGCTCTTCGTGTTCATCGATCTGCCTTGGTTCAGTCATCCGTTCAGTTTCAACAGTTTCAAGATCCGCAGCAACGACCAGATCCAGACCCTGCGTGGGTTGGGGGTGAAGCGTTTCCGTTATGACCCGGATCGCAGCGACGCTCCGCAGTTTCCGGCCGCCGCCATGGCCACGGTTGAGCCGGTGGCGACGACGGCTGAGGCGTCTTTGCCGGAGTCTGCCGATGCGGCTGATCCGGCTTTGGCTGCCAAGCGCGAGCGCGTTGAGCGTTTGCGCGAGCAGCGCGTTCGTATGGGCAATGTGGAGAAGGCCTTCGTGAAGGCCGCCAGCATCATGCGCAACATCAATCGCAACCTGCAGGCGCGGCCGAAGGAATGTATCGAGGAAATCGGCGAGCTGGTGCAGCAGATGGCCCAGGCCTTTCTTGAGGCCCCCGAACTGACCCTGCATGTGATGGGCGAGAAGGCGGGTGGTGAAGAGGTGTATTACCACGGCCTCAATACCTCGATTCTTTCCATGATGCTGGCCCGCGATATGGGTATGGCCATGGAGGAGGGCAAGGTGCTGGGCCTTGGCGCACTGATGCACGACATTGGTCTGATCGAGATTCCGGACCGGGTGCTGAAGAAGACCGATGAGCTGACCCACGCCGAGAGCGAATTGCGCAAGCTGCATTGCGAGTACGGCGTGCGCATCGGTCAGAAGGCGGGGCTGCCGGGCAGCGTGCTGAGCATCATCTTCCAGCACCATGAGATGGCGGACGGTACGGGCTATCCAAAGGGACTCAAGGGCGAGACGATCCATCCGCTGGCGCGCATCGTGTCGCTGGCAAACTACTACGACAATCTGTGCAATCCGGTGAATACCGCGAAGGCGCTGACACCTCATGAGGCCTTGTCGCTGATGTTCGCGCAGCGGCGTGCCAAGTTCGATGCCAAGGTTCTGCAGATCCTGATCAAGAACCTCGGCGTCTATCCGCCGGGCAGCATCGTGAAACTATCTAACGATGCGCTGGCCTTGGTACAGTCGGTGAATCCGCAGAAGCCCCTGCGCCCCTGGGTAGTGGTGTATGACCCGGATGTGCCCAAGGAAGAGGCCATCATGCTGGATCTGGAGCAGGAGCCCGATATCAATATCAGCAAGGCAATCCGCCCGGGCCAGTTGCCGGCCGAGGTGTTCCGCTACCTGAGCCCGCGTACCCGGGTAACGTATTTCTTTGACGCTGATTCGCGTGGCGGAGGCGGCAGGTCATGAGTCAGCCGGCACCGGAAGCGATCCTGCTCGACGCCTGCAGCGAGATCATGCTGCTGGTCGATCCGGTCTCGCTGGCGATTGTCGCGGCGAGTGCGGCGGCCACCCGTGAGCTGGGCTATTCGCGTGAGGAATTGCTCGGCAAGCTGATCACCGATATTGAATGTGCGCTCGCGGACGTGTTCTTCTGGGAAGAGGTGCGTAACGGTGGCAGTGCTGAGCTGGTGGATGCGGAAGGCCTGCATCAGTGTGCCGATGGCGAAATGCTGGCCACGCTCAAGAATGTGACCCGGATGAGCGAGGCGCCGGGCTGGATCATCGTGCGGGCGCACGGAATCGCAGCCAGGAAGCGTGCTGAGGAAGAGCTGGCGCTGATGACCTCGCAGCTGCGTGCCACGCTCGAAGCTACGGCCGATGGCATCCTGGTGCTGGATCGCCAGGGCCAGATCAGCAATATGAACCGGCGTTTTTCGCGGATGTGGCAGCTGCCGGGTGAGCTGCTGCTGCGCCACGAGGATCGGCGCCTGATGGCCTACATTCTCGACCAGATCAGTGAGCCGGAAATCCATGCGCGACGGATCACCGAACTGGGCGCCGATGACGAGCGCGAGACTTTCGATGCCTTGCCGCTGCGCGATGGCCGCATGTTCGAGTGCAAGTCGCGCCCGGCGCGCCACGGCGAACAGGTGATCGGCCGGGTGTATTGCTTCACTGACGTCACCCAGCGCCACCGCGCCGAACAGGATCTGATCGCCGCGCGCGATGCGGCCACCTCAGCCAGCCGCGCCAAGGGCGAGTTTCTCGCCATGATGTCGCACGAGATCCGCACGCCCATGAACGGCATCATCGGCATGGCCCAGCTGCTCGAATCCACCCCACTGAACACCGAGCAGCATGAGTACGTGCGCACCATGCGGACCTCGGGCGATGCTCTGCTGGCGATCATCAATGACATCCTCGATTACTCGAAGATCGAGGCGCGCAAGCTGGAGCTGGAGAAGACCCGTTTCCGCCTCGACAGCCTGCTCGAAGATCTTGGCCGCCTGTTCTCGCTGCAGGCGCGTGACAAGGGCCTCAGCTATCACAGCCTGATGGCACCGGGCACCCCGCTCAGCGTGGAGGGTGATCCCACCCGCCTGCGCCAGATTCTGGTCAATCTGATCGGCAATGCCTTCAAGTTCACCGCCCGTGGTGCCATCCATGTCACCGTGAATGAAGTGCAGCGCGAGGCTTCGCGGACTCGCCTGCGCTTTGCCGTGCGTGATTCAGGCATCGGCATTCCGGCTGATAAACAGGCCAATATCTTCACGCCTTTCGAGCAGGCCGACATGAGTACTACCCGGCGTTTCGGCGGCACCGGCCTGGGGCTTTCCATCTGCCGCATGCTGTGCGAGCTGATGGAGGGTGAGATCGGTGTCAGCAGCCAGGCTGGCGAGGGCTCGGAATTCTGGTTCGAGATCTGGCTCGCCTGCGCGGAGGTCGACGTCCAGCGCGAGGCCCGGCCCAGCGTGTCGCAGGCCATGGTGCCGGAGGAGGCCAGCATCCTCATCGTCGAAGACAACAGCGTGAACATCATGGTGATCAGCAACCTGCTCAAGAAGCTGGGTGCTCGTCAGCTCAGTGTGGCCCGCAACGGTCTCGAAGCGCTGGAGCAATGCGCAGCCCGGAGCTTCGACCTGATCTTGATGGATACCCACATGCCCGAGATGGATGGCCTCACCGCCACCCGCCTGCTGAGGGAGCGCGGGGTCAGCACGCGCATTGTTGGTGTCAGCGCCGATGCCATGGCCAGTGACCACCATGCCGCCTTGGGTGCCGGCATGGATGACTACCTGACCAAGCCGGTGGCACTTGAAGCCCTGCGCCGTACCATCGAGGCTTGGCTGGGCGCGGCCTGAGCATCGCCGTCGGGCGCGGACCGGCCTACAATTGCTGACTTCCGTCAGAACAACAAACGAGCGCCCCCGCCATGAGCCAGTATTTCACCCATCACGTCTTCGTCTGCTGCAACCAGCGCGCAGCGCCCGATGCCTGCTGCAACACCCATGGTGCCAGCGAGCTGCAGACCTATGCCAAGGAGCGCGTCAAGGAACTGGGCCTGTCCGGCAAGGGCCAGGTGCGTATCAACAAATCCGGCTGCCTCGGCCGCTGTGATGATGGTCCGGTGCTGGTCGTCTATCCGGAGGGCACCTGGTACACCTTCGTCGATAAGGAAGACATCGACGAGATCATTCGCGAGCACCTGCAGAACGGCCGCATCGTGGAGCGCCTGAAGGTATGAAGGCCCTGCCTACTGAAGCCCAGCTGATCGCAGGCCCGGACGGGGCCATCGAGCTGCTGATCGATGCGCCCGAGGCCCCGCGGGGCATTGCGCTGGTTTGTCATCCGCACCCGCTGTTCGGCGGCGCCAACACCAACAAGGTGGCGCACACCCTGGCCCGTACCCTGCGCGATCTGGGCTACGTCGCGCTGCGACCGAACTTTCGCGGTGTCGGCAAATCGGAAGGGACACACGACAATGGTGGTGCCGAGACCGAAGACATGCTCGCCGTGCTCGACTGGGCCCATGCGCGCTGGAACCTGGATGCCTACCGCCCCACCGTGCTGGCCGGTTTCTCCTTCGGCGCTTTCGTCCAGACCCGGGTCGCCAAGCGCCTGAGCGACGCCGGGCAGGCCGCCAAACGCCTGATTCTCGTCGGCACCGCCGCCGGGTTTGTCGAAGGTGCTCGCCAGTACGCGACCGAGGCTGTCAGCCCGGACAGCCTGGTGATCCACGGGTCCAAGGATGAAACCGTACCGCTCGCCAATGTGCTGGCCTGGGCCGAGCCACTCGATGTGCCGGTCGTGGTAGTGCCCGGCGCAGACCACTTCTTCCACGGTCGCCTGCACTGCCTGAAGGACATCATTAATCGCTCCTCCTGCGAGTGCCACTGAACAACAGTAATCCTGTAGGCCGACCTCAGTCGGCCTCCACGTATGGCGTGCGGTTGAAGCCGCACCTACGTGCGACTCACGCTTGATCTCCTGAACAATCCTGAACGGAGCAACATCATGAAGCTGATCGGTTCCCTTACCAGCCCCTATGTGCGCAAGATTCGCGTGCTGCTGCTCGAAAAAGGCATTCCCTTCGAGTTCGTGAATGATTCCCCGTGGGAGCCAGGTAATCATGTGGCGGAGTTCAACCCGCTCGGCAAGGTGCCGGCGTTGGTGACGGATACCGGCGAGATCTTCTTCGATTCGCCGATTCTCGCCGACTACCTTGAAACCCTCGGTGTGTATCCGCCCGAGCTGCCCACTGACGCGCTCGAAGTCCTGCGCGTGAAGCAGCTCGAAGCGTTGGCCGATGGCATTACCGATGCTGCCGTGGTGTGGCTGCTCGAAACCCGCCGCGCCGTCGAAAAACAGGATGCCGCAGTGATCGAACGCCAGCGTGGCAAGATGGAGCGAGGCCTGGATGCTGTCGAAGCGCGTCTGGGCAGCCATGAATTCCTGTACGGCGGCCAGTTCAGCCGCGCGGACATCGCGATGGCCTGTGGTCTGGCCTGGATCGACTTCCGTTTCCCCGCTTATGACTGGCGTAGCAGCCGCCCGGCGCTCGCCGCCCACACCGCGCGCGTGCTGGCCCGGCCGAGTTTCGAAAAGACCATCCCCGTCGCCTGATGCCGCTGCTCATCGAAAACCTGCACAAACACTATGGTGAGCTGGAGGTGGTGCGTGGCATCAGCCTTCAGCTTCAGCCTGGTGAATGCTTCGCCCTGCTCGGCCCCAATGGCGCCGGCAAGACCACCACCCTGCGCTGCGTGCTGGGGCACACCGAGCCATCCGCCGGCAGCATCGAACTCTGCGGCCTGCCGGTACCGGCCCGTGCCCGCGAAGCGCGTGCCAAGGTCGGCGTGGTGCCGCAGAGCGACAGCCTCGACCCGGATTTCACGGTCACCGAAAACCTGCTCACCTTTGCGCGCTATTTCGGCTTGAGCCGGGAGGCGGCACAGGCACGTGTGCCCGAACTGCTGGCTTTCGCCGGGCTGGAGGCCAAGGCCGACGCGAAAGTGCCGTCGCTCTCCGGCGGCATGAAGCGCCGCCTCACCATGGCCCGCGCGCTGGTTGCCGACCCGGATCTGCTGATCATGGATGAGCCCACCACCGGGCTGGACCCGCAGGCCCGCCACCTGATCTGGGATCGCCTCAAGGGCCTCATCGCGCAGGGCAAGACAATTTTCCTGACCACCCATTTCATGGACGAAGCCGAGCGCCTCGCTCACCGCATCGCCATCCTCGATCGCGGCCAGATCATCGCCATGGGCACGCCACGCGAAGTGATTGCGGCCCACATCGAGCCGCAGGTCGTCGAAGTCTTCGGTGAGTGGCAGGGCCATGAAGGCGGTGCGGCGGCCTGGGCGGCAGCCCATGCCGGTGAGTTTGCGAGCCGCTTCGAAGTGAGTGGCGAAACCGCCTTCTGCTACCTTGAGCACCCCGAAGCCCTGCTCGCCCACCTTGCCGCCCAGGGCGGCCTGCGTACCCTGCACCGCCCGGCCAATCTGGAAGATGTGTTCCTCAAGCTCACCGGACGGGAGATGCGGGATGAGTAAACTCCTGGTTCCACTGGATCTCTCCCCGCGTCGCGCCCTGTCAGTATGGCGCCGTAATGCCGACGTCTGGCGCCGCCTCGCGATCCCTTCCTTGCTCGGCAATCTGGCCGATCCGCTGATCTACCTGCTGGGTCTGGGTCTGGGTCTGGGCGCCCTGCTACCGCAGGTGCATGGCGTGAGCTATATCAGCTTCCTTGCCACTGGCACGGTGGCTTTCTCGACCATGAACGCCGCCACTTTCGAGGCGCTCTATTCCGGCTACGCACGGGCGCATCAGCAGAAAACCTGGGAGGCGATCATGAACGCACCCCTCTCGCTGGACGATGTGATGGCCGGCGAGTGGCTGTGGGCGGCGACCAAATCGCTGTTCTCGGGCGGCGCCATCCTGATCGTGATCAGCCTCTTCGGGCTGGTGCCCTGGACGCATGCGCTGGCTGCGCTGCCGCTGGTGTTCCTCACCGGTCTGTGTTTTGCCGGCATCGGCTATATCGCCACGGCGCTGGCGCCGGGCTATGACTTTTTCATGTACTGGTTCACGCTCTTCATCAGCCCGATGGCCATGCTCTGCGGGGTGTTCTTCCCGCTGGAACAGTTGCCGGCCTTCGTGCAGGGCGCGGCGCTGGTGCTGCCGCTGGGGCATGCCATCGGGGCGATCCGGCCACTGCTGCTGAGCGGAGCTACGGATGGGCTCTGGCTGCATGTGCTGGTGCTGTCTGCATACGCCCTGATCGGCATGGCGCTAGCCAGAGCCCTGATGCGTCGTCGCCTGCTGCGCTGATTGCCCGCAAGGGCAAGTGCACTTGGGCTGCCGGCCCTCAGAATCAGCGGGCCGGTGCCTTGCCGGGGCTGGCCCGAAGGGCTGCTTAATCTGTCTCGATCATGAAATTACCCCAGGAGTCCGGAAGCGATTCAGACGAGGAGCTGCTTGCGCGACAGGCCACCGGCCTGCTGCGCATGATCATTCTGCTCACCCTGAGTCTGGGCGTCGGTCTCGGTCTACTGGTCGTTCTGGGTAACGAACAGCCGCAGCCACTGGGCTGGGCGGTGGTATTCGGGCTGGCACTGCTGTGTGGGGTGTCGCTTCTTCTGCTGGAACACTATCCGTCAGCCGTGGCGCGGCGGACCTTCACCTGGGGCTTTACGGGCCTGATCGTGTTGCAGTGTCTGCTGGTCAACGGCATCCGCAGCCCGATTGCGGCGCTGTTGCCGGTTGTGGTGATGCTCAGTGCCTGGTCCGGCCGCCAGCGCGAGACGCTCGCTCTGGGCCTCTTCGCGCTCAGCGCGCTGGGCCTGATGGCGGGTTTGGACGGCATTTTCTGGCCCCAGCAGCAACCCCGCTCGGCGCTCAATTTCTGGGCCAGCTATGCCTTCTGCATTATCACTGGCTCCGTCATTGCCAGCCGGATCGCCCACACCTTGCAAGGCCATTACAGTCGCCAGAAGCAACTCGGGGAACAGTTGGCCGATCAGGTGCGCGAGATGCAGCAGGCCAGGGAGAAGTTCTCCACCTTCTTTTTCATGAACCCGGTGCCGGTGAGCATTACCTCACTCAGCACCGGGCGCTATGTGGAGGTCAATCCGGCCTGGGAAAAGATTGGCGGCTGGACCGGCGAGGAGTTGCGCGGCCGTAACTCGCTGGATCTGGGCATCTGGGTTACGCCGGAGGAGCGTGAGGAATGGATTGCCGAATTCAGTGCGGCCGGACGCATGAGCAATCGGCTGACGCGTTTTCGCCTGCGCGATGGTTTGATTCGCTATTTCCTCGCCAGCAGCGAGGTGATCAATTACGAGGGCGAGCGCTGTGTGTTTGCGGCTTTCATCGATATCACCGAGCAGCGCGAAGCTGAGGCCCGCCTGCGCGAACTCAATGTAAAGCTCGAGGAACACGTGGCCGAGCGCACACGCAGCCTCGCTGAAGCCAACCAGTCGCTGGCGCGCAGCCTTGAGACCCTGCAGCAGACGCAGGACGAATTGGTGCATGCTGAAACCATGGCCTCGCTGGGCTCGATGGTGGCGGGTATTTCGCATGAGCTGAATACCCCGATCGGCAATGCACTGACGGTCAGCACGGCTCTGCAGGATCAGGTGCGTGACTTCTCGGAACGCATCCGGCGTGAGCCGATCACCAAGCAGGCCCTTTTCGATTTTCTCGGCGATCAGCACACCGGTGCAGACCTGGTGGCGCAAAGCCTGCTGCGGGCGGCCGAGCTGGTCACCAGCTTCAAGCAGGTCGCGGTGGATCAGGCTTCCGAGCGCCGCCGCGGTTTTGATCTGGCCGGTGCCATGGGTGACATCCTCAGCACCTTGAGGCCCATGTTCAAGCACAAGCCGATCGAGCTGCGCGTTGATCTGGCTCCCGGCATTGCCATGGACAGCTATCCCGGCCCGCTCGGTCAGGTCATCAGCAACCTGACCCAGAACGCCATCCTGCACGGCCTCGATGGTGCAGACCACGGTACGGTTAGCATCGAAACCCGCGCCGTCGGCACTGAGCGGCTGGAGATCGTGGTCAGCGACAACGGTCGTGGCATTGCCGCCGAACACCTGCCGCGCATCTTCGACCCCTTCTTCACCACCCGCCTGGGCCGCGGCGGCTCCGGGCTGGGCCTGTCGATCACCCACCGTCTCGTCACCACCATCCTGGGCGGCAGCATCAGCGTGCGTTCCACCGAGGGCGAGGGTGCCAGCTTCAGGCTTGAGCTGCCGCGCATCGCACCGCAGCGCGAAGAGGTCGCGGACGACGCCTAGCGGCCGGTGGCGCTGGTAAGCTTGCCGCCATGCCTGCCACCGATGCCCTGCTGATTCTTTGCAACGTACCCGATACCACTTGTGCACACACGATCGCCCAGGCGCTCGTGGAACGCCGGCTCGCCGCCTGTGTCAACATCCTCGCGCCTTGCCAATCGGTGTATCGCTGGCAGGGCAAGGTCGAAACCGCCAGCGAAGTACCGCTGCTGATCAAGAGCACGGCCGAGCGTTACGCCGAGCTTGAAAGCGCGCTGCGCTCGCTGCATCCCTACGAAGTCCCGGAAATCATTGCCCTGCCGATTGCTGCCGGCCTGCCGGCTTACCTCGCTTGGCTTGTTCAGGAAACGGCATGAAAGCCCTGTTTACCCTCCTGCTGCTGTGTGCAAGCCTGCTTGGCCATGCCGCCCAGCCCGAACCGCTGCCACCGGAGCAAGCTTATCGCCTTGCCGCCAGCCTGCTCGATGAACGCACGATTGAAGTGCGTTTCCAGATCGAGCCCGGCTACTACCTGTATCAGTCCAAGCTCGGCTTCGCGCTGGCCGGCACTCCGGCGACGCTGGGCAAGATCGCATTGCCACCGGGCCTGCCCCACGAAGACCGGTTCTTCGGCAAACAGCCGGTCTATCGTGAAGGCGTGGTCTTCACCCTGCCACTGGATCAGGCGGTGGGCGAGGGCGCAGTGCTCACCGTGAGCCACCAGGGCTGCGCTGATTTCGGCATCTGCTACCCGCCCAGCGAAGTGCCGATCGAGCTTCACCCGGCCACCATGAGCCAGGTGAGCAAGCCCTCCGGCGCCTCGCTGCTCGCGCTTGAAACTCCATCGCCGGGGGCACAGGAAACCGCTTCCGCCGCGGTGTCTGCGCCTGAAGAGGAGCGCATCTCTGGTCTGCTCGACGGCGGCAACCTCCTGCTGATCCTTGCCAGCTTCTTCGGCTTCGGCCTGTTGCTCTCCTTCACGCCCTGCACCCTGCCGATGCTGCCGATCCTCTCCGGCATCATCGTCGGCCACGGCCACAAGATCAGCCAGCGCCGGGCCTTCTTCCTGTGCAGTGCCTATGTGCTGGGGATGGCCGCCACCTATGCTGCGGCTGGAGTCGCCGCGGCCTTCTCGGGCCAGCTGTTGTCCGCCTGGCTGCAGAACGTATGGGTGCTCGGTGCCTTCGCGCTGCTCTTCGTGGTTCTCGCGCTGGCCATGTTCGGTGTGTACGAGTTGCAAGTGCCGGCGCGCTGGCAGCACAAGCTCTCCGCCAGCGCTCATCATCATGGCGGCTCGGCCCGCCAGCTCGCCATCATGGGCGCCATCTCGGCGTTGATTGTGGGCCCCTGCGTTGCCGCCCCGCTGGCCGGCGCCCTGCTCTATATCGCCAAGACGCACGATGCCCTGCTCGGCGGCCTTGCCCTGTTCATGCTGGGCCTCGGCATGGGGGCACCGCTGATCCTGGTTGGCGTAGCCGCGCGCCGCTTCCTGCCCAAACCCGGCGCCTGGATGGAAGGCGTCAAGCGCTTCTTCGGCTTCCTGTTGCTGGCCACTGCGCTGTATCTCGTCGCCCCGGTATTGCCACCGCTTCTGCCCATGCTTGGCTGGGCCGCACTGCTGCTGGTTGGCGGCATTTTCCTGCATGCGCTGGATAGCCTGCCGCCCGATGCGAAGCCGCTGCAACGTCTGTTCAAGGCCTCGGGCATTCTGCTGCTGCTCGCCGGCGCCGCCATCTTCATCGGCGCGCTGGCCGGCAGCCGCAATCCGCTGCAGCCTCTGTCTGGCCTCAGCGGCTGCAGCACGGCAGCCGCCTGTGAAAATACCGCACCGCGCTTCGAGCGCATCAACAGCAGCGCCGAGCTGGATGCGCGCATCGCCGCCAGTAGCCGGCCGGTGATGCTCGACTTCTACGCCGACTGGTGCGTGAGCTGCAAGAAAATGGAGCAACAGACCTTCGCCGACCCGGCCATCGCGGCCCAGCTCGCCGGTTTCACGCTTCTGCAGGCAGACGTCACCGCCAATCTGCCCGAGCACCGCGAACTGCTCAAACGCTTCGGCCTCTTCGGCCCGCCCGGTACTCTGTTCTTTGCGCCGGCCGGCAAGGAAGTGGCGGGTAGCCGGGTGATCGGCTTCATGGCACCGGAGCGCTTCGGCAAAATCTTGCAAAACGTGAAAGGCCACCCATGAGCGATATCGAACGCCTCAATCCGGCGGCCCGCTATGCCGACGCCACGATCTTCAAGGGCTTGGTGCAGGCTGTCGAAGTACCCGCCTCGGAGGAAGGTGATATCCGCAGCCAGACCGCCGAAATGCTGGCTCTGCTTGAATCCACGCTGGAAGCCGCTGGTTCGGACAAGGGCCGGCTGTTGATGGCCACCATCTACCTCATCGACATGGCTGACTACGCGGGTATGAACGAGGTGTGGGAAAAGTGGTTGCCCGCCGGTAGCGCGCCGGCGCGGGCTTGTGTGCAGGTGGCCGCGCTGGCCCGGCCAGGCTGGCGGGTGGAGATTGCGGTGATGGCGGCACAGGGCGCGTAGGTGCGACTTCAGTCGCACACCGAGCGTGGTAGCGAACCGAAGTCCGCCCTACAGCCCTCCTTCACGTTCATGTTTGCCCAAACCCGCACTCAGCTACGGGTCGCGTTTGCCCCCCCGAAGCCCTAAAATGGAGGGTCTGCCGCCCCCGGCAGGCCACAGAAAAGCGTCCCCAGCCATGCAACTCGCCCCAGAATTCGTGACCGCCCAGCCGCCCGTGCGTTTGCGCGAGATTCCTTACAACTACACCTCGTTTTCCGATCGCGAGATCGTGATCCGCCTGTTGGGCGCCGAGATGTGGGCCGTGCTGGATAGTTTGCGCGCCGAGCGCGTCACCGGTCGCTCCGCACGCATGCTTTACGAAGTGCTCGGCGATATCTGGGTGGTGCAGCGCAACCCGTATCTGGAAGACGATCTGCTCGATAATCCGGGCCGCCGCAAGGCCTTGCTCGAAGCCCTGCGCCATCGCCTGCGTGAAGTCGAGAAGCGGCGCCTGGATTCGCAAACCGAAGATGTGGATCGCAGCGAGAAAGTGGGCCTGCTGGTCGCCGCCGCCAACAAGGCAGTGGACGCCTTCGCAGCCCATTTCGAGCGCACCGCCGCGCTACGCGCCAAGGCACTGAAGCTGCTCTCACGCCATACCCGCCGCGACAACATCGCCTTCGATGGTTATGCTCGCGTCGCCCACGTCACCGATGCGACCGACTGGCGCGTCGAATTCCCCTTCGTGGTGCTCTACCCGGATACCGAAGAGGAAATCGGCCATCTGGTGCGTAGCTCGATCGAGCTGGGCCTCACCATCATCCCGCGTGGCGGCGGCACCGGCTATACCGGCGGCGCCGTGCCGCTCACACCGAACTCGGTGGTTATCAACACCGAGAAGCTGATCGATATCGGCAAGGTGGATTTCAATACTTCACTGCCCGGCGTGGAGCAGCCTTACGCCACAGTCTTCACCGGCGCCGGCGTGGTCACGCGCCGGGTGATGGATCTGGCCGACGATACCGGTCTGGTCTTCGCCTGCGATCCGACCTCGGCCGATGCCTCGTGCATCGGCGGCAACATCGCCATGAACGCCGGTGGCAAGAAGGCCGTGCTGTGGGGCACGGCGCTGGACAACCTCGCCTCGTGGAAGATGGTCACGCCGGACGGCAACTGGTTGGAAGTCGAACGCCTGAACCATAACCTCGGCAAGATCCACGATCAGGCCGAAGTGATGTTCCGCCTGAAGCGTTTTGATGCCGATGGCAAGAAGCTGCTTGGCGAAGAATTTCTGACCATCCCCGGCGAGCGTTTCCGCAAGGTGGGCCTCGGCAAGGACGTGACCGACAAGTTCCTCGGCGGCCTGCCCGGCATCCAGAAGGAAGGCTGCGACGGCATCATCACCAGTGCACGCTGGATTCTGCACAAGATGCCGCCGCACACCCGCACGGTGTGCCTGGAATTCTTCAGCCAGGTGCGTGAAGCCGTGCCGGCGATTGTCGAGATCAAGGACTTCATTGAGCGCCTGCCCAAGGTGGGCGATGCGCGCGTGCTGCTGGCCGGCCTCGAGCACCTCGACGAGCGTTACGTGAAGGCTGTCGGCTACGCGACGAAAGCCAAGCGCCACGGCCGGCCAAAGATGGTGCTGATCGGCGATATCGTCGGCGACGACGAGAACGCCGTGGCGCAGGCCGCCTCCGAAGTGGTGCGTCTGTGCAATGCGCGCGGTGCCGAAGGCTTCATCGCCGTTACCGCCGAGACGCGCAAGAAATTCTGGCTCGACCGCTCGCGCACCGCCGCAATCGCCAAGCACACCAACGCCTTCAAGGTGAATGAAGACGTGGTGATCCCGCTGCCGCGCATGGGCGATTATTGCGATGGCATCGAGCGGATCAATATCGAACTCTCGATCAAGAGCAAGCTGCGGCTGGTCGAAGCACTGGATACTTTCTTCCGTGGCAATCTGCCGCTACGCGCCACGGAATCGGCGCTGGAAAAAGACGAGCTGATCGGCGACCGCCGCGTGCGCGTGCTGGATGCCATCGCTACCGTGCGCAGCCGCTGGACCTGGCTGCTGGAAAACCTCGATCTGCCGCTGAGTGAGGCCGAAGCGAAGTTCGCAGAGCTGGGCATCAACGCCGGCCCGCTGCAAAACCGGGCCGACGAACTGCGCCTGTTCCATCGCGTTCAAGACTATTCCGTGCGCATTTCGTGGAAGGCCGAGCTGAAAGCCGCCATCGAAGAGATTTTCGAAGGCAACACCTACCGCCCGATCATCGAGCGCATGGAGGCGATCCACAAGGAAGTGCTGCGCAGCCGCGTGTTCGTGGCCCTGCACATGCACGCCGGCGACGGCAATGTGCACACCAACCTGCCGGTGAACTCCGATCACTACGCCATGCTGCAGGAGGCGTACGCGGCGGTCGAGCGCATCATGCATCTGGCGCGCGGGCTGGGCGGCGTGATCTCCGGCGAGCATGGCATCGGCATTACAAAATATGAATTCCTCAGCGAAGAAGAGCTCGCACCCTTCCACGCTTACAAGCAGAAGGTTGACCCGGAAGGGCGCTTCAATGCCGGAAAGCTGATGCCCGGCGCCGATCTGCGCAATGCCTACACGCCCTCTTTCAACCTGATGGGCCACGAGTCGCTGATCATGCAGCAGAGCGACATCGGCGCGATCTCGGCCTCGGTGAAGGACTGCCTGCGTTGCGGCAAGTGCAAGCCGGTCTGCTCCACGCATGTGCCGCGCGCCAACCTGCTCTACTCGCCGCGCAACAAAATCCTCGCCACGTCTCTGCTGATCGAGGCCTTCCTGTACGAGGAACAAACGCGGCGTGGCGTGTCGATCAAGCACTGGGAAGAATTCGAGGACGTGGGCGACCACTGCACGATCTGCCACAAGTGCTACACGCCCTGCCCGGTAGATATCGATTTCGGCGACGTGTCGATGGCGATGCGCAGCCTCTTGCGCAAGATGGGCAAACAGAGCTTCAACCCGGCCAAGACGCTGGCCATGGCCTTCCTCAATACGACCTCGCCGGAGAAGATCAAGTTCCTGCGCAAGGTGTCGATCGAGTGGGCCTACAAGGCGCAGCGTCTGGGTGTGGATCTGCTGCGGCCGTTCAGTAAGGGCAGCACAAAGCAGCCACCGGCCTCGCTGGGCAAGCCAGCGCTGAAGGCGCAGGTGATCCACTTTGTGAACAAGAAGATGCCGGGCAACCTGCCGAAGAAGACTTCGCGTGCGCTGCTCGACATCGAGGACGATCACGTCGTGCCGGTGATCCGCGATCCGCAGAAGACCAAGGTCGATTCGGAAGCCGTGTTCTACTTCCCGGGCTGCGGCTCGGAGCGACTCTTCTCGCAAGTGGGTCTCGCCACCCAGGCCATGCTCTATCACGTCGGCGTGCAGACGGTTTTGCCGCCGGGCTATCTGTGTTGTGGCTATCCGCAGCGCGGCTCGGGTCAGGATGACAAAGCCGAGAAGATCACCACCGACAACCGCGTGCTCTTCCATCGCGTTGCCAACACCCTCAACTACCTCGACATCAAGACCGTGGTGGTGAGCTGCGGCACCTGCTTCGATCAGCTCACCAAGTACGAATTCGATAAGATCTTCCCGGGCTGCCGCCTGATGGACATCCACGAATTTCTGCTCGAGAAGGGCGTGAAGCTGGAAGGGGTGAGTGGCACCCGCTACATGTATCACGACCCCTGCCACAGCCCGATGAAGCAGCAGGATCCGCTCAAGACGGTGAATGCGCTGATTACCGGTGTGGCCGGTCAGGCCAAGATCGAGAAGTCGGACCGCTGCTGCGGCGAATCCGGCACGTTGGCCGTGGCCCGCCCGGACATCTCGACCCAGGTGCGCTTCCGCAAGGAAGAAGAGCTGGTGAAAGGCGCAGACAAGCTCCGCGCGGATGGCTTCGAAGGTGATCTGAAGGTGCTCACTTCCTGCCCCGCCTGCCTGCAGGGGCTGCAGCGTTACAACGAAGATGTTGAAAAGCTCGACGCCGATTACATCGTGATCGAGCTGGCCAAGAACATCCTCGGCCCGGACTGGCTGCCCACCTATGTGCAACAGGCCAATACCGGTGGCATTGAGCGCGTGCTGCTCTAAGCCTCTACAAACGAGTGTCATCAAGAAGGCCCGTGTGACTTTTGTCACACGGGCCTTTTGCTTGGTGCCTGTCCCCTCGGGCAAAACCTCGCAAACTGCCCTTTCGGCAGGCCGGCAAGGCCGGCACGGCTTCGTAGAATCAGTCCGCTACCGTATCTATGGATGAAGCCATGCAGCACGCAACCCGCAATGACGATGCCCTGACTACGACCTGCTTCGATCTCGAGGGCTACGAGGTTTTCGCGAATAAAGAAGAGTACCCGGCCACTCTGGCCCTTACGACGCCGGCCGCCTTGGCGGCTAACGGGCCGATCGATCTACCGGCCATCCCCACCGTTTGTCTGTCTCAGCCTCCTGCTCCGATGCGCCTCGACAACTGGCGCTTGGTGCTGGTGCGTGGTGTCATCGAAGCCATTACCCCGAATCACATCGTGGGCTCGGCTGTGCAGATTCCCAAGGGCCGCACCAGCCCGATTGCCGCATTCGATCCGCTGACCCGCCGCGTGCGTACCCACAGTGGCTCGGTGTATGAGCTGGGAATCCCCGAGATGGCTTTCGAGCGCGTGTCGCCAGAGGTCATGCGCTGCCTCGGTTTCTGAGCTAATAAGCACATTGCCTCCTGTCATCCAGCAGGCATGACAGTGGCGCTGTTTTACGGCAGCATGGCATTCCCGAGCGGATTGCTCGGGCTTTCCTCTTCATCTGCTGATCCGCTGCCATCATGTCTTTCCGCCTGCTTGCCTGCATCGCCCTTGTTCACGTTGTTTCAGCGGCTGCCCAGCCGGCTGGTAAGCCCGCGCTGACGGTCAGCCTGGTCACCCCCCAGGCGCAGGAGTGGTCCACCCAGATCACCGCCAACGGCAGCATTGCGGCCTGGCAGGAAGCCATCATTGGCGCCGAGATTGGCGGCTTGCGCCTCGACGAGGTGGCGGTGAACGTGGGCGATCACGTCAAGCGCGGTCAGGTGCTGGCTCGCATGCAGCGCGATGTGGTGGAGGCTGAGCTGGCACAGAGCCGGGCCAGTCTGGCCGAGGCCGAAGCCGCCCTGTTCGAGGCCAAGACCAACGCCGATCGTGCCCGCCAGATCAAGGACAGTGGCACTTTCAGCGCCCAGCAGGTGGATCGCTACATCACCAGTGAGGCGACTGCCCAGGCCCGAGTCGAGGTGCTCAAGGCCAAGCTCCGCGCGGATCAGTTGCGCATGGATAAGACGGTGGTGCGGGCGCCCGATGACGGCACGATTTCCGCTCGTAGCGCCACTCTCGGCGCTGTGCTCCAGGCTGGCCAGGAGCTGTTCCGCCTGATTCGTCAGGACCGCCTCGAATGGCGCGCCGAGCTGCCCGCGGCCGATCTGGCCAAGGTGAAGCCGGGCATGACGGCACAGGTCTTCCCGGCCAGTGGCGAACCGATTGCGGCCACGGTGCGCGCACTCGCCCCGACCGTGGACCCGAAGACCCGCAACGCCTTGGTTTATGCCGACATCAAGACACGGGGTGAAGCGCGGCCCGGCATGTTTGCGCGCGGTGAAATCCGTCTGGGTGTCCAGAAAGTGCTGACGCTGCCGCAGGGCGCAGTGCTGCTGCGCGACGGCTTTGCCTATGTGTTCCGGCTCGGCACGGACAGCCGGGTGCTGCAGACCAAGGTCACGCTGGGGCGTCGCCAGGGCGAGCGGGTGGAAGTCAGTGCCGGGCTGGAGGCGGGCAGCCAGGTGGTCGTGAGTGGCGTGGGCTTTCTCGCGGATGGCGATCTGGTGCGTGTAGCACCGGCCGCAGCACGCTGAGGGGCCGTCCATGTTCAACGTCTCCTCCTGGTCGATCCGCAATCCGATTCCGGCCATCCTGCTCTTCGTGCTGCTCACCCTGGGCGGCCTGCTGAGCTTCCGTGCGATGCAGATCCAGAACATGCCGGACATCGATCTGCCGATGGTCGTCGTCACCGCCAGCCTGCCTGGCGCTTCGCCGGCACAGATGGAAACCGAGATCGCGCGCAAGATCGAAAATTCGGTGGCCGCGATTCAGGGCGTGAAGCATATCTACACCCTGGTGCAGGATGGCACGGCCTCGGTGACCATCGAATTCCGGCTCGAAAAGCCGACCCAGGAAGCCACCGATGACGTGCGCGACGCCGTGTCGCGGATCCGCTCGGATCTGCCCGGCGACATGCGCGATCCGGTGATCGCCCGCTCGTCCATCGCCGGTACGCCGATCCTGACTTACACCGTGGCCTCCTCACGCATGGACGAGGAAGCCCTGTCCTGGTTTGTGGACAACGACGTCGCCCGCTCGCTGCTCTCGGTGAAGGGCGTGGGCGCGGTCAGCCGCGTCGGCGGGGTGACGCGCCAGGTGGGCGTTGAACTGGACCCGGACCGCATGCTGGCGCTGGGCGCCACCGCCGCCGAGATCTCGCGCCAGCTGCGTCAGGTGCAGCAGGAAGCCTCCGGTGGGCGTACCGACCTGGGGGGCGCCGAGCAATCGGTGCGCACCATTGCCACCGTGCAGAGCGCGACCGAACTGGCCGCCATCGAGATTCCGCTCAGTGATGGGCGCAGCGTGCGCCTGGATGAAGTTGCGAACGTCAGCGACACCATCGCCGAGCGCCGCTCGCAAGCGCTCCTGGACGGCCAGCCGGTGGTGGCCTTCGAGATCGTGCGCAGCAAGGGCGCCAGCGAAGTCGACGTCATGAACGGTGCGCGCAAACAGCTCGAGCAATTGCGCGAACGCCATCCGGACATTGCCATCACCGAGGCCTTCAACTTCGTCAATCCGGTGATCGACAACTACGACAGCTCACTGAACCTGATGTACGAGGGCGCACTGCTGGCAATTCTGGTGGTGTGGCTGTTCCTGCGCGATTGGCGCGCCACCCTGGTTTCCGCCACCGCCTTGCCGCTGTCGATCATCCCGACCTTCGCGGTGATGTACCTGATGGGATTCACCATCAACGTGGTGACCTTGCTGTCGCTCTCGCTGGTGGTCGGCATCCTGGTGGATGACGCCATCGTCGAGATCGAAAACATCATCCGCCATCTGCGCATGGGCAAGACGCCTTATCAGGCGGCGATGGAAGCGGCGGACGAAATCGGCCTGGCGGTGATTGCCACCACCTTCACCCTGATCGCGGTGTTCCTGCCCACCGCTTTCATGACCGGCGTGGTCGGCAAGTTCTTTGTCCAGTTCGGCTGGACCGCCGCGATCTCGGTGTTCTTCTCGCTGGTCGTGGCGCGCATGCTCACCCCGATGATGGCGGCCTACCTGTTGCGCGCCGATACCCCCGGGCATGAGCTGGCGCGCTGGGAGCGTCTCTACATGCGTCTGGCCGACTGGTGTCTGGCTCACCGCGTGAAAACAGCCGTGATCACCATCGTGTTCTTCTTCGGTGTGCTGATCGGCCTCACCCCGCTGTTGCCAGCCGGCTTCATGCCGCCGGACGATCTGCCGCAGACCCAGGTGATGCTGACTCTGCCGCCGGGCAGTACGCTGGTGCAAGCCCAGAGCGTCGTGGCGCAGGCCGAGGCCGTGGTGCGCAAGCATCCGCAAGTGAAGTCGGTCTACACCGCCATCGGGGGCGGCGCCTCGGGGGCAGACCCCTTCGCGCCCAAAGGCGCGGCGGAAGTTGGCAAGGCCACGCTGACCATCAATCTCAGCGCGCGCAGCGAGCGGCGCGGGATCAGCAAGCAGGACATCGAGGCCGACTTCCGGCAGCAACTCCAGGACATTGCCGGCGTGCGCATCAAGGTCGGCTTCGGTGGCTCCAGCGAGAAGTACCAGATGTCGCTCGCCGGGGACGATGGCGAAGTGTTGCTGGAGCAGGCGCGCAAGATCGAGCGCGAGATGCGCAGCGGCATTCCCGGCATTGGTGCGATCACCACCAATGCCAGTCTGGTGCGCCCCGAGCTGGTGATCCGGCCGGACTTCGCGCGCGCCGCTGACCTCGGTGTGAGTGCTGCCGCCATCGCCGACACCCTGCGCGTGGCACTGGCGGGCGATTACGATCAGTCGCTGGCCAAGCTCAACCTTGCCCAGCGCCAGGTGCCGGTGATGGTCAAGCTGCGGGATTCGGCGCGCCAGGATCTAGACCTGATTTCGCGTCTGAATGTGCCCGGTGCACGCGGCCCGGTCAGTCTTGCCAATGTCGCCAGCATCACGCTGGATGGCGGCCCGGCACAGATCAACCGTTACGATCGCCGCCGCAGCGTGAACTTCGAGATCGAGCTCAACGGCCAGCCGCTTGGCGAAGTTGAAGCGCTGGTGCAGAAGCTGCCTAGCGTGCGGCAACTACCACCGGGCGTGACCCAGACCGCCTTCGGCGATGCCGAAGCGATGGGCGAGCTGTTCACCGGCTTCAGCATGGCGATGGGCGCCGGCGTGCTGTGCATCTACATCGTGCTGATCCTGCTATTCAAGGATTTCGTGCAGCCGGTCACCATTCTTGCTGCGCTAGTGCTGTCGGTGCCTGGGGCGATCCTGGCGCTGTTCGTGACCCGCAACGCGCTGACCATGCCGGCCATGATCGGCATGATCATGCTGATGGGGATTGCCACCAAGAACTCCATCCTGCTCGTCGAATACGTGATCATGGCCCGCCGCGATCACGGCCTGGGCCGGCTCGACGCCCTGCTGGATGCCTGTCGCAAGCGCGCCCGCCCGATCGTGATGACCACCGTGGCGATGGGGGCCGGCATGCTGCCGATCGCCATCGGCATGGGCACCGACCCGAGCTTTCGCGCGCCGATGGCCATCGTCATCATCGGTGGCCTGATCACCTCCACCTTCCTGAGCCTGCTGGTGATCCCGGTGTTATTCACCTACGTGGATGACGCACGCCTGTGGGCACTCCAGGTGCTGCGCCGCAAGCGTGCCTGATCCGTCACAATACGACCTCTGCAGCAAGGATTCGCCATGAGCCACACCCTGCACACCACGCCCTTCGAACTCTTCCAGCAATGGCTGTCCGAGGCCGAAAAAAGCGAACCCAATGATCCGAACGCGATGTCCATCGCCTCGGTCGGGCCGGACGGCATGCCCTCGGTGCGCATGGTGCTACTCAAGGGTTTCGATGAGCGCGGCTTCGTGTTCTATACGAATCTGGAGAGCCAGAAGGGGCATGAACTGGCGGCGCATCCCAAGGCAGCGTTGTGCTTCCACTGGAAGTCACTCAAACGCCAGGTGCGCGTCGAAGGCAACGTGGAGCCTGTCAGCAAGGAAGAGGCCGACACCTACTACGCTAGCCGCGCGCGTGATTCGCGCATCGGTGCCTGGGCCTCGAAGCAGTCGCAGGTTATGGAAGGTCGCTTCGAATTGGAGCAGCGCGTGGCCAAGTACGCGCTGAAATTCGGCATCAGCGAAATCCCGCGCCCGGAGTTCTGGAGCGGCTTCCGCATCGTGCCGACCAAGATCGAGTTCTGGAAAGACAAGCCCTTCCGCCTCCACGAGCGCATCGTGTATCGCCCGACAGAAGACGGCGGCTGGGACACCAGCGTGCTGTTTCCCTGAGCGGCACCGAACGTTTTCGTAGGTGCGACTTCAGTCGCACAATATAGGTAGCAAGGCCGACTGAAGTCGGCCCCAAGACGACCGCCCCTAGAAAGCTCAAGCGTGCGGGAAGGTCACTACCTGCTCAACATCCAACCGGATGCCGATCGGCTGGCCAATCGTATGGTTGTGGTGACTGGGCACCAGTGACAGCACTTCCGCGCCGCTCGGCAGGCGCAGGGTGTAGAGGATTTCGGCACCCTTGAAGGCCTTGCGGGCCACGATGGCCTGCAGCGGGCTGCTGTCGTCATGCACGATGTCGTCCGGGCGCAGCAGTACGTCCACCACGCATTCGCGGCTGCCATGGCAGCACTCTACCGGTACGTTCGAACTCAGCCGCCCGAGTTCGATTTCCACCGTGGCCGGATCGCGCACCACGCCTTGCACGATGGCGCCCTGGCCGACGAAATCGGCTACGAAGCGGTTCGCCGGCCGGTGGTAGAGCTGCCAGGCATCGGCCCATTGCTGAATGCGCCCTTCGTGCATCACGCCAATCTCGTCCGCCATGGCGAAGGCTTCGTGCTGATCGTGGGTAACCAGAATGGCGGCGGTACCGGCTGCCTTGAGAATGTCGCGCACTTCCAGCGACAGGCGCTCGCGCATCTCACTGTCCAGATTCGAAAAAGGCTCATCCAGCAACACCAGCGCCGGATGAGGGGCCAGGGCGCGGGCCAGGGCTACGCGCTGCTGCTGGCCACCGGAGAGCTCGTGCGGGAATTTCTGTGCTTCGCTGGCGAGGCCGACCAGTTCGAGCATTTCGGCGACCCGTGCTTCGCGCGCCGGCCGTGCCAGCTTGCCGAGGCCGAAGCTGATGTTGGCGACCACGGAGAGGTGGGGGAACAGGGCGTAATCCTGAAACACCATACCGATGCCGCGCGCTTCGGGTGCCAGGTGGGTGTCGGCACTGCCGATCAGACGCGCCTCGAAGTGAATTTCGCCGCCCAGCAAGCGCTCGAAACCTGCAATCGCGCGCAACACCGTGGTCTTGCCGCAACCCGAAGGCCCCAGCAGGCAGGCGATGGCGCCGGGCGCCAGCTCGAAACCGAGGCCACGCACGACTTCATGCCTGCCGTAGGCGAGGCGCAAATCACGGGTTTGCAGGACGGGTGCGGGCATGTGCAGCAATCAGGGCGAGTCAGATGAGAATCATTATAATCTCGACACTCCTCTCTACCGGCACCACGCCCGTGCAGTCTTTCCTCCCGCGCCTGCGTTCCTCCTTCAGCCCGCTCACCCTGATCGGGGGGCTGTGCGCGCTGATCCTCGCCGTGCCGGTGGTGGTGGTGGCCGGCAGCGTGTTTGCAGGCGGCACCGGCGAGACCTGGGTGCATCTGCTGGAAACCGTGTTGCCCGAGTTCGCGCTCAATACCGCGATCATGGTGGTGGCCGTCGGTGCCGGCGTGGCGGTGATCGGCGTGGCCTGCGCCTGGCTTACCACGATGACCGAGTTCCCGGGCCGGCGCGTCTTCGAGTGGGCGCTGATCCTGCCGCTGGCCTTCCCGGCCTATGTGCTGGCCTACGTCTACACCGACTTCCTGCAATTCGTCGGCCCGCTGCAGAGCTGGCTGCGAGAAACCTTCCAGTGGACCCGTGCCGATTACTGGTTCCCGGATATCCGCAGCGTCGGCGGCGCCTGTGCGATGTTCACGTTGGTGCTGTATCCCTATGTTTACATGCTGGCCCGCACCGCCTTTCTGGCCCGCGCTGGCAGCCTCACCGAGGCCGCGCGCAGTGCCGGGCTGGGCCCCTGGGCGGCCTTCGTGCGCATCTCGTTGCCGCTGGCGCGGCCGGCCATCGTTGCCGGCGTGAGCCTGGCGCTGATGGAAACGCTGGCGGACTTCGGCACGGTGTCCTATTTCGCGGTGCAGACCTTCACCACCGGCATCTTCCGCGCCTGGTATTCGCTCGGTGACCGCCTTGCCGCCGCCCAGCTTGCCGCGGCCCTGCTCAGTTGCGTGGCCCTGGTGCTGCTGCTGGAAAAGGCTTCGCGCGGACGTGCCCGCCATACTGCTGGCCAGCGCGCCCGTCCCGGCCGGCGTGCCGAGTTGCGCGGCTTGGCCGCCGCGCTGGCGGGCCTCGCCTGTTTTGTGCCGCTGGCTGGGGGCTTCCTGCTGCCGGGCTACTTGTTGCTGCAGATGGCCTTTCGCGAGGGCGATGCGCAACTGGGCAGCCGCTATCTGGAGCTGGTGCATAACAGTCTGCTGGTGGCCGGGCTCACCGCCGCCTGCGCAGTGCTGCTCGGGCTGCTGCTCGCCTACGCCGCACGCATGAGCCGCTCGCGCCTGCCGGTTGGCCTCAACCGGCTGGTCGGCCTCGGCTATGCCCTGCCCGGCGCGGTGATCGCAGTGGGCATCCTGATTCCGGTGACACGTCTGGATCATGTGCTTGCCGCGTTCATCCATTCGGCCACCGGCAGCAACCCTGGCCTGCTCCTGACCGGCAGTCTTGCTGCGCTGATCTACGCCTACCTGGTGCGCTTCCTCACCGTGGCGCTGGGCACCCTGGAAACCGGGCTGGCACGTATCACTCCGTCGATGGACGAAGCCGCGCGCAGCCTCGGCGCCGGCCGCGCCACCACACTCGCCCGGGTGCACTGGCCACTCTTGCGCGGCAGCCTGCTCACGGCAGGCCTGCTGGTGTTTGTGGACGTGATGAAGGAGCTGCCCGCCACCCTGGTGATGCGCCCCTTCAACTTCGACACCCTCGCCACCCAGGCCTACACGCTCGCGTCAGATGAGCGCCTCACCGAAGCTGCAACGGCTTCGCTGGCCATTGTGATCGTTGGCCTGTTGCCGGTGATCCTGCTCTCACGGCGCATCGGCAGGGCTCAATAAACGCCGGTTTTCCGCAGCAGTCGGCGCTTTCGGCAGCTCATTCTGTCACCCAGAATGAGGGAATGCGCCTCCTTCCTTTCAGCCGAAACTTCAGCACCGAACTGATCCTGCGTCTGGCCATCCCGCTGGGCGCGCTGGCGCTCGGTCTGATGATCCTGCTAGGTGTGCTGGCCGAGAAACGGGAACGCCAGGTCATCGGGGAATCCCTGGCCCGTGCGGCGGCACGCATGGCAGCGACTCTGGAAGCCAATCTTGCCGAGCGTGTGGCAGATGTCGACCTGCTGGCCAGCCACGGAGCGTGGTATCGGGAGAACGACCGGGAAGGCGCCCAGCGGGCCTTTGATGTGATGCGCACGCGCCATCCCGCGTTTGCCTGGATCGGCCGTACCGATGCCCAGGGCCGTGTGCAGGCGGCTAGCGATGGTTTTCTGCAGGGCGAGTCGATCGCCACCCGGCCGGTATTCAGCGAAGGCAAGAAAGGTCTGTTCCTCGGCGACGTGCATGAAGCCGTGCTGCTCGCGCGCCTGCTGGGACCACCGCCGGACGGCGAGGCGGCCTTGCGCTTCATCGACATTGCCCGCCCGGTGTATGACCAGCACGACAACTATGTCGGCGTGCTGGCGACCTATCTGTCGTGGAGTTGGGTGCGCCAGTTCTTCGAACAGATGCTGACCGATTTTGATCGTGTGCGTGGCGTCGAGCTGCTGATCCTCAATCATGAAAACCGGGTACTGGCCGGCCCGGACCCGCAGGTCGGACGCATGCTCGCGCTGGAGGGAATGGCTAAGCCTGACGGGGCTGGCAAGGCGCATTGGCATGAAGCAGCCTGGCCCGACGAGCCGCGCCATCTGTTTGCCTGGATCGACATGCCACCTCCCGACCATCTGGCTGCGCTGGGCTGGCGGGTACTGGTACGCCAGCCCAGCGACCGGGCTTTGAGCCCGGTACGCCAGCTACGCATCCAGCTAGCTATCGCTGCACTCCTGCTGACGCTCGGTGTGACAGGCCTGGCCTGCATCCAGGCCCGCCGCATTACCCGTCCGCTGGCGCGCATCGCGCAGGCCGCCGAAGCCATCACCGAAGGCGCCGAGCCACGGATTCCGGCCAGCGATTCTCATCTGTCTGAGGTCGATAGTCTTTCCGGCGCGCTGCAGCACATGCTGGACACCCTGACGCACCGGGAGCAAGCGCTCGATGACATGCAGCAACTCGCCCACCGCGATGTCCTCACCGGCCTGCACAACCGACGTGCGCTGGAGTTGCACATGGAGCTTTCGGCTGAACGAGCCCGCCGCAGCGGCGAAGGGCTGGCGGTGCTGGCCATGGATCTGGATGGCTTCAAGGCGGTGAATGACAACCACGGCCATGGCATTGGCGACGCGCTGCTGCGTGATGTGGCGCGACGTCTGCAGGAGGTGGTGCGTAGCGGTGAAATGCTGGCGCGCCTGGGAGGGGACGAATTTGTGGTCCTGGTGGTGGCACCGCGAGCCCAGCTGCATCAGGTGGGAGAGACCGTGGCGCAGCGCATCCTTGGCTGCTTCGAACGGCCCTTCATGGCGGATGCGCAGGCGCTGCGGGTGGGTTGCAGCCTCGGCGGTGCGCAGGGCGCTGCAGACGACCATCCGCAGGACATCCTTCGCCGCGCCGACGAAGCGCTGTACATCGTCAAGCGCAGCGGGCGAGGGCGCTTTCAATGGTGGACCGGGCAGGCATGAAAAAGCCCCGCACAAGGCGGGGCTTTTTGCTTCGAACCTGATTTGCTCAGCGCCAGCCAGCGCGGTCAAAGATCTTCTGCGCGGTAATCGCGCCCTTCGAGGTCTTGCCGATTTCCAGCGTATCCGCCTTGAACGGGCCGAGGCGTTCCAGCGCCGGGTTCTTCACCTTCACGCTGGGCACGGTGGGCCATTCGTTGTTGCCGTCGGCAAAGTAGATCTGGGCTTCGTCGGAGGCCAGATATTCGAGGAACTTCACGGCCGCTTCCTTGTGCGGTGCGGTCTTGAGCATGCCGCCACCCGAAACATTGATATGCGTGCCCCAGCTCTGCTGGTTCGGCCACACCACCTTTACGGCTTCCATCGCCTTGCGGTCTTCCGGGGCGGAGGAGCGCATCATGCGCGCCACGTAATAGGAGTTGGCCAGCGCCACGCCGCATTCACCCGCACCCACGGCCTTGATCTGATCGGTATCGCCGCCCTTGGGGGCCCGCGCGAAGTTGGCGACCAGCCCGCGCACCCAGGCTTCGGTCTTAGCCTCACCTTCGTGAGCAATCATCGCTGCGCCGAGGGACAGGTTGTAGGGATGCATGCCACCGCGCACACAGACCTGTCCTTTCAGCTTCGGATCAGCCAGTTGCTCGTAGGTCTGCACGTCTTCGGCCTTGATCGACAGCTTGTTGTACACGATCACACGGGCACGCGTGGAGAAGGCAAACCACTCGCCGGTGCGCAGGTGCGCCGGGATGCGGCTGTCCAGCACTTTCGATTTCACTTCGGCAAAGATGCCCAGTTCGTCGGCCTTGGCCAGACGCGTGGCGTCCACGGTGATGAACACGTCGGCCGGGCTGTTCGCGCCTTCGTTCTTGATGCGTTCGAGCAGCGCGTCTTCCTGCGCCTCGATGCGGTTGATCTTGATGCCGGTGGCCTTCTCGAAGTTCTTGTAGAGGGCTTCGTCGGTCTGGTAATGGCGGGCCGAATACAGGTTCAGCTCGGTATCGGCAGCCTGGGCGGCCATGCTGGCAAGGCCGCCCAGCAGGGCAGCGGCGAACAGCTTATGCATGAAGACTCTCCTGAAGGGGAAGATTGGGAGCGGCTTTTGATCATACGCAGCGGTGTTGCTTAATGCAAACCATTCTCAAATGGAGTAAAAAACAAAGCCCGTCGAAGCGGGCTGTGTTTATCTACGGCGTGCTTACCAGATCAGCCAGATCCCGGCGATCACCAGTAAGGTCAGACCCAGCAGCTTGCTTTTCTGCTCATCGATGAAGCGTTGGCGCACGGCTGCGCTGACCGGTGGCTGGTGATGCAGCTCCTCACGCAGACTGGGCGTACTGCGGCGGGCCACTGCGGCGCTGTGACGCACCAGGCCTTCCGGCATGTTGCCCATGATGGTGGTTGGCGTGGCATAGGCCGAGGCATCCATCGGAATCTGCTTCTGGCTCTGGCGACGCTCGCCCGCGCGGCGTTCCATGGCTACGCCGCATACCGTGCAGCGTGTGCTGCTGGCCTGACGGCTACCGCACTGGCCGCAGCGTACATATTCGATGACGCTGCTGCCGGCCTTCGCTGCGGGCACGGCAATCGGCTGTGCAGCGCGTGCCGGCTGAGGCACATGGCGCATCACTGGTGCGCTTTCCGCCGGAGCCGCCGGGCGCATTTCCTCAGCCTCATCCGTGGTGCCGGGCAACTCGAACTGGGTCTGGAGCAGGCCGGCGTAAGGATCCTCACTGGTCTTGCGGGGTACGGGTGCGGCAGCGCTCACTACGGCAGGCGCTTCGGTCTCGACTTCCAGATCGATCTGCATGCCGATGCGAGCCAGTTCCACCACATAGCGGCTCCCCACATCGGAACTCACTCCGCGCTTGAGAACGGCCTTGCTGCCATCAAAGATGCGCACGATCTGCGCCGGATTCAGCTTGAGGCGAGCGGCGGCGGCCTGCATCACGGCGGCGCGCGTAAAACCATCGAGGGTGCGCCCCCAGAACACGACCTTGAACGTAGCCAGTGCCTGTACCGAGGCGTTGCCCCGTGCGATGCGGGCCATTCCGGCATTCATGCCGAGGCCGTGCAGCACGGACAGATAAAGCTTGGCGGACTCTTCAGTGACGCCCTTCTTGAGCACAACCTTGCGGCCACTGAACAGGCGTTCGACCTGCGGCGGGTTCAGCCCGAGGCGCTTGGCGACGGCTGCCTGTACCTTTTCCGGCGCATGCCCATCCAGCAGGCGACCACTAAATACAATGTTGTACATCGAGATTCCCCCGCAATTCTTCTTGTTCCCCGCCGCAAGCGGGTGTTTTGAATCATCTTGGGCAATCTTAACCTGCAGGCCCATTAGGGCATTCACCAACCGCGCCAGACTTTTGCCGCCGAGAAGTTGAGCGTCGCCTATGTACAACAAAAGTACTATGCCTACAGGCTCAATGTTTCATCACGACCGGGCTCGGGGCAGGTCGTCCCGGCCGCATCACGGGTCAGCGCATGAGCCCCCAGACCAGGGCTGCCACGACGACAGCGGCGGCGATCAGCAGTGGCAGGCGGGAACGCCGGGCGGGTGCTTCCTCCTCCTCCTGCAGCTCCTGCTCTTCCATCAGGGTGTGCAGCGAGGGCCCTTTGGCACGCGGCCTTTCCTGTGGTGACAGATAGGGGCGGGCCGCTTCGGCCGGTGTCACCAGCGTGGTGGGTGCAGCATCGTGGAACACGGGTTGGCGGCCGCCATAAGGCCGACGTGCCGGCAAGTCGACACCACACTTCGTGCATTGCGCGGCCTGCGGCTGATACAGGCCGCAGCGCGGGCAGTTCAGGTAGCCGTCCTGATTGGCTGACGCATACCCTTCGGTGCCACGCCGTGCGGGCGGCGGTGGCATGACCGGAACGGGCATTTCCTCGGCGGGCTCCTCATGCGCCACGTTCGAAGATACGTCGTAGCCAGAAAATGCCGTACCCGAGAGATCACAGGCCGTGCGCAACAGGGCGCCGAACTGCGGATCATCTTCCCCCTCCGAAGCCGGCGTCTGGGCCTCCAGCGCGGCGGCAGCCTCCGGCGCGGCCTGCTCCATTTCGAGTTCGATCTGCATGCCGATCAGCGCCAGCCCCACCACCAGGCGAGAGCCCTGGTCGCCGGTGATGCCGCGCTTGAGCACGACCTTCGAGCCGCTGAACATCTGCATCAACTGAGCCGGACTCACCCGCAGGCGCTTGGCGGCGGCGGCCATCACGGCGGTGCGTTCGAAGCCGGGCAGCAGGCGTCCCCAGAACACCGCCTTGAACTCGCTACCGTCTTTGCGCGGCGCCTCTTCCTGCGCCAGCGGCACCAGCCGGGCGTCCAGCCCCATGCCGCGCAGCTCGGTCAGATAAGCCTGGCTGCTGGCTTCGGCGACTGCTTTCTTGAGTACCACGGTCTTGCCCGTAAACAGGCGGTCAACCTGTTTTTCCTGCAGACGCAGGCGCACCGCGACATCCATCCGTACGATCTGCGGATCAAAGCCGGGTAGCAAGACTCCGTTGAACTCGATGCGATACATCACTCCCCCTGCGCTTTCATGGCCGATCGCGAATCCGGCAAATTTTTTGTGATTCGCGATTATGCCTAGAGTGACTTTTCATGCCCTTGCTTGCCCGCAAGTTCCGACGAACGCAGGGCTTCTATCTGTGACAAAAGTCACGCTCGTAGTCCATGTCATGACCAGCGGCGGCTTGAGCTGATTGAGCGGAGGTCGCGCGCGGTGTCCTGAACAAGTGGCCAAGTCTGCACCAGAGGCGCACGCCCTGCTCTATTTTCTGGGGCTTTATGGAAGCCTGGTGCCCTCGTTGCGCATGCAAGCCATGACATTTTATGTCTTGACATTTTATGTCTAAACTTCTAATCTCGAATCACCCTATTGCTTCGACATATTCAGGAGGCGGTGAGAACGATCATGAAAACCCTGCAAGAACAGTTGCGTGGACTGGATCTGATGACGAGTGCTGCACTCGGCGGCTTGAGCGTCCAACTGCAGCCGATCCCGGGCGATGTGGAGGTGATTCAGGTGAGCATTGAGCAGCGTGACGCCTTGCCGATCTATGTGACCTGCTCCGACAGCCAGGTGCTGTGCATGTGTTACCTGTGGGCCGATGAGGATGTGCGTGCCGAGCGGCGGACGGAATTGCTCGAGACCCTGCTGGATCTCAATCCCTCGGTGCCCTTGTCATCCTTTGGGCGGGTGGGCAAGCACTACGTGCTCCTGGGAGCCCTGTCGCGCAATGCGCGGGCCGAGGACGTAGCGCAGGACGTGGCCGCCTTGAGCGACAACGCCATTGACGCGCTGGACGCGATGTCCGAATTCTTGAATTGAGCGGAGGCGATCATGTCTGTACTGAAGAAACTGGCAACCTTGATGCGCAGCAGCGTGCGCGAGATTGGTGAGAGCGTTGTAGACGCTAACGCCACACGCATCTACGAACAGGAAATTCTCGACGCCAAGCACAACGTGGCGCAGGCACGTGGCGATCTGACAGGTGTGATGGCCAAGGAAATGCAGAGTGCCCGTGAGATCGAGCGCCTGCGTGGTGAAGTCGCCCGCTATGAGGCCCTGGCACTGGAAGCCCTCACCAAACAGCAGGACACGCTGGCGGAGGAGGTGGCTGGCCGTGTCGACGAGCTGGAACTTGAACTGAATGAGCAGACCAAGGCGCATGCCAGCTATGCCGTGCAGGTCGCACGCCTGAAGGAGTTGATCAAGGGCGCTGAGGCAAAGATCCGCGAGCATGAGCGCCAGATCGTGATGGCCAAGACGACCGAGAGCGTCTATCGCGCCACGCGCTCCATTGCCGATAGCGTGGATGGCACCGGCTCCAAGCTGCTCAGTGCCAAGGAGTCGCTCGAACGCATTCGCCAGCGTCACGAAGACCTGTCGGATCGCATGACGGCTGCCGAGCAACTGGAGCGCGAAGTGGGCAGCAAGGCGCTGGAAGCCAAGCTGGCGGCGGCCGGCATTGGTCCGGATGCCGATCGCAGGGCCGGCATCCTGGCCCGGATCCGGGCACGCGCCGAAACTTCCGTGGCCTCGAGTGAGGCCGATAAGCCGGCGGTCAGCGAATGAGCGTCAGCAACAAGCCGGCGCGCTGGCAGAGCTCGGATGAAGCGATCCGGGCTGTGCAGGTGGCTTTCGATGTGGAAGAGGCTGTGCTGTCGGCGGTGCGCCAGGCGGCCTTTGACCAGAATCTATCTACCTCGGACCAGATCCGCCAGATTTTGGGCTTGCCTGTTTCGAGCCGCCCCAAGCGGCCACGCCTGACGGTTTCGCTGGCGCAGGCGGATTACGAGATGCTCGGTGCTCGCTATGGCGTGCCTGCAGATGAGCGGCTGGCCATCAAGGAGCGTGTGACACGAGAATTGATTGCCTTTGCGCAGCATGGACAAAAGGGCAGGTCTGGCTAGACCTGCGCCGCCTGCAAGGTCTGGCAAGGAGAATCCGCCTCCAAGCGGATTGCATCGCATAACAGGGCGCCTGGCGTGGCCCGGATGGTACGGGGGAATCATGGGGAGTTTTATGGCAGCGGCTTTCAGTTATCCGACAGCGATACTGAGCGCCTTGCTGCTGGTCGTCGTCTTCTACTGGTTGCTGGCCTTGGTCGGCCTGGTGGATTTCGAAACCAGCGGCATCGAGATCGATACCGATGCGCAACTGGATGGTGATGCCGGCGACATCAGCGTGCTGGCCAGCTACATCCTCGCCATGGGGCTCAACGGCGTGCCTTTCTCCATCGTTGTCAGCCTGCTGACCCTGATTTCCTGGACGCTCACCTGCACCGCCGCAGAATGGCTGCTGCCCTTGCTGCCCGGCAAGCTGCCCGGTCTGCTGGCAGGAACACTGATCCTGCTGCTGTCACTCGCGTTGGCCATCGTGCTGACCGCTCGCATCGTGCGCCCTTTGCGCAAGCTCTTCGTCAGCCATAACGCGGTGTCCAACGCCAGCATCGTGGGCCAGAGCTGTCGCATCCTGACCGGCTCGGTAACCGAAAAATTCGGCCGTGCCGAAGTGGCCACGAATGGTGCGTCGATCAACATCCGGGTCTGGGCGGCCACTCCCAACACCCTGGGCAAAGGCGCCAGTGCAAGGATTCTTGAATACGAAGCCGATACCGGCCGCTATCAGGTCGCAGCCGAGCCCTGAGCGCAGTCCTTCATCACACCCCGTCACTAGTCACTCTCCATCCTTCTTATCCTGAGGATCTTTCATGGAACCGATTTACGTCGCCGCAGGCCTGGGCGCTCTCTTTCTGCTGGTCATCTTCGCGATGTTTGCCAAGTTCTACCGCAAGGTGGAACAGGGCTACGCGATGATCGTGAACACCCTGCGTGCTGAGCCCGAGGTCACTTTCACCGGCCGCATGGTGTATCCCATCATCCACAAGGCCGAGATGATGGATATCGCGCTCAAGACGGTGGAGATCGACCGCACCGGCAATGAAGGCCTGATCTGCCAGGACAACATCCGCGCCGATATCAAGGTGAAGTTCTTCGTGCGGGTGAACAAGACTTCCGAAGACGTGCTCAAGGTGGCACAGGGGATCGGCTGCGAGCGTGCCTCCAGCCCGGAGACGCTCGAAGAGTTGTTTTCCTCCAAGTTTTCCGAAGCCCTCAAGACGGTCGGCAAGGCGATGGATTTCGTCGAGCTCTATCAGGCGCGTGACAAGTTCCGCGACGAGATCATCCGCCAGATTGGCGATGATCTTTCCGGCTATGTGCTGGAAGACGCAGCCATTGATTACCTTGAGCAGACGCCGCTCTCCAAGCTCGATCCGCACAACATCCTCGATGCCCAGGGCATCAAGAAGATTACCGAGCTGACAGCGGTCGAAAATGTGCGCACCAATGAACTGCGTCGTAACGAAGAGATGCAGATCAAGAAGAAAGACGTTGAAACCAAGGAAACCCTGCTCGAACTGGAGCGTCAGCAGGCCGACGCAGAAGCTCGCCAGGCACGCGAGGTTGCCAATGTGCGGGCGCGTGAAAAAGCCGAGTCCGACAAGGTGGCCGCCGAGGAACACACCAAGGCTGAACTGGCGCGCCTGCAATCCGAACAGCTGATCGCGGTGCAGCAGGAAAACGTGCTGCGCGAGAAGGAAGTGGCGGAGAACAACCGCAAGCGTGCCGTGGCCATCGAAGAGGAAAAGGTCACCCGGGCCCGTGAGCTGGAGATTGTGGATCGCGAGAAGGAAGTCACGCTGCAGGAAATCGAACGGGACAAGGCTGTTGAAGTGCAGAAGAAGGCGATTGCCGACGTGGTGCGTGAGCGCATCGTGGTTGAGCGTACGGTTGCCGAGCAGGAAGAAGCGATCAAGGAATTGCGTGTCGTGGCCGAGGCCGATCGCACCAAGAAGGCCGTCGTAATCACCGCCGAAGGCAAGGCAGAAGAGCAACTGGTGCTGGAAGTGAAGGCGGCCGAGGCTGAGGAGCGGCGTGCCCGTCACAAGGCGGCCGAGGAGCTGACCCTGGCAGAAGCCAAGCTCAAGGTGGCCGAGAAGCAGGCCGAGGGCAAGAAGCGCGAGGCCGAGGGCGTGGAAGCCATGGCCGCCGCACCGGGCTTGGCCGACGCCAAGGTTCTGATGGTGTCCGCCGATGCCAAGGAAAAGCAGGGCATGGTCGATGCCAAGGTGAAGATCGCCGAGGCCGAGGCCGTCAGCAAATATGGTCTGGCCGAAGCCGACGCCTTGCGCGCCAAGATGGATGCCGAAGCCGAAGGCAAGGAAAAGCTTGGCTTGGCCGATGTGCATGTCCGCAGTGCGGATGCCGATGCCACTGTCAAATCCGGTCAGGCTGAAGCCCAGGTCATTGAAGCCCGCTTCCAGGCTGAGGCCAAGGGCTTGCGCGAGAAGTTCGATGCCATGAAGGCGATGAGCCAGGACACGCGCGAGCACGAGGAATTCCGCATGCGTCTGGAACGCGCGCATACCGAAACCATGGCTGGTATCGAAGCGCAGAGCGGCATCGCCAAGGACCAGGCCGAGGTACTGGGCACCGCACTGGCCAACGCCAAGATCGATATCGTGGGAGGCCAGGGCGATTACTTCGACAGCTTCGTGCGCGCCCTGTCGATCGGCAAGGGTATCGACGGCGCGATTGCCAAGAGCGATACGCTGAAGATCGGCCTCAAGGATCACTTGAGCGGTGAGCGTGACATGGTGGGTGATGTGCGCGACATCATTGGTGCGCTCGGAGGCTCCGCAGCTGAGCTGCAGAACCTCAGCGTGGCGGCTTTGCTGACCAAGGTGGCGCGCGATGGCAATGACAGCCAGAAGGCTGCGCTGCAGACCCTGATCGATGGTTTCCGCAAGTAACAAGGAGCCGATGCAATGAGCGAGAACCGTGATTACCTGGAGATAGCCTTCCGCTCCATCGAGTGTTTTTCCGACGATGGCAAGCTGCGCGTGGACGAGTTGCAGAAGCTGGTCGATGTCGCTTTGCGCGATGGTGTGGTGGATGCCAACGAGAAGCGCGTGTTGCGCAACATCCTGCGTCGCCTCAAGACCGATGAGCTGACGCCGGACATGCTCGCAAAGATCGACGCCGTACGCGCGGCAACGGGCATCTGATGGGCGCGCGCGTTGTTTGCAACTGTGCGCCACGCGCTGAGCTGGTGCGTGTCGAGCTCGCGCCCGGCTTGCCGGCGCAGCAATGCGAAGCCTGTGGTGGTGTGCTGCTGGGCATGGCCGATCATCGCCACTGGCGTGAAGCCGCGGCAGTTTCAGCCTTGCCTGGAGAGGCCGCGCCGGCGCTGAGCGATAGTCCATCGGCGCGGGCGTGCCCTGCCTGTACCCGCCTGATGCAGCGCTATCGCGCAGGCATGACACCGGATTTTCGCGTCGACCACTGCCCGGCCTGCCAGCTGGTGTGGCTGGACAAAGGCGAGTGGCAGGCGTTGGCCCAGGCAGGGCTGGCGACCCGGCTCGGCGAGATCGTCAGTGCAGCCTGGCAGCGACGCGTGCAGGGCGATGAACTGCGTGCGCGGCGCGAAGCTGGCCTGCGCAGCAAACATGGTGATGCCTGTATTGACGAGATCAAACGCGTGCGCGAATGGCTTGATGGCCAAGCGCAGCGCGATGAGTTGATTGCGTTGCTGCGCGCAGGTTGGTAATCAAGCCCCGCTTGCGGGGGCGCTGAACATTCAAGATGGCGAAGATGGACGACACCTCACAAACGCAACCCGCAAGCAGCCAGGCCGAAAGCATGCTGGCTGGCAGCAGCAGCTACGATCTGCTCAAGAAACGCTTGAGCGATCAGGGCGATGTGCTGCTGGCCCAGGCTTCTGCGCTCAATGCTGCGCGCGTCGCAGCCTTCGGCAAGTCTGATCAGGCGCTGATCCTGCGCGCGCGTGCGCGCACCGAAAACAACTGCGTGGCGCGCGACATCGTGCGCATCGGCGAGCTGCTGCTGTTCGGTTTCAACGTCACCCTGGGCCTGCGCCGTGAAACCGCGCCTGGCGACGTGTTTGCTCTGTATCGGCTGGCCTCCAGCGAGGGCGCCGATGAGCTGGAAAGCGTGCCGCTGGCCGGCAGCTTCCTCGAGGACACGCGCTTCGGTTCCGATTTTCGCGAGCTCTACGCCTACTACAAGCAGGCGCAGCTGATCCAGTTGCGGGTGACGCAGGACAAGTTGCTCGCGGCTTTCCGGATTGGTGCACAGCTGGGTGATGTGCGGGTGTTCCGCTGGAACATCGATCGGGATGGCGCGCTTACTTACATCGACAATCGTGGTGAGCGCGACATGGCTTTGCCGCCGACCCACGATTTCGAGTGGATTCCCACCACCCGCGAAGATCACGTGGGCGGCAAGCATCCGCATGTGAACATCCTTGACACCGTGTTCGTGGAAACGGTTGGCGGGGATCTCACGATCAAGATCGAGAACAATAGCGAGACCGGGCTGGGCATCCATTCCGAGCCGGTCGAGGATCGTAATCAGTCTCTGGCGGACGCCGAGATTGCCTATGCCAGGCTCGGTTCGCTGATCCTGCTGCGCGTGCGCCCGTATCGCGAGCAGCTCGAACGTTATCTGGTCTACAACATCCGCACCCAGCAAGTGCTCCGCATCGATGCCATTGGCAAGGCCTGCGTGCAGTTGCCGGAAGACCACGGCATCATTTTCCCCGGTGGTTATTACCTGCAGTCCGGCGAATCGAAGCGTTTCGACATGCCCGGTGAGGTGGTCGACAACCTGCGTTTCAAGCGCATGATCCGTTCGCCCAATGGCGAGGATGTGCTGTACGTCTTCTATGCGCCGGGCATCGGCCACTACGGCCTGTTCACCTACAACCTGATCAACAAGAGTCTGGCCACGCCCATTCTCGCCAATGGCTACGCACGCTATCCGGATGGCCGGGTGCTGGTCTTCATGGCCGATAGCGGTGAGCCGACCCGCGTTCACCCCATGCAGCTGTGGCAGACGCCCTTTTGCAGCGAGGAACACGCGGCGGCTTCCCCCAAGGCGCAAGGATTTTTTGGTCGCGTCGGCAATGCTGAGCTGGTTCGCGGCATATCCGAACTGATGGCCATTGCGCGTGCCCTGCGCGAACAAACCCCTACCCGCACGGCCTACGAAGATCTGATCCGTCAGTGTGTGCGTGTGCAGGACGCTTACTTCTGGCTTGATGCTAACGAGGCAGGCGGCCTGCTTTCCGGCCTGAAGCAGATTGCAGAAGGCGCCCGGCAGACGCTCGACGAGTTCGAGAAAGTCGACAGCATCCGGCGCGAATCGGCGGCGGCACTCACGCGTGCCCAGAGTGAGCAGCGGATATTGATGACCGATGTGGCCAGCATGCTCTGGCACAAACCGGATGATTTCGTGCAGGCCTTGGGCCGCCTGCGTGAGCAGCGTGGCAAGTTGCTGTCCCTGCGCGAGCTGCGCTATGTCGAGCTGGGCGTGATCGATACGCTGGATGCCGATCTGGCGGCCGAACAGGGCCGGGTGGGCGAGCGTGCCGTGCAGTTCCTGGCGGGGGATGCCGCCTTCAATGGCTATCGCGAGGCGCTCGCCAGGCAGGCTGGCGAATTGTTGCAGGCTGCCAACACCAGCGAGATTGATCGAATGCTGGCGGCGCTGGATCAAACGGCCAGCGGTCTCGATCTGCTCACCGAGCAGCTGGGCAGCCTGCCCGGTGGCGATGCGGTGATGCGCACCCGCATCCTGGACCAGATTGGCGCGGTGTATGCCGAAGCCAACCGCCTGCGAGCCGAAGCACGTCGCACCCGTAAAGGGCTGGGGGCAACTGAATCCGCGGCGGAGTTCGGCGCGCAGTTCAAGCTGTTCGGGCAGGCTGTCGAGAACGCGCTGGATTTTGCCGACACGCCGGAGAAGTGTGATGACGCGCTGACGCGTCTGCTGGCCCAGCTTGAGGAGCTTGAAGGGCGCTTCATCGAGCAGGAGGCTTACATCGCCGATATCGCCAGCAAGCGCGAATCGGTCTATGAGGCCATCACCGCGCGCAAGCAGAGTCTGCTCGAAGCGCGCCAGCGCCGCAGCCAGGCGCTGGTGGATGCGGCCGAGCGGATCCTGGAGGGTGTGCAGCGGCGTGTCGCGCAACTGATTGATCTGCCCGCCGTGCATAGCTACTTTGCCGGTGACCCCTTGCTCGGCAAGCTGCGCAAGCTGATCGAAGAGCTGCGGGCCATGAACGCCGCCGTGGCCGCAGATGAGCTGGATACGCGCCTGAAAACTGCACGCGATCAGGCCCAGCGTGCAGTTCGGGATCGCGCCGAACTGGTCAGTGATGGTGGCAATGCACTGCGCCTGGGCAAGCACGCTTTCACGGTCAGCCGTCAGGCGCTGGATATCACGCTGGCGCCGCGCGATGGCAGCCTCTTCTACCACCTCACCGGTACCGACTATTTCGCGCCGGTTGCGGATGCGCGTCTGGATGCACTCAAAGCCTACTGGCAGCAAAGCCTGATCTCCGAGAGTGCAGCCCTGTACCGTGCCGAGTACCTGGCTGGCAGCTTGCTGGAGTCCGTGCTGGAAGGCCGGGGGCCGGTGGCATGGGATGCGCTGCAAACGCTGTGCTCACAGTCGGAAGGCGCGGCACAGCTTGCTGAGCTGGTGCGCAAACACGCTGCCGAGCGCTATCAGGATGGATATCAGAAGGGTGTGCACGACAGCGATGCCCTGCAGATCCTGACGCATCTGGTCAGCATGCAGTCTGAAGCGGGTCTGCTCGCGTTTGGGCCGCTGGAGCGGGCCTGGGCTCAGCTGTTCTGGTTCCACGGCTGCTTCGATGCCGAGCGTGACACCTGGGCGCGCGGAGCCCGCGCCGCCGAGCAGATGCGGACGCTGTTTGGCGCACGGGCCAGCTTTGAGCGTCTGGTGGGCGAGGTGGCCCGCAGCATGGCTGGCTTCATGCTGCGCTTTGGTTTGCCAGATGGACTCGATGAGGCAGCGGTGCTGACGCTGCAGGAGCGCGCTGCCGAATATCTGGTCAGCCAGCTGGCCAGCGAGCGTGGCGTGGAGGCCTGGGTGATTGCGGCTGCCGGGGAGGATCTGGCGGCTGAACTCGTCCGCCAGCTCGAGCGGGCCGGCAAGCTCAGCGCCTGGCAGCAGGATCTTGCCCACGCCCAGCCTGCCGAGCGTTGGGCGCTAGCCTGTGAATGGCTGCGCGCCTTCGATGCGGCACAAGCGCAGTCGGCTGCAGCCTGGGTGCCCGACGCGGCCATCCAGCTGGCCCAGCCGGCCCAGCGCCTGCGTGTGAACGCCCAGCTGGACCGGGAGCTGCAAGGCCTGCTCGGTGAACATCCGTGTATCGTCGGCGGTGTATTGCGTCTGAACCTGAATGATTTCTGGCAACGCTACATCGCGCACTGCCGCAGCGTGGTGCCGGCCTTTACTGCCTTGCAGGCCTTGCGCCAGGAACTGATCGGCCGCGAGAAGACGCGCCTGCGTCTGGCCCAGTTCCAGGCCAAACCTCTGGCCACCTTTGTGCGCAACCGCCTGATCGATGAAGTCTATCTGCCCATTGTGGGCGATAACCTCGCCAAGCAACTGGGTACGGTGGGTGAAGGCAATCGCACCGATCGCATGGGCATGCTGCTGCTGATCTCGCCACCGGGCTATGGCAAGACCACCCTGATGGAGTATGTGGCGGACCGTCTGGGCCTGGTTTTCGTGCGTATCAACTGCCCGGTGCTGGGGCATGAGGTGACCGGGCTGGACCCGGCCAGCGCTGCCCATGCTGCGGCCCGGCAGGAGCTGGAGAAGCTCAACCTCGGCCTCGCCATGGGCAGCAATGTGATGCTGTATCTGGATGACATCCAGCACACCAGTCCGGAATTCCTGCAGAAATTCATTGCACTTGCCGATGGTACGCGCCGCATCGAAGGCGTATGGGACGGCCAGCCTCGCACTTACGACATGCGCGGCAAACGCTTCGCCGTGGTGATGGCAGGCAATCCCTATACCGAGTCGGGCGATGTGTTCCGGATCCCGGACATGCTGGCCAACCGCGCGGATATCTACAACCTCGGCGATGTGCTGGCGGGCCGCGAAGCGGTGTTTGCGCTGTCCTACATCGAGAACGCGATCACCGCCAATCCGGTATTGCTGCCGCTGGCCTCGCGCGACCCGAAGGATGTGCACCGCCTGGTGCGCCTGGCCGAAGGCGAGGAAGTGGCAGGCAGCGAGTTTTCGCATGCTTACAGCGCTCAGGAACTGGATGAGCTCACAGCCCTGCTGCAGCGCCTGTTCCGTGCTCGCAACATGCTGCTGAAGGTGAATGCCAGCTACATCGCGTCAGCCGCGCAGCAGGAGGATTACCGCAGCGAACCGCCTTTCAAGCTGCAGGGCAGTTACCGCAACATGAGCAAGCTTGCCGCGCGGATTACGCCCCTGATGACGGATCAGGAGCTGGATTCCCTGCTGCGTGACCACTATCGCGGTGAGGCCCAGACCCTCACGACCGGCGCCGAAGAGAACCTGCTCAAGCTGGCCCACCTGCTTGAAGCGCCAACGCCTGAAGAGCAGGCGCGCTGGCAGGAAATCCGGGAAGAGTTCATGCGCCTTCGCAAACTCGGTAGCAGCGATGATGGCAGCACGCGAATTGCCAATACCGTGCTCGATCTGGCCCGGGCCGTCGACGGTCTCAAGCGCGATTCGCGCCTGGATGACAGCCTGCGCCAGGGGCTTACGGCACTGGCGGAAACGCTTGGCGCGATCAAGCCCAAGATCACCATCACGAACGCTGCGCCGGATCTGGCTGGCTTGGGCGAGTCCCTCAAAGGCATGACGGACGCCTACGATCGGGTGCTGCTGCCGTTGGTGACGGCCACTTATCACAAGATGAAACTGGACCATACGCTGTGGGAAGAAATGAAGCGCATGTCCGGTTACGTTGAAAAACTTGAAAAATCACTCGAAGCCGGGGCTGTCCGCAGCAAATCCGGTGACAAGGCCTGAGCGAGGAGAAGCAAGCGAATGAAGCGAACCCAGTATGCCTGGCCCCTGCCAGAGGCTATCAACGCTCGCCTGGGCAGCGAGAGCTGGGGCGCCCAGCGTGCCATCTTCGAGGCCGGGCATTTGCTGCTCGTGCTGCACACGCCGCCGCGTGGCGATGGCAACGAGCGTGAGCACGAAGTCTTCCTGCGGCTGCCCGAAGGCAAGTGGATGCACAAGGGGCTGGATCGCGGCGAGCATGCTCTGAACAAATACCTGGAGGACTATCTCGGCCTGCATGCCGAGTTGGAAGGGCGCTTCGAGAAAGCACACGGCATCGACGCGCTGTTTGCCATCATTGACAGCCTGATTCCGATTGCACGTGCCTCTGCCAACATGAAGGCTGCTCTGCAGTCTGCCCGCGAGCAACTGGGCAACGACCCGCGCATCATCGATTTTCGAGATCGCAGCGTCGAGATCGCGCGTGGTTTCGAGCTTCTGCTGGCGGATGCCCGCCTGGCGCTGGAGTTCCGCCTGGCACGCAGCGCTGAGGAACAGACCCGGGCCGCAGAGGCTGGCAACCGGGCCCAGCACAAGCTCAATACCCTGGCCGCTATCGCCTTTCCGTTGATGAGCGTATCGGCCGTATTCGGCATGAATCTGCACAGCGGGCTGGAACAGATGCCGGCGCTGCTTTTCTGGCTGGTGTTCATTGGCGGGCTCGGGCTCGGCATGCTGGTCAAGAGCTGGATCGGCGTCAGCGCGCCCGAAGCGGGCAGCAAGAAGAAGTCCGGACGATCCTGAGCGCCGCCATGCACGCCCACCTTGAAGAAGCCATTAACCGGCTCGAAGCCAGTTTTGTTGATCAGCGCCTCAGCGAAGAAGAGCGGCGCGGCCTGACTGAAGTGCTGCGAGAGGTACGGCCACTCGAAGAGAATCTGCGCCATGTGCGCAAGCTCGCGTTTGCAATTGCCCGCCAGCATCTGGGCGAGGACGCTGCCGTGCAGGATATCTTGCGTTGGCTGGAGGGCGTGATGCGGGCGCTTGATTCCGCGCGCCCAGCCCCTGCTAGCGCCAGCCACGCGGTTTTCTTCAGCCCGGGCCAGGACTGCCTGAACGCCATCCTGCAACGCCTGCGCCAGGCTGCCAGGCAGATCGACATCTGCGTGTTCACGATCTCGGACGACCGGATCAGCGAAGAGATCCACGCAGCATATCGGCGTGGCGTACGTATCCGCCTGATTACCGACAACGAAAAGGAAGACGATGTCGGCAGTGACATCGCCGCGCTGCGGCAGTCCGGCATTCCGGTCCGCGTTGATCGCAGCACCGCCCACATGCATCACAAGTTCGCGCTGCTCGATCAGAGCTACCTTCTCAACGGTAGTTACAACTGGACGCGCAGTGCCGCGCACAGCAATGAGGAAAACCTCGTCGTGAGCAAGGATGCGGCGCTCGTGGCGGCCTTCTCCACCCAGTTCGAACAGCTCTGGAGTGCTTTGGGCAACTGAAGTTTGCCTACGCCGGCCTTCCGGGCAGTCTCCGGCGGCGGCTCTTCACTTCGGGTCTGGCCCGCCGTCAAGAAAGAGACTCTGTTTCTCTTTGCGGAATCATCATGCATCCCATCCCGAGGTATTTCGTTCTTGCAGGGTTGAGCCTCTTTGCGCTGACGGCCGCCGCGCAGGAATCCCTGCGGCTGTGTCACAACCAGGACGAATCTTTTCCCTGGCTGCTTAAGCGTACGCCCGGAGTCAGCCAGATCATGGCCACCGAAGCGGCCAAGGCGCTGAAGATCAAGCTGGTTCTGCTGCCGATGCCGGGCGCCGGCTGTGTCGAGGCGGTGCAACAAGGCCGCGTGGATGGCGCGATCAGCATAGTCTTCCTGCCGGAACGGCTGACCAGCATGGTGTATCCGGGCCCGGCCAGCGGACCCGCCGATGTCCAGCAGCGCATGTACAACAACAGTGTCAGCCTGTTTCATCGCAAGCAGGACAAGCTGCTCTGGGACGGCAAGAAACTGCAGGTGAGCGGGGTGGTCGGTGTCCGGCGCGGCAATTTCGCGGCTCAAACCCTGCTGGCCATGGGGATCAAAGTGGATAGCACGTCCACGTCCTATGTGGAACTCTTCAAGCGCCTGGAGCGTGGCGAGATTGCTGCCGCTGTCATCGAGACTATCGACGGCAGCGAAATGCTTCGCCATACCATCAGCCTGCGCAGCCTGATTGAAATGCACCCGCAGCCCTTTGAGCGCGAGGCTTTTTACACCGTCTTCTCCAAGGCTTACGCGAGTCGCAAACCTCAGCTCGTGAAGGACTTCTGGAAGCAGTTGCAGCAACTACGGACTTCTCCGGAATTCGCCGGAAATGTGCAGTACCTGGTGCGCAATCTGGATTGAGCGGGCAGGTACCAGCCCTTCAACGCAAGGTGGAGCTGGCCAGCTTGGCGGCCAGGGCCAGCAGCACCGCACCGATACAGCGTTCGAACCAGACCATGCGGTGGCGCAGCCAATTCAGCACCTGAGGGGAGGAGAACAGGCTCGCGACCAGCCCGAACCAGAGCAGGGATTCGCCCACAAGCAGGATGCCGATCAGGGCGGTTTCGGCGTGCCCCAGCTCTGGCGTCAGCACCTGCGAGAGGATGGAGCCGAAATAGAGCATGGCTTTCGGATTCAACAGGTTGGTCAGGAAGCCGGTCACGAAGGCACGGCCGCCGGCTTGAGCGGCCTGAGCCTCGGGCAGTGCGCCACGCGAGCGCAGGCACTGCACGCCCAGCCAGCCCAGATAAAGCGTCCCGACGATGGCCAGCAGGCGGGAGAGCCCCGGCAGCGCTGCCAGCACCAGCGATAAGCCCAGCGCACAGATCAGGACATACACACCAATGGCACTGGCTACGCCGGCTGCGGCCCATAGCCCCGTCTGCCGTCCCGAGACGATCGAAAGACGCGTGACCACCGCGAAGTCCGGCCCCGGTGAAATCAGCGCCAGCGCGTGGATGCTCAGGACGAACAGCAGGGAGTCGAGGGACATGGAGAGGTTTCTTGAAACGCGAGGGCTTGCCGAATGCTACGCCGTCTCTCTCAGGTGCGGATGGCCCCCGGCAATTTCAATCTCCTATCGGCTGTCTTTGCGGCGGATTGCACTGTGTTCCGTGTCGTCCTACACGTTTGCTGTGGAGGGTAGCGGGAAAAGCCGGCTGACCCCGTAGGTGCAGGCTGCAATGGTGGCAAGAAATCCGGCCAGAAACCACGGGAAAGGCAGCACTCCGTAGGCCAAGGGCTTGGCGACACCGAGGAAGCTGCCGTAGAGCAGGCAGCCCGCTGAAATCCCGAACATCAGCTTGCGGCGCAGCGCCGAAGCCGTCTGGATGGTTTTCCTGATTCCCCATGAGTTCAAGCCCCACAGCAGCACGAGGCTCACCTTGGTCCACAGCTTGGGATTGTTCAGGTATTCGCTCAGCCCGTTCAGGTAGATGCCGACGCTGATCAGGATGGCGCCCGAGATCCACAGATGAGCTTCGCCCCAGTTGAAGACGTACCGCCAGACGGGGTGGCTGCTTTCCTCTCCACGCAAGACGCGGGCGAAGTGGAAAATCGCCATCATGGCCGCCACGGTTGCCATGAGGTGGTAGAAGGCCGCAAGTGCGACGATGAATTTTGCAGTCATTTTCAGGCCATCAATATCAGGGGCTTGTCGGGTGTTGTCGGCTCGCAGTGAGGCCGGCGCGATGGATCGTGTTCTCGGCTGCCCCGTTGTGGGAGCCCCCCGGAATCGGCCGGCACAAGCATTTGGCGGCAGATCAGGATGCCGTGCACACCAATGGCTAACCCAAGGAAAGAACAGGACTCCGTAAATGATAATGATTCCTGATTGGAGTTCATTTACGTATATCAATAAAGCCGGCCTGCGCGGAGCGAAACGCTCTGCCTGAACCTGCCGTCCTCCGCTCGTGCGTCAAATCGCGCCGGAGTAAAGCGGCAGGAATCCGCCCGGTGCGCGCGCTGCAGTTCTGATCAGCTGCGTTGGTGAGCGGCGCGACCAATCCCCGTCTTGCCTGGGGGTACGGCTTCAAGCTGTGTGCTTTGCGGAGTGATGTCCCAAGAGGGCGCGGTGCGTGCTGGCGCGTGAAGACATTCGCTAGCATCGATGGCTTCAACCCTTGCTGCCACTGGCGCCGAAAGGACACCGCATGATGGGTCGTATGTCGCCTCCGCCATGTACCACGGCTTTGCTATCGCATCTGGGGGCATTCTTGTGTGGCGTACTGGGGCTGGTACTGAGCGCCTGCGGCAGCCCTCCGGCGCCGCCTCAGCAAGCCGGCGTGCAAATGCACAAGGGTCCGATCTTCAACGAGGCGTTCACGGATGGTTTCATGATTGCCGTGGATGAACAGCGCTATCAGTTCCGCCCTCAGCTCATTGGCGAAATCCGCCTTGAAAGCGGCCAGCTCGTGGCCTGCGATCCGTTGGTCAGTTGCGATCTCCCCTTCACTCAAGCCGTGCCCGCCGGGCGTTTCCCGCTTCAACTGGCGATAGCCCGCAACGGGGAAGATGAGCGGATCGGTTTCGCCCGAATCGTCTTTGCCCCGGGGCGGATCGAGGCCTGGGAGCTGGCGCTCACCGCCGGCCAGGATCGCGCCAGCCTCAAGCCGGGCGAATTCTTCGGCTACGGCGTGGACAGCGGAACCGGCGCATTCATGGATCTGGCCGCCTTGCGCGAATTCGAAGCGCGGCGCCAGCGTGAGGGCGAGGAATTCGACGATGCTTTGTTCGAAGAACTCGACAAGCATTACCAGCACACGCGCAGCTGGCACCTGCTTGAAACCGCCAAGGGAACAGTGGCCATGTTCTCCAGTGGCTATGGCGATGGTGTGTATTCCACCTGGTTCGGTTACGACAGTCGCGGCAAGCTGATCGCTGCGATCACTGATTTTGGTCTGGTGCCTTGGGAGTGAGGGCTGGCAGGGGCAAAAAAGCTGGAATTCAAGGCTGTGTGGGGGGGAGCGTGAGGACCGGAGTAGCCTGAATTTAGGCTCCGACAATCCCCCAGATTCATACCTTCAGCCTGCGTCTGAACCACTCGCACGCTTAATTTTTTGACGAAATTGAGCCACCCTTACCCTAAGGTGTCTCAAAGAGTCTTTTGTGTTTTGGGGCATTAATCGACGTATAGCCCTGTCAAACTTACCTGCAGAAGCCCAACCTTTTTTGCTATTACAGGCTTTACAAGCCAACACAATGTTAAGGATAGAGTCAGTTCCTTCGCTGGCCAAAGGCTCTACGTGATCGCGACTGAAAGACTTCTTGCCTTCGTTATCAATAAGCTCGGAAAAACAGTAATAGCAACGTCCATCCTGTACTTGGTAAAGCTCAAAAATTTCTGATTTGGAATGACTAACTCCTCCCGCCTTAATCAGTGCAGATCGACGGTTGTGATTATGGTGCGCTTTGCGCCGGCGCGTTTCCTTTTCACACTCATTACGAAGCTGAGCTTGTTTGGCATACGAAATTTCAAGAACTACAAACCCCAGACCTTCTCTTCGGCTACATGCCAAATGCTTGGTTAAGTCAACAGTAGCACGGCGGCAAAAATGACATGTGGTTTCATTCCCAAGAAAAGCGGCAAACATTTCGGATGTCCCGTAGCTTTCAGAAGAACCATCACCCGTTGAGCGTAGATAGAGCCAAATTTCTTTGTGGTGACAAAGAATCTGGTCCAGAAGAAAGTTCAGTCGTGGCATGTAAATCTGCAATTAGATTTGATTTCATCAAATTTTGCTGCAAATCAGCATCCAAAACAAAAACCCCGCCGAAGCGGGGTTTTGTCTTTGAGGCTTTGGTGCAAAGCGCGCACCGGTCGCGGGGAAATCGTAGCGAGCGGGCCGAGGTCGAAACGCGGAGCGGAAACGTACGAATAGTACGTTGAGCACCACAGTTTCGAGATCGGCACGCGCAGTAGATTCCACGCGTGCCGGAGGGGTCACATGCCCATGCCGCCCATGCCACCCATACCGCCCATGTCAGGCATGCCGCCGGCCGGCTTGTCTTCAGCCAGTTCGCCGATCATGCAGTCGGTGGTGAGCATCAGGGATGCGACGGAAGCAGCGTTCTGCAGTGCGGTGCGGGTGACCTTGGTCGGATCCAGCACGCCCATTTCAACCATGTCGCCATACACGCCGTTGGCAGCGTTGAAGCCGAAGTTGCCCTTGCCTTCCAGCACCTTGGAGACGACCACGGAGGGCTCGTCACCGGCGTTCTGAACGATCTGGCGCAGCGGCTCTTCGATCGCGCGCAGCACGATCTTGATGCCGGCTTCCTGATCGGGGTTGTCACCCTTCACAGCGCCGATTTGCGAGCGGGCACGCAGCAGGGCCACGCCGCCGCCGGCCACGATGCCTTCTTCCACTGCAGCGCGGGTAGCGTGCAGGGCGTCTTCAACGCGAGCCTTCTTTTCCTTCATTTCGACTTCGGTGGCAGCGCCAACCTTGATCACAGCAACACCGCCGGCCAGCTTGGCCTTGCGCTCTTGCAGCTTTTCCTTGTCGTAGTCGGAAGTGGAAGCCTGGATCAGTGCTTCGATCTGGGCGACACGCGCCTGGATGGCGTCAGCCTTGCCCACGCCGTCGATGATGGTGGTGTTTTCCTTCTCGACTTCGATGCGCTTGGCTTGGCCGAGGTCAGCCAGCGTGGCCTTCTCGAGCGACAGGCCAACTTCTTCGCTGATCACTTGACCGCCGGTCAGGATGGCGATGTCTTCCAGCATGGCCTTGCGACGATCGCCGAAGCCCGGAGCCTTGACGGCAACAGTCTTCAGGATGCCACGGATGTTGTTCACCACCAGGGTGGCCAGCGCTTCGCCATCGACGTCTTCAGCGATGATCAGCAGCGGGCGGCCAGCCTTGGCGACTTGCTCCAGAACCGGCAGCAGGTCACGGATGTTGGAAACCTTCTTGTCGTACAGCAGCACGAAGGGGCTATCCATCGTGGCGATCTGACGATCCTGGTTGTTGATGAAGTAGGGCGACAGGTAGCCGCGGTCGAATTGCATACCTTCGACGACGTCCAGCTCGTTGTCCAGGCTCTTGCCGTCTTCAACGGTGATCACGCCAGCCTTGCCAACCTTGTCCATCGCGGTAGCGATGATTTCGCCGATGGAAGCGTCGCTGTTGGCGGAGATGGAGCCGACCTGAGCGATTTCCTTGCTGGTGGAACAGGGCTTGGAGACCTTCTTCAGCTCTTCGATCAGGGCTGCAACAGCCTTGTCGATGCCGCGCTTCAGGTCCATCGGGTTCATGCCGGCGGCCACGAACTTCATGCCTTCGCGCACGATGGCCTGGGCCAGCACGGTGGCGGTGGTGGTGCCGTCACCGGCGATGTCGGAGGTCTTGGAAGCGACTTCCTTGACCATCTGGGCGCCCATGTTCTCGAACTTGTCCTTCAGTTCGATTTCCTTGGCGACGGAGACACCATCCTTGGTCACGGTCGGGGCGCCGTAGGAGCGCTCCAGCACCACGTTGCGACCCTTCGGGCCGAGGGTGACTTTAACGGCATTGGCGAGAACGTTAACGCCAGCAACCATGCGTTCGCGAGCGGAATCGCCGAACTTGACTTCTTTAGCAGCCATTTATAGCTCCAGTGATATTCAGAAAATTCGTGGAATGAAAGGAGGTGCGCTGCGTGAGCGGAGCCTTTAGCCCGACCCGCATTCGTTGCGCGAAACCAGTCCTTACTCGATGACGCCGAAGATGTCTTCTTCGCGCATCACCAACAGTTCTTCGCCGTCGACCTTGACGGTCTGGCCGCTGTACTTGCCGAAGATGACCTTGTCGCCAGCCTTCAGTTGCAGGGCGCGCACGGAGCCGTCATCCAGCAGCTTGCCGGTGCCGACGGAGACCACTTCACCCATGTCGGGTTTTTCAACGGCAGAGCTGGCCAGAACGATGCCGGAAGAAGTCTTTTCTTCGGCTTCAACGCGCTTGACGACCACGCGGTCGTGCAGGGGACGAATCTTCATATCCACTCCTGTTAAGGGTTTGATTTAAAAAATCTTGGGTGCGTGGCACCCGGGGGAACCCGGGGAGGGCCGGGGCGGCTGACGCCGCGCTGTTAGCACTCTCCCCTGACGAGTGCTAATGATAGGGGCGGGGTGGGGCGGTTTCAAGGGACGACCGTTAACTATTTTTGTTACGCACCAACGGCTTGGGTAAGCCAAGGCGGCCCAAAGCCGCTGGCAGAGGGGCTGCCGACAAGCCTCTGCTGGGGTTGGCGATGCGTTACGGCGCCTTCTGTGCAGACACCGCTGGAGGTTTGCAGGTACTCGTCCCGAGCGGGCTCAGTCTGCGTGTTCGGCCTTGTGTCCGCGCCACACAGCGGGGTGGGTACTAATCAGGCTGGCGACGATGATCATGGCGATGCCCAAGATGGAGAGCAGGGAAATCCGGTCTCCCCACAGCAGCGTGCCGTAGAGGCTGGAGAAGATCACCGTCGAATAGCCTACGCTGGCCGTGACGATGGCCCGCCCGCGCCCGAAGGCCCGGCTCAACGTGAGCTGGCCGAGGCCGCCGCACAGTCCGACGGCGATCAGGTAGCCCCACTCAAGCTCACTCGCCTGCGTGGCAGAAGAAGATAGCCACAGCGCCACGGGCAAGGCCAGCAGGGCCGTAGTCAGGGAAAAGATGCACACGGTGCGCCATTCAGGCTCGCCGGCACGCCCCAACTCGCGCAGGTTAAGCTGCGCTACGCAGGTCAGAAAGGCCGACGCCAGGCCATAGGCTGCGCCCACCCACTGTTCCTGGGCAAAGCTTGGCTGCAGCACCAGTACCACACCGGCAAAACCCAGCGCCAGCGCGCCAAACACCGCGCGCGGTGGCGGCTGACGGAAAGACAGGATGCCCGCGAGAAACAGCGCCGAGGTGTTGTTAAGCGTGACTGCCGTGGCCAGCGGCAGGTGCGTGATCGCCAGGAAGTACAGCAGCATCGACAGGGTGCCGGCGGTGGAGCGGTACAGATGGCTTTTCCAGTGTACCGAGTACAGCGAACGCTGCTGCCACAGCACCCATGCGCCCAGGATCAGGGCCGGCACCAGACCACGTACACCCACGATCTGGCCGATGTTGAAATGGCTGCCAACGGATTTTACGCAGGCGCCCATGGTGGCAAACAGAAAGCAGGTCAGCAGCATCCACAGCGCGTTCATCTCGGCATCCCCTGAAAGGAGGCGCCATTCTTCGCCAGAAGACGTCGTATGACAAGCGCTGTTGTCAGCCCTCTTTCCTGCGCTCGGCTTCTTCGCTGGCCAGGCGCAGCCGCTCGCGGCTGTTGGAGAGGTGCAAGCGCATGCCGGCCCGGGCGTTTTCAGGATCACGCCGGGCGATGGCTTCGAGGATGCTCAGGTGCTCCTCGTTGGAGCGGCGCAGATAACTCTGCCCCGGCGCCGAGGAAAACACCGAGGTGTCCAGGCGCGTACGCGGAATCGTATTGATGCCGAGCTGACGGTAGAAATTCTCGAAATACGGGTTGCCGGTGGCCTGAGCCACGAGCAGATGGAACTTGAAGTCTGCGTCGACCGAGCTGCCGCCTTTGCTGAGCTCGTCGTCGAACTCGCGCAGGGCCTGACGCATTTCCTCCACCTGCGCATCCGTGCGACGCAGCGCAGCAAGACCTGCCGCCTCGGTTTCGACGCTAATGCGCAGTTCCAGCATGGCCAGCAGTTCGCGGATGGTCATGGCCGTGGCGCTGTCCATGTGCAGCGGCGAAGCCACTGGCTGGGCCAGCACGAAGGTGCCCACCCCATGGCGCGTCTCGACCAGCCCGGCGGCCTGCAGGCGCGACATGGTTTCGCGCACCACAGTGCGGCTCACGCCATGTTCGGCCATCACTTCGGGTTCAGTCGGCAACTTGGCGCCGGCCCGATAGACACCGTTGCGGATCTTGCCCGCCAGGTCGTTCATGACTGTCTCGACCAAGCTGGGGCCGCGTTTGCGGGCTGGCAGCAGCGAGCCATCTGCTTTGTTCATAGGGTTTTCCGCAGTCAGAGACAACGCTTATAGGAAACATTCATGCGCTCATTATACTGGCTGATAAGACGTACGACGACATACGACATATCTAGCTGAAGTCTGCGGCACCTGCCAGGTTTCATAAGGGCATTCGCCGAAAACCCTGATCCGAGGTCAGCATGATTGCAACGCACAGCAGCACCCCGATCGTGACCGAAATGCGGGTGATCCCGGTCGCCGGGCACGACAGCATGTTGTTCAACCTGTGCGGCGCGCACGGCCCCTATTTCACGCGCAACCTCGTGATCCTGCGCGACAACGCCGGCCACACCGGCATTGGCGAGGTACCCGGCGGCGAAGGCATCCGCCAGGCGCTGGAGCGCTCGATCAGCCTGGTGCTTGGCAAGCCGATCGGGCTCTACAACAGCGTACTCAACAGCATCCGGCGCAGCTTCGTGAGCGGCCACACCGCCCACCAGGCCACGGTGCATCAGGTCACCTCGGAATCCGAGGCGCGCGTGCTCAAGCAGCCGCACGAAATCAACCTGCGCATGGACAACGTGATCACCGCCGTCGAAGCCGCCCTGCTGGACCTGCTCGGCCAGCATCTGGGCGTGCCGGTGTGCGAGCTGCTCGGTACGGGCAAGCAGCGCGATGCGGTGCGCATGCTCAGCTACCTCTTCTATATAGGTGAGCGCCAGCGCACCGACCTGCCCTACCTCGCCGATGGCGGAGCGAAGAGCGAGTGGTATCGGCTGCGCAACGAAGTGGCCATGACGCCGGAATCCATCGTGCGGCTGGCCGAAGCCTCGGCCGAGCACTATGGCTTCAATGACTTCAAGCTCAAGGGCGGCGTGATGGGCGGCGAGGAAGAAATGGCTGCCATCGCCGCCATCAAGCAGCGCTTCCCGCAGGCCGGCGTCACCCTGGACCCCAACGGCGCCTGGTCGCTGAATGAGGCCATCGCGCTGTGCAAGGGGCAGGGCCATGTGCTGAGCTATGCCGAAGACCCCTGTGGGCCGGAAGCCGGCTACTCGGGGCGCGAGATCATGGCCGAGTTCAAGCGTGCCACCGGCATCCGCACGGCCACCAATATGGTCGCCACCGACTGGCGCCAGCTCAACCACTCGCTGAAGCTCGATTCGGTCGACATCCCGCTGGCCGACCCGCATTTCTGGACCATGCAGGGCTCGGTGCGCGTCGCCCAGATATGCGACGAATTCGGCCTCATCTGGGGCTCGCACTCGAACAACCACTTCGATGTGTCACTAGCCATGTTCACCCATGCCGCCGCAGCTGCGCCGGGCCAGATCACCGCCATCGACACCCACTGGATCTGGCAGGAAGGCCGCGAGCGCCTCACTACCGAGCCGCCGCGCATCGTCGGGGGCTGCGTCGAGGTGTCCGCGAAACCGGGCCTCGGCATCGAGCCGGACATGGATCGCATCCTTCAGGCCAACGAGCTTTACAAGAAAGTCGGCAGCGGCGCGCGCGATGACGCGATGGCCATGCAGTACCTGCAGCCCGGCTGGAAGTACGACCCCAAGCGCCCCTGTTTCGTTCGCTGAGGAAACTCGCTCATGACCCCCGCACAGCCCTACTCCGCCTTTCCCAACCAGTTTCGCCGCAATCTCATCGCCGGCCAGAAGCTGACCGGCTGCTGGTGCGCACTGGGCAGCCCGATCAGCACCGAAGTGCTGGGCCTCGCCGGTTTCGACTGGATCCTGCTCGACGGCGAGCACGCCCCGAACGACGTGCTCTCCTTCATCCCGCAGCTGATGGCGCTGAAAGACAGTGTCAGCGCGCCCGTGGTGCGCCCAGCCTCGAATGACGCTGTGCTGATCAAGCGCCTGCTCGACATCGGCTTCTACAACTTCCTCGTGCCCTTCGTGGAGAGCGCCGAAGACGCGGCCCGCGCCGTAGCCGCCACGCGCTACCCCGGTGCCGGCATGCGCGGCGTATCGGTGGCGCATCGCAGCAACCGATACGGCACGGTGAAGGATTACCAGCAGATCATCAACGACAACATCAGCGTGATCGTGCAGATCGAAAGCACCCTGGCGCTGAGCAATATCGAAGCCATTGCCGCCGTCGAGGGGGTGGACTGCCTCTTCGTGGGCCCCTCCGATCTGGCCGCCGGCATGGGGCATCTGGGCAATGCGGCCGATCCCGCCGTGCAGGCAGCTATCACCCGCATCTTTGCTGTGGCCAAGGCCGCCGGAAAGCCCAGCGGCATTCTGGCGCCGGCAGAAACCGATGCGCGTCGCTATCTTGAGATGGGCGCCACTTTCGTCGCTGTGGGCAGCGACCTGGGCGTATTCCGCAGCGGCACGCAGGCCCTGCGCGACAAATACCTCTGAACGACACGCCATCACCCATTCGCACAAGGAGTTTCGCAATGAGCAAGCTGGGTTTCGTAGGGCTGGGCATCATGGGCACGCCGATGGCGGCCAATCTCATCAAGGGCGGCCATGAGCTGGCGCTGTTCACCATCGGCCCGGTGGCCCCGGCGCTGACCGAGGCGGGCGGCAAGGTGTATGCCTCCGCCAAAGAGGTTGCGCAGCATTCCGACATCATTTTCATCATGGTGCCGGATACGCCGCACGTAGCCGCAGCCCTGTTCGACGAGCACGGCATTGCCGCGGGCCTCACCGCCGGCAAGATCGTGGTGGACATGAGCTCGATCTCGCCGATCGAGACCAAGGAATTCGCCGCGAAGATCCGCGCGCTGGGCTGTGAGTATCTGGACGCACCGGTTTCCGGCGGTCAGGTCGGCGCCGAAGCCGCCACGCTCTCCATCATGGTCGGCGGCAGCGAGGCCACGTTTGAAACTGTGAAGCCGCTGTTCGAGCTGATGGGCAAGAACATCACCCTGGTCGGCGGCAATGGCGACGGGCAGACCGCCAAGGTGGCCAACCAGATGATCGTGGCGATGAACATCCAGGCCGTGGGCGAGGCGCTGCTGTTTGCCTCCAAGGCCGGTGCCGATCCGGCGCGGGTGCGTCAGGCGCTGATGGGCGGCTTCGCCTCCTCGAAGATCCTCGAAGTGCATGGCGAACGCATGATCAAGCGCACCTTCAACCCGGGCTTCCGCATCGAGCTGCACCAGAAGGATCTGAACCTTGCCCTCACTTCGGCCCGCAAGCTCGGCGTGGCCCTGCCCAACACGGCCACCTGCCAGGAAATGTTCAACACCTGCGCAGCGCACGGCGGCGCGGCCTGGGATCACTCGGCGCTGGTGCGCGCGCTGGAGATCATGGCCAATTTTGAAGTCGGCCAGAAATCCTGAACCACGAACCCCCGGCTCCGCCCCCTGCAGCCCGGGCGGGTCGCTTAACAGAGCAGCCAGAACGCAGCACGGCTTTACCCGATGGCGTTGCACCCCTCCAGGTCAGCGCCGGACCCACACTCCAGGAGGACTCTTGATCATGAAGAAGGCAATCGGTTTCACGCTCGCGGCCATGACGCTTGTCATCGGCTCCACTTTCGCCCGGGCCGCAGATGTTGCGTGGCCGACGCGCCCTGTGCAGATCATCGTGCCGGCCGGCGCCGGTGGCGACACGGACTTCAACGCCCGCCAGATGGCACGTTACTTCGAGAAGATCACCGGCAAGACGATGATCGTCACCAACGTGAACGGCGGCGGCGGCACGATTGCCATGTCCCAGGTGGCCGGCGCGGCGCCGGATGGCAACACCATCTTGTTCGCCCACACCGGTCACCTGATCGTCAATGAAGTCTCGGGCCTGACCAACGACAAGTTCGACGCCAAGTTCGACATTTCCTGTATCGCCGCGGTCGACAAGAGCGTGGTGCTGGCCGCCGGCAAGAAGTCCGCCCTGAAGGAAGTGAAGGACATCGTCGCCAAGGCCAAGGCCGCACCGAACTCGGTGATCTACGGCACCGAGCTGGGCGGCTACTCGCACCTGCAGGGCCTGATCTTCCAGAAGCAGGCCGGCATCCAGATGAAGTTTGTCGACGTCGGCTCGGCTTCCGACAAGATCACCTCGTTGCTCGGCGGGCGCATCGATCTGGCCTCGATCTCCTACGGCCCGGTGAAGGATTACCAGGCCACCGGCGACATGTTCATGGTTGGCCAGTACAACAAGGCCCGCAACCCGCTGCTCGGCGAGATCAAGACCTTCAACGAACAGGGCATGACGTTCGACATGGAGAAGCCCTACATCGTCGCGTTCCCGAAGGGGACCAACCCGGCCATCATCAAGAAGATGTCCGACGTGATGGCCCAGATCACCAAGGATCCGGCCTACGCCAAGGCCCTGGAAGAGGGCTTCAAGCAGCCCGTGGCTTTCTACCCGACCAAGGAAGCGATCACCGAGCTGAACGCGGTGCGTGACGATTACATGCAGTACAAGGATCTGCTGCGTCAGAAGAAGTAAGCCTGCAGAGAGGGGCGCGCACCACGGCGCGCGCCCTTCGGCGCCCGGCTCTCAACCTTCTCCAGGAAAAACATCATGAGCAACATCCGAACACGCGAATTCGCGGTAGGCATCGTCTTTCTGCTGATCGGCCTTGGCTATCTGTACATGACCAGCCAGTTGCCCCGCAAGCAGTTCATCGACGCGGCCTTCGTGCCCTATGTGCTGGCCATCACGATGTGTCTGCTCGGCGGCTTCCAGCTGTGGGACGCCAGCAAGGTCGGCACCGACGCCCCGGCCAAGGCCGACGACAAGGCGGACTACCGCACCGTCGTGAAGACCCTCGGCCTGATCATCGCCTATGCAGCCCTGCTTGAGCCGCTCGGCTTTCCGGTGATCACGGCGATCTACCTGTTCGCCCAGTTCATCGTGCTGACGCCGAACGACCATCAGGTCAGCCTGCCGAAATATGCGCTGATCGCGGTGCTTACCTCAGCCATTGTCTACGCCACTTTCCGCTATGCCTTCGACATGCTTCTGCCGGTCGGTGTGCTGAGCGCCTTCCTCAACTGACAAGGGGCCCACCATGCTTGCATTGTTCCAGCAGGGCATCGAGATCGTTTTCACCTTCCAGGTGCTCGGACTCATCTTCTTCGGTACCGTGGTCGGCATCATCTTCGGTGCCATCCCCGGCCTCACCGCCACCATGGCGGTGGCGCTGTTCCTGCCCATCACCTATTCGCTGAGCGCCACCTCCGGCATTGCGCTGCTGGTGGGGCTCTACATCGGCGGCGTGTCCGGCGGCCTGATCTCCGCCATCCTGCTGAAGATTCCGGGTACGCCCGCCTCGGTAGCCACCACCTTCGATGGTGGGCCGATGATGGAAAAGGGTGAGGGTGCCAAGGCGCTCGGCGTCGGCATCTTCTATTCCTTCGTCGGTACCTTCGTCTCCATCCTGGCCCTGATCTTCATCGCGCCCACGCTGGCCAAGATCGCCCTGAGTTTCGGACCGCACGAGTACTTCTCGATCGCCATCTTCTCGCTCACGCTGATCATCACACTTTCCACCGGCTCGATGGTCAAGGGCGTCTTTTCCGGCGCCTTAGGCTTCATGTTCTCGACCGTCGGCATCGCCCCGGTGGATGCCATCACCCGCTTTACCTTTGGCCAGACCGAGCTCAATAGCGGCTTCGACATCCTGCCCGTGCTGATCGGCCTGTTCGCGATCTCCGAGATCATCAAGGTCGCCGAAGAGGTGAAGAGCGAGCAGCATGCCCAGATCCAGGTGGTCAAGCTGAAGGGCTTCGGCTTCTCGCTCAAGGAGTTCTTCGAGCAGGGCTGGAACTGCATCCGCTCCATCCTGATCGGCACCGGCATCGGCATCCTGCCCGGCATCGGTTCGGGCACCTCGAACATCGTGGCCTACATGGTGGCCAAGAAGCAGTCGAAGAACCCGGAGAAATTCGGCACCGGCTGCATCGATGGCATCGTGGCATCCGAAGCGGCTTCGTGCTCGGCCGTGGGCGGGGCCATGATCCCGCTGCTGACCCTGGGTATTCCGGGTGACACGGTGACGGCCATGTTGCTCGGCGGCTTCATGATCCACGGCATCCAGCCGGGGCCGTTGCTGTTCATGTCGCAAGGCCCGCTGGTGTATTCGATCTTCATCGCGATGATCGTTTCTGCCGTATTCATGCTGATCTGCGAGCTTTACGGCGTGCGCATTTTCGTGAAGATGCTGGCGATCCCGAAGCACATCCTGCTGCCGATCATCCTCGTGCTGTGCGTGGTGGGCGCCTTCGGCCTCGGCAACCGCATCTTCGACGTGGGCACCATCGTGTTCTTCGGTCTGGTCGGCTACGCCTTCGTGAAGTGCAAGATCCCGCAGACGCCCTTCATCATCGGCCTGATCCTCGGCCCGATGGCGGAGACCAATCTGCGCCGCGGCCTGATGCTCTCGGATGGCAACTTCATGGGCTTCCTGACCGAGCCGATCTCGGCCGGCTTCCTGGCTGTCGCAGTCGCGTCGGTGGTGCTGCACATTTACAAGACCCACGCTGCCCGGCGCAAGCAGCGCGCCGCCAGCCTGGCCTGAGCCAGCCCCCTCAGCAGACCGGTGATGCGCTCACCGGTCTGCTGCGTTGAATGTCATACGCCCTTCAAGCAGGCTTCGAAGGGCTTTGTGTCTTGTCAGGATGCGCCGGAGAACATGATGTTCGAGTTGAGCCAGATCCGCTGCTTCGTTGCCGTCGCCGAAGAATTGCACTTCAGTCGCGCCGCCGAGCGCCTGAACATGACCCAGCCGCCCTTGAGCCGCCAGATCCGTCTGCTGGAGCACAGCGTCGGCGCGCAGCTGCTCGAGCGCAGCAACCGCTCGGTGCGCCTCACCGCCGCCGGCAAGGCCTTTTTCCCCGAAGCCTCACGCATCCTGCGCATGGCCGAGGAGGCCGCCACCCTGGCGCGGCGGGTGGGCAAGGGCGAGGCAGGCTCGCTCGCCATCGGTTTTACGGCGGCCTTCGGCTATCACCTGCTGCCGCAGCTGGTGCGCCGCCTCAAGGTGCGTGCGCCCGGCGTGTCACTCACGCTCAAGGAGATGGTGAGTGCCGCCCAGCTTGAAGCCCTGAGCGCAGGCCAGCTGGATGTGGGCCTGCTGCGCCCGCACCCGGGCCACGGCGAGCTGGAAACTCACGCCCTGGGCGGCGAAACCCTGCTTCTGGCGATCCCCGAGCAGGACGCCGCGCTATGGCCCGCCGAGGTGGCGCTGAAGCTGCTGCAGGATCGCAACTTCCTGATGTATTCGCCCTACGAGGCGCGCTATTTCCACCAGCTGCTGGTGGGCTGCTTTGATCGCGCCGGCGTGGTGCCGCGCGTGGTGGAGCATGTGGGGCAGATCCACACGATGCTGGCACTGGTGGCCTCCGGCGTAGGCGTGGCCCTGATCCCCGAATCGGCCAGCGGCCTGCATCTGGAAGGCGTATTGCTGCGCAAGCTGCCTGAGTTGGGGCCGATGGTGGGGCGCGTGGTGTCGTTCCGGCGCGATAACGACAACCCCATGCTGACGCTGTTCCGGCGCGATGTGCTGGCCCCGCTGATGCTGTGAGCGCTCGCTTGTCGACCCTATCCAGAACTGCCGTAAACCCTAGTCACGATACAAAATCTGAATCAATTCAATCATTCATTGGTTTGATGGACGCATAAGCCAGCTCTAGGATTCGTCTCATACCCATCTGCCCTGTGCGGTCGATTTCCGGCCCGCAGGTTTGACTCCCGGAGGAGACAATGACTCAGACCCAAAGCGTAGCAGCCACCCTGGACGGCCCCGTACCTGCGGCCCAAGCCCCGGCGGCAAGCACACCGAAACTGGATTCCAAGGCCCGCTGGGGCATCCTGGCGATGCTCTTCCTGGTGACCACGATCAACTACGCCGACCGTGCCACGATCTCGATCGCCGGCCCGGAAATCCGCCGCGTATTCGAACTCTCGCCGGTGGAGATGGGCTACATCTTCTCGGCTTTCGGCTGGTCCTACGTGCTGGCCCAGCTGCCCGGCGGCTGGCTGCTCGACCGCTTCGGCTCCAAGATCACCTACTTCTTCTCGATCTTCCTGTGGTCGCTGTTCACGCTGATGCAGGGCGCCATCGGTTTCTTTACCGGCGGTGCTGCGGTGGCAGCGCTGATCTGCCTGCGCTTGCTGGTAGGCGCCGCTGAAGCGCCGTCCTTCCCCGGCAACAGCCGCATCACCTCGGCCTGGTTCCCGACGCATGAGCGCGGGCTGGCGGCCGCCATCTTCAACTCGGCGCAGTATTTCGCCACCGTGCTATTCGCCCCGATCATGGGCTGGATGGTGCATGAGCATGGCTGGGAAAGCGTGTTCTACGTGATGGGCAGCCTCGGCTTGCTGGTCGCGCTGCTGTGGCTCAAGATGATCCATAGCCCGAAGGCCCACCCCTCCATCAGCAAGAGCGAGCTCAGCTACATTGAGGAAGGCGGCGGTCTGGTGCATCTGGATGCCGGCCAGGGCGCAGCCAAGAAGGCCGCGCAGGTCGATACCTGGGCTTGTATCAAGGAGCTGCTGTCCAGCCGCATGCTGCTGGGCGTGTATATCGGCCAGTACTGCATCACCACGCTGACCTACTTCTTCCTGACCTGGTTCCCGGTGTATCTGGTCACCGAGCGCCACATGACCATCCTCAAGGCTGGTTTCGTGGCCTCGCTCCCGGCTGTGGCCGGCTTCCTCGGTGGCGTCTTCGGCGGCTGGCTGTCCGACCGCCTCACCCGCAGCGGCTGTTCGCTGTCGGTGGCACGCAAGACGCCCATCGTGTTCGGCATGCTGATGTCGATGAGCATGATCGCCTGCAACTACATCTCCACAGATGCACTCGTCATCGCCATCATGTCGCTGGCCTTCTTCGGCAAGGGCGTGGGCGCACTGGGCTGGGCCGTGGTGTCCGACACCTCGCCGAAGGAGGCCGGCGGCCTCTCTGGCAGCCTCTTCAACACCTTCGGCAACACCGCCGGCATTACCACCCCGATCGTGATCGGCTACATCGTGCAGGCCACTGGCTCCTTCGCTGGCGCCCTGGTGTATGTGGCGGCCTGCGCGGCCCTGGCGATCGCCTGCTACCTCTTCGTGGTGGGTGACATCAAGCGCGTGACGCTGAGCAAATCGATCCGCAACTGAACCTGACTCTCAGCCATGGCGGCCCGCATGGATGGGCCGCCAAGCACCCTCCCCCTCATTTTCTTCCTTGTGGAAAGAACGCCATGAACACACAAACGCACAGCACTCCGGTCATTCGCGAACTGCAAGTGATCCCCGTCGCCGGCCGCGACAGCATGGAGCTGAACCTCTCCGGCGGCCACGGCCCCTTCTTTACCCGCAACATCGTGATTCTCAAGGACAGCGCCGGCAACACCGGCCTGGGTGAAGTGCCCGGCGGTGAGAAGATCCGCCAGACCATCGAGGATGCCCGCCCGCTGATCATCGGCCGCACCCTCGGTGACTACAACGCCGTGCTGAATGCCATGCGCCGCACCTTCGCCGACCGCGATTCCGGCGGCCGCGGCCTGCAGACCTTCGATCTGCGCACCACCATCCACGCCGTCACGGCCGTGGAGTCGGCCTTCCTCGATCTGCTGGGGCAGTTCATGAACGTGCCAGTGGCGGCACTCCTCGGCGAAGGCCAGCAGCGCGATGCCGTGCAGATGCTGGGCTATCTCTTCTACATCGGCGACCGCAACAAGACCACGCTCGGCTACCGCGATGAAGCTGGCGCCGACAACGACTGGTTCCGCCTGCGCAACGAAGAAGCGCTCACTCCCGAAGCCATCGTGCGCCTCGCCGAAGCCACGCACGAGCGCTATGGCTTTCAGGACTTCAAGCTCAAGGGCGGCGTGCTCTCTGGCGAAGAAGAAATGGAAGCCATCATTGCCCTGCACGAGCGCTTCCCCGAAGCCCGCATCACGCTGGATCCGAACGGCGCCTGGTCGCTGGCCGAAGCCATCCGTCTGTGCCGCGATAAGCACGGCATCCTGGCTTACGCTGAAGACCCCTGCGGCGCCGAGAACGGTTATTCGGGTCGCGAGGTGATGGCCGAATTCCGCCGCGCCACCGGCCTGCCGACCGCCACCAACATGGTCGCCACCGACTGGCGCCAGATGGCCCACTCCTGCCAGTTGCAGTCCGTGGATATCCCGCTCGCCGACCCGCACTTCTGGACCATGCAGGGTTCGGTGCGCGTCGCCCAGATGTGCGAGATGTTCGGCCTCACCTGGGGTTCGCATTCGAACAACCACTTCGATATTTCACTGGCCATGTTCACCCATGTCGGCGCTGCTGCACCGGGCAAGGTCACCGCCATCGACACGCACTGGATCTGGCAGGACGGCCAGCGTCTGACCAAGGAGCCGCTGAAAATCGAAGGCGGCTACATCAAGGTGCCGGAGAAACCCGGCCTGGGCATCGAGATCGATATGGCCGAAGTGGAGAAGGCCCATCAGGCCTACAAAAACATGGGCCTGGGCGCGCGCGACGATGCGGTCGCCATGCAATTCCTGATCCCGGGCTGGACCTTCAACAACAAGCGCCCGTGCCTGGTGCGCTGAGGACATGAGCATGAATAGCCCTGCCTACACCCCCATCCCCAACAGTTTCAAACGCCGCCTGCAAGAGGGCGAAAAGCTGATCGGCTGCTGGCAACAGCTGACCAGTCCTTTCTCGGTTGAAGTCATCGGCCTGGCCGGCTTCGACTGGATGCTGCTCGACGCTGAACACGCGCCGAACGACATGCAGAATCTGGTCATGCAGCTGATGGCCCTCAAGGACAGCGCAAGTGCGCCGGTCGTGCGGCCACAGTCGAATGATCCGGTGCAGATCAAGCGTCTGCTCGATGCCGGCTTCTACAACTTCCTCGTGCCCTTCGTCGAGAACGCGCAGCAGGCCACCGCCGCCGTGGCCGCCACGCGCTACCCGCCCGAAGGCATCCGTGGCGTATCGGTCGCCACGCGCAGTAACCGCTACGGCACGGTGCCGGACTACCAGAAGGTGGTGAACCACAACATCGTGGTCGCCGTGCAGATCGAAACACGCTCGGCCGTGGCCGACATTGAGGCGATCTGCGCCGTGCCGGGCGTGGATGTGCTGTTCATCGGCCCCTCGGATCTGGCTGCCGGTTACGGCTACCTCGGCGATCCGGGGCACCCCGAGGTGCAGGCAGCCATCGCGACTGTCGTGGCCGCCGGCAAGAAGCACGGGGTGGCCGTGGGCATCCTTGCTCCGGTGGAGGCCGATGCGCGCCGCTATATCGAGATGGGCATCACGATGGTCGCGGTGGGCAGCGACATCGGCTTGCTGCGCGCCGGCAGCCAGACACTGCGCGACCGCTATGCCGGCGCTTGAACAGACATCATTCATTTTTCAGGAGAAGCAAATATGAGCAAGCTGGGTTTTGTTGGACTGGGCATCATGGGCACGCCGATGGCGGCCAATCTCATCAAGGGCGGCCATGAGCTGGCGCTGTTCACCATCGGCCCGGTGGCCCCGGCGCTGACCGAGGCGGGCGGCAAGGTGTATGCCTCCGCCAAAGAGGTTGCGCAGCATTCCGACATCATTTTCATCATGGTGCCGGATACGCCGCACGTAGCCGCAGCCCTGTTCGACGAGCACGGCATTGCCGCGGGCCTCACCGCCGGCAAGATCGTGGTGGACATGAGCTCGATCTCGCCGATCGAGACCAAGGAATTCGCCGCGAAGATCCGCGCGCTGGGCTGTGAGTATCTGGACGCACCGGTTTCCGGCGGTCAGGTCGGCGCCGAAGCCGCCACGCTCTCCATCATGGTCGGCGGCAGCGAGGCCACGTTTGAAACTGTGAAGCCGCTGTTCGAGCTGATGGGCAAGAACATCACCCTGGTCGGCGGCAATGGCGACGGGCAGACCGCCAAGGTGGCCAACCAGATGATCGTGGCGATGAACATCCAGGCCGTGGGCGAGGCGCTGCTGTTTGCCTCCAAGGCCGGTGCCGATCCGGCGCGGGTGCGTCAGGCGCTGATGGGCGGCTTCGCCTCCTCGAAGATCCTCGAAGTGCATGGCGAACGCATGATCAAGCGCACCTTCAACCCGGGCTTCCGCATCGAGCTGCACCAGAAGGATCTGAACCTTGCCCTCACTTCGGCCCGCAAGCTCGGCGTGGCCCTGCCCAACACGGCCACCTGCCAGGAAATGTTCAACACCTGCGCAGCGCACGGCGGCGCGGCCTGGGATCACTCGGCGCTGGTGCGCGCGCTGGAGATCATGGCCAACTTCGAAGTCGGCCAGAAGGCCTGAGCGGAAAGGGGATGCACATGAGCAGCCAGCGTTCTGCCGAAAGTCTCCTGCGGGACATGTTCCTCGCTGCCATCGAGGCCGCGCAGCCCGCTCACTGCATTCCCGCCTTCCTGCCGGAAGCGCCGCGCGGGCGGCTGATCGTGATCGGGGCCGGCAAGGCCTCGGCCGCGATGGCCGCTGCGGTGGAAGCGGCCTGGCCGGGCAAGCTCGAAGGCCTGGTCGTCACCCGCTACGGTTACGCCGTGCCCTGCCAGCAGATCGAGATCGTCGAAGCCGCCCATCCGGTGCCGGATGAAGCCGGCCTCACGGCCGCGCAGCGCATCCTGGATCTGGTCAGCGGCCTCACGGCGGACGACACCGTGCTGTGCCTGATCTCGGGCGGTGGCTCGTCCTTGCTGCCGCTGCCCCTGCCGGGCCTCACGCTGGCCGACAAGCAGGCCGTGAATCGCGCGCTGCTGGCCTCGGGGGCCTCGATTAGCGAGATGAACTGCGTGCGCCGCCACCTCTCCGCGATCAAGGGCGGACGCCTCGCCGCCGCCTGCCATCCGGCCAAGGTCGTGACCCTGCTGATTTCCGATGTGCCGGGCGACAAGCCCTGCGACATCGCCTCCGGCCCCACCGTGGCGGATATCACCACCTGCGAAGACGCGCTGGCCATCGTGCGTCGCTATGGCATCGCGCTGCCGGCGAACGTGCTCGAAGTGCTCGCCAGCCCGGCGGCTGAATCCATCAAACCGCTCGATCCGCGTCTCGAATATTGCGAGACGCACCTCATCGCCACGCCGCAGATGGCCCTCGAAGCCGCGGCCAAAGTGGCACTGGATGCCGGCGTGACGCCTTACATCCTCGGCGACAGCATCGAAGGCGAGGCGCGCGATGTGGGCAAGGTCATGGCTGGCGTGGCGCTGCAGGTCGTCCAGCATGGCCAGCCTTTCCGCACCCCCTGCGTGCTGCTCTCGGGCGGTGAAACCACGGTCACCCTGCGTGGCCAGGGGCGTGGCGGGCGCAACGTGGAATTCCTGCTGTCGCTGGGCATTGCGCTCGACGGCGCCGCCGGCGTGCATGCGCTGGCTGGCGATACCGACGGTGTCGATGGCGTCGAAGAAATCGCCGGAGCCTATCTCGCCCCGGACACCCTGCAACGCGCCTGGGAGCAGGGCATCCGCCCCAAGGACAGCCTCGCCAATAACGACGGCCATGGCTTCTTCGGCGCACTCGGCAACGCGGTGGTGACTGGCCCAACCCTGACCAATGTGAATGACTTCCGCGCCATCCTGATTGAGGAGCCACAGGCATGAAAACCGTGACCCTGCCTGGCGGCGAAGCAGTGCCCGCACTTGGTATGGGCAGCTGGATGATGGGTGAAGTGCGCGCCAACCGGGCGCGCGAGCTGGCGGCTCTGCAGGCCGGGCTGGATGCGGGGCTGAGCCTGATCGACACTGCCGAGATGTATGGCGATGGTGAATCGGAACGCCTCGTCGGCGAAGCCATCCGGGGTCGGCGCGACGGCGTCTTCCTGGTCAGCAAGGTTTATCCCTTCAACGCCGGGCACCGCAGCATGATCAGCGCCTGCGAAGCCAGCCTGAAGCGTCTCGGGACCGACCGGCTCGACGCCTATCTGCTGCACTGGCCCGGCTCCATCGCGCTGGACGAAACCCTGGAAGCCTTCGAGCGCCTGCAACGTGAAGGCAAGATCCGTTACTGGGGCCTGAGCAATTTCACCGCGCTCGGTATCGACGATGTGCTGAAGGCCTCTCACGGCAAGCTCCCGGTGTGCAATCAGGTGCTCTACAACCTTGGCCGGCGCGGCATCGAATGGGATCTGCAGCCCTGGTGCCGTGCGCACGGCATTCCGCTGATGGCCTACTCGCCGCTGGAGCAGTCGCGCCTGCTGCACGATCCGGGCCTCGGCCGCATCGCTGCCTCCCTGAACGTCACTCCGGCTCAGCTCGCGCTGGCCTGGCTGCTCGGTAACGAGCAATGCATCATCATTCCGAAGGCCTCGAGCCCGCCACGCGTACTCGAAAATGCCGCCGCCCTGTCACTTGAACTGGATGCCGCCACGCGCGCCGCCCTGAACATTTTTTTTCCACCTCCCGCAGCGGCCACGCCGCTCGAAATGCTCTGATGCAGGCTTGCTTCAGGCGTAAAACAGGGCAGGGCGCCGAACACTGTGCCATGGCACGGCAAGGCGATCCAGGCAAGTTATACGCTCGAAGGCAACTCCGCAGGACAAGACGAAAGTGAAGGAAACGCCATGAATATCCCGAATACCGGCAAGGCCCCACTGATCATTCGCATGCACCCGGCCGACAACGTGGCCGTCATCGTCGGCGTGGGTGGCCTGCCCGCCGGCACCGAAGTCGCTCCCGGCGTGGTGCTGCGCGAACATGTACCGCAGGGCCACAAGGTGGCGCTGGAGCCGATCGCCAAGGGCGAGGTGGTGCGCCGCTACGACGTGAGTATCGGCACCGCCCGCGAAGATCTCGCCAGCGGCCGCTGGGTGAATGAAACCCTGCTCGCCATGCCCGAGGCCGTGGGCCTCGAAGGCCTGCCGCTGGCCACCCGCAAGCCGCCGCAACATGCGCCGCTTGAAGGCCATACCTTCATGGGCTACCGCAATGCCGACGGCAGCGTCGGCACGCGCAACCTGCTGGCCATCACCACTACCGTGCAGTGTGTGGCCGGCGTGGTCGAACATGCCGCCAAACGCATCCGCGAAGAGCTGCTGCCGCAATATCCGAACGTGGATGGCGTAGTGGCGCTGAACCACACCTACGGCTGTGGCGTGGCGATCGACGCGCCCACCGCGATCATCCCGATCCGTACCGTGCGCAACCTCGCCCTGAATCCGAACTTCGGCGGCGAGGTGCTGGTGGTGAGCCTCGGCTGCGAAAAACTGCAGCCCGAGCGCCTCGATCTGCCCAAGGCGGTGATGCTCAAGCAGGAGAAAGACGACACGGCAGGCCTCGACGTGGTGTGCCTGCAGAACGAGCAGCACATCGGCTTCGGCGCCATGATCGATTCAATCATGCAGCGTGCTCGCGTCCATCTGGAGCGCCTCAACGCGCGTCAGCGCGAAGTCTGCCCGGCCTCCGCACTGGTCGTCGGCATGCAGTGCGGCGGCTCGGATGCCTTCTCCGGCATTACCGCCAACCCGGCGCTGGGCTATGCCGCCGACCTGCTGGTGCGGGCCGGCGCCACCGTGATGTTCTCCGAGAACACCGAGGTGCGCGATGGCGTGCGCCAGCTCACCGAGCGTGCCGCCACGCCCGAAGTGGGCCAGGCGATCATCCGCGAACTCGGCTGGTATGACGAATACCTGAAGCTGGGCCAGGTGGACCGCAGCGCCAACACCACCCCGGGCAACAAGAAGGGCGGGCTGTCGAACATCGTCGAGAAGGCCATGGGCTCGATCGTGAAGTCCGGCTCATCGGCGATTTCCGGCGTGATCTCGCCCGGTGAGCGCCTGGCAGACCGCGGCATCACGTCGGGCCTGGTGTATGCCGCTACGCCGGCTTCGGATTTCATCTGCGGCACGCTGCAACTGGCGGCCGGCATGAACCTGCACATTTTCACCACGGGCCGTGGCACGCCTTATGGCCTGGCCGAATGCCCGGTGATCAAGGTCGCCACGCGTACCGATCTGGCCCGCCGCTGGCACGACCTGATGGACGTGAATGCCGGCCGTATTGCTGACGGCGAGGCCAGCATCGAGTCCCTGGGTTGGGAAATCTTCCAGCTCATGCTCGAGGTGGCCAGCGGCCGCAAGACCTGGGCCGAGCAGCTGAAGCTCTACAACGCGCTGACTCTGTTCAACCCGGCGCCGGTGACCTGATCCGCCGCAGCCCGGATAGCAGAGAAGCCCGCAAATGCGGGCTTCTCTGTTTTTGTACCGGCCCTGCTGCGGGTACAAGGCTCATGGATTGTGCAAGGCCGCGCTGCGTAGCAGGCGTGCCTTGCTTTCGGAAAGATGCATGCGCAGTGCCGCGCGGGCAGCTTCCGGATCCTGGCGTTCGATGGCGAAGCAGATCTGCTCGTGTTCGCGCTGGGCGTGGTTCAGGAACTCCTCGGGCGAACGGCTGCTGAGGCGGCCCGGGCGCATGCTGGCACGAGTCATCAACAACTCGCTGACATAGTGGAAGAGCTTCAGGAAGTGCGGATTGCCAGCCGCCTCGGCAATCAGGCGGTGGAAGCGTAGATCCGGCTCGAGCGCATTTTCATCCCGCAGGATGGCTTGTTCGATGTCGCGCAAGGCCTGCTTCATGGCCTCCAGCTGCTCCGGCGTACGGCGTTGTGCGGCGAGCACCGCGGCTTCTGATTCCAGCCCGATACGCAATTCGAGCAGAGACACCACTTCCTGGATGTCCGTGAGATGGCCCGAATCAATATGGAATCCCTTGGCCGCTTCCTGCTGCAGCACGAAGGCGCCGGAGCCCTGACGCGTCAATACCCTGCCGTTGGCACGCAGGTTGGCAATGGCCTCGCGTACGACAGTACGGCTCACCCCGAACTCGCTGATCATTTTTTGCTCGCTCGGCAATTGGGTGCCGACAGCGTACTGGCCGGAGGTGATCCGTTCGGCCAGGGTGCGGGTCAGCTGGCCAGTCAGGGTTTCGCGCGGCCGGGCTTTAGTCATGCCGTACTCCTGTGGGCTACCTGTCATGATGACTTTTAACTCGTGTGACGTCTTGAACTTATTATATGACTAGTTTCCAGTGCTTTTTCTCCCCAAGGGAAAGCCCTGATGAAGACGTTCTAAGGCCGTATAAATCCAAAAATAGACATTTATTCAAGGATATATGTAAAAAACCTAGGGTAAACGTCTAGGGGTTTAGTGGGTTTGACGCCTTGGCTTCGTGCTCACTACTATTCAGCTCAACACGTATGACGACTGACAAGATGCGGCCCAGGCTCGCAGAACCAGGAGAAATGATGAAGATCGAAAGCATCCGCGGCACCGTATTCACCTACCCGAGCAAGCGCTCGGTGGATAGCGCGGGCCACTCCCATCCGGGACCGGAGAAGGACGCCAAGCTGGCGATGCTGACCATCACCTGTGATGACGGCAGCGCAGGCCATGCTTTCGGGCCGGTCGAAGTGATTCGCCAGCATGTGCTCGACGCTTTCTTCCGCAAGGTGATGATCGGCGCCGATCCCTTCATGCGCGAACAGATCTGGCAGGACCTCGCCCACTGGCAGCGTGGCAGCGCCGGCCAACTCACCGACCGCGCGATGGCGGTGGCTGATCAGGCGCTGTGGGATCTGGCCGGACGCAAGCTGGGCCAGCCGGTGTACAAACTGATCGGTGGTTACCGTGACAAGGTGCCGGCCTACGGCTCCACCATGTGTGGCGATGAGCTCAAGGGAGGTTTGTCCACTCCCGAGGAATACGCCGACTTCGCCCTCAAGCTGGTGGCGCGTGGCTACAAAGCCATCAAGCTGCACACCTGGATGCCGCCGGTGGCCTTCGCGCCGAATGTCGAGATGGACATCAAGTGCTGTGCCGCCGTGCGCGAAGCGGTCGGCCCGAACATCGACCTGATGCTCGACGGCTATCACTGGTACTCCCGCACCGAGGCGCTGAAGATCGGCAGAGCACTCGAAAAGCTCCAGTTCGCCTGGTTCGAGGAAATGATGGACGAGCAGAGCATGTCCTCCTACGTGTGGCTCACTCAGCAGCTGGATATCCCGATCCTTGGCCCGGAATACATGGGCGGCAAGCACCACACCCGCGCCGAATGGATCAAATCCGGCGCCGCCACCATTACCCGTGCCGGCGTGCCGGGCGTGGGCGGCATCACCCCGACCCTCAAGGTGGCCTACATGGCCGATGCCTTCGGCATGAATTGCGAAGTGCACGGCAACGGTGCGGCCAACCTCGCGGTATGCGCGGCGATCAAGAACTGCCAGTGGTACGAGCGCGGCCTGCTCCATCCTTTCCTTGAATACGACGAGGTGCCGGCCTATCTCAACAGCCTGGCCGACCCGATGGACAAGGATGGTTTCGTCCATCTGTCGCAGCAGCCCGGCCTGGGCGAAGACATCAACTTCGACTACATCGCCGCCCACACCGTCACGACTTACTAAGGACCTTCAAAGGCCCCGTCCGACAGAGACAACCAAGGAGACCCGCATGAAATTCAATCGCCTGCTTATTGCTTCCGCCGTCGCACTGGCCCTGGCCAGTGGTCTGGCCGCGGCCAAGACGCCGAACGATCAGCTGATCGTCGGCATGAGCATGAACAATCTGCTGTCGCTCGATCCGGCCGGCGCTACCGGCAATGATGTGGTCGAGGTGAATGCCAACATGTACGACTCGCTGGTCGAACTGGACCCGGCCGACACCTACAAGATCCTGCCGGGTCTGGCCGAAAGCTGGACGGTGGCACCGGACAACCGCAGCATCACGTTCAAGATCCGCAAGGGCGTTAAATTCCATTCGGGTAATCCGCTGACTGCTGAAGACGCCGCCTGGTCACTGCAGCGTGTGCTGAAGCTAAACCTCGCGCTGGCTTCGGTGTGGAAGAGCTATGGGTTTTCCGCTACCAATGTGGAGCAGAACATCCGCGCGCTGGATGCCGAAACCTTGGTGCTGACCCTGCCCGAGCCGACCGATCCGAAGCTGGTGATCTACACCCTCGGCACCTCGGTGGGCGCCATGGTGCTGGATCGCAAGAAGGTGTTGAGCAACGAGAAGGATGGCGACATGGGCAAGGCCTGGCTCACCACCAACGAAGCCGGCTCCGGCCCCTTCGCGCTGAACGACTGGCGCCAGAAGGATGTACTGCTGATGAGCCGCTTTGACGGCTACTGGCGCGGTCCGGCCAAGTTGAAGCGCGTGGTGCTGCGCCACATGACCGAATCGCAGACCCTGCGCCTGATGCTTGAGCGCGGTGATATCGATGTGGCCGCCGGCATGTCGGTGCCCGATGTGGAATCGATGAAAAAGAATCCGAATGCCGTGATCGAGGCGGTCAAGCGCGGCAATGTGTACTACGTGGCGGTCAGCGTGAAGGATCCGAAGTTCGCCGACAAGCGTGTGCGTCAGGCCATCCGTGCGCTCATCGACTATGACGGAATCAACAAGACGGTGATGCCCAACTACGGCCTCTACCATCAGCGCCCGGTGCAGATGGGCCTGCCGGCCACACTGCCCAACCCTGGCTACAAGCTCGATGTGCCGGCGGCCAAGAAGCTGCTCGCCGAAGCGGGTTTCCCGAACGGCTTCAAGACCACCATCCGGGTGCTCTCCGATCCGCCTTTCATCAACATCGCCACCAACCTGCAGGCCACGCTGGCCATGGGTGGCATCGAGGCCAGTGTGATTCCGGGTACTGGCAACCAGGTGTATGGCGCGATGCGTGATCGCAACTTCGAGATCATCGTTGGCCGTGGCGGCGGTGGGGCCGAGCCGCATCCGCACAGCAGCCTGCGCTCGCTGGTCTATAACCCGGACAACCGGGATGAGGCCAAGCTGACCAACTTCCAGGGCTGGCGCACCTCCTTCATCAGCCCCGAGATCAATGCCCTGATCGAGAAGGCCGAGATCGAGCAGGACGAGAAGAAGCAGATCGTCATGTATCAGGAAGTGCAAAAGCTCTACGACAGTCAGGTGGGGGCGATCCAGCCGGTGTCGCAGATGGTGGATACCGTGGTCTTGCAGAAGGATCTGCGGAATTTCCACAGTCACCCGGCTTCCACCACGCGCTGGCGCGAGGTCTACAAGCAGCGCTGAGTTCCCGATCGCTCATCCGCGCTCTGCGGATGAGCGCCTCCTGTTGCAACGGAGCATTCCATGTCGATCTTCTTTCCTTCTGGCCGTTCCGCGCGCCGGCTGACCGGTTTCGGCCATCGCCTGGGCATCGTGGCAGTGACCCTGCTGGGCTTGCTGGCCATGACCTTCTTCATCGGCCGCGTGATGCCGCTGGACCCGGTGCTGTCCATTGTCGGTTCGGACGCTGACCAGTCCACCTACGATCAGGTCTTCCACCAGCTCGGGCTGGATCAGCCGCTCTACATGCAGTTCGCCTACTACCTGCGCGATCTGTTGCACGGTGATCTGGGCCGTGCGCTGCTCTCTGGCAATGCCGTCACGGCCGACATCGCCCGCGTTTTTCCGGCCACCATCGAGCTGGCCACCATCGCGATTCTCTTTGGTACCTGCGTCGGCGTGCCGCTGGGCGTGTTCGCCGCCACCCGCAAGGGCCGCATGGGCGACCAGGTGGTGCGGGTGATCAGCCTGTGTGGTTACTCAGTACCCGTGTTCTGGTTCGGCATGATGGGCCTGATCATCTTCTACGCCTGGCTGGGCTGGGCCGGCGGCGCCGGGCGCGTCGATCTGGCCTACGACGGTCTGGTACAGAGCCGCACGGGCCTGCTTCTGATCGACTCGGCGCTGGCCGGCGAGTGGGAAGTATTCCAGAGCGCCATCCGCCACATCACCCTGCCGGCCTGCATCCTCGGCCTGCACTCGATGGCCTACATTGCCCGCATGACGCGCTCCTTCATGCTCAACCAGCTCAACCAGGAATACATCATCACCGCGCGGGTCAAGGGCCTCTCGGAGTTCGAGGTGGTCTGGCGCCATGCCTTCCGCAACATCCTGGTGCAGTTGCTGACCATCGTTGCCCTGGCCTACGGCTCGCTGCTCGAAGGCGCGGTGTTGATCGAAACCGTGTTCGCCTGGCCCGGCTTCGGCAGCTACCTCACTTCCAGCCTGCTGCTGGGCGACATGAACGCGGTGATGGGCTGTGTGCTGCTGATCGGCATCATCTTCGTAACCCTGAATCTGGTGGCCGATGCGCTCTACCAGGTGTTTGACCCCCGCACTCGATAAGGCAGGCACCATGACCACGACAACTCTTCCCGCTGTGGCCCGTGAGCAAACGCCGCAATCCTCCGCCCAGGCCCTGCGCCAGAATCTGGCGCGCAACCTGCGCAAGCTGGTGCGCAACCCGCTGTCGGTGGCGGGCCTGGTGGTGATCGGCGCACTGCTGCTGCTGGCCGCTTTCGCGCCCTGGATTGCCACCCACGACCCGCTGGCTCAGGATCTGGCCAACACCCTCAAGGCGCCGGATGCCGCACACTGGTTCGGCACCGACGAATATGGCCGTGACATTTTCAGCCGCCTTGTGTATGGCTCGCGCATCACGCTCTACATCATCTCGTTGGTGACCGTGATTGTCGGCCCGGTGGGGCTCGCCATCGGTGTGATCTCGGGCTACTTCGGCGGCTGGGTGGATACGGTGTTCATGCGCATCACCGACATCTTCATCTCCTTCCCCGGCCTCGTCCTCGCGCTGGCTTTCGTCGCTGCGCTCGGCCCGGGGCTGGATCATGCCGTGATCGCCATCGCACTCACCGCCTGGCCGCCGATCGCGCGTCTGGCGCGCGCCGAAACGCTGTCACTGCGCAAGGCTGACTACATCGTCGCGGTGCAACTGCAGGGCGCCTCCTCCACCCGCATCCTGCTGCGCCATGTGGCGCCGATGTGCCTGTCTTCGGTGGTGGTGCGCCTGACCATGAACATGGCCGGCATCATCCTCACCGCTGCCGGCCTCGGCTTCCTGGGCCTCGGCGCCCAGCCGCCGGTGCCGGAGTGGGGCGCGATGATCTCGGCGGGGCGCCGCTACATGCTGGAGTGCTGGTGGCTGGTGGCCATGCCCGGCGCCGCCATCATGTTTGCCAGCCTGGCCTTCAACCTCTTCGGTGATGGCATGCGCGACGTGCTCGACCCGCGCTCTGAATAAGGGAGTCTCCATGATGAATCTCGATCAAACCAATCTGGACCCCCTGCTGCAAGTGGAGGATCTGCACGTGAGCTTCACCAGCGGCGGCTCGCTGGTCGACGCGGTGCGTGGGGTGTCCTTCGACCTCGGCCGCGAGAAGCTCGCCATCGTCGGCGAATCCGGCTCAGGCAAGTCCACCGTGGGCCGTACCCTGCTGCGGCTGCATCCGAAGAGCGCCCGGATCACCGCCAGCAAGATGCAGTTCGGCGACATCGATCTCGCCACCTGCTCCGAGAAAACCATGCAGTCCATTCGTGGTCAGCGCATGTCGATGATCATGCAGGATCCGAAGTACTCGTTGAACCCGGTGATGCGCGTCGGTGATCAGATTGCCGAGGCCTATCTGGCGCACCACAAGGTCGCGCGTGCCGAGGCCAATCAGCGCGCGCTGGCGATGCTCGAAGCGGTGCGCATCCGCGATCCGCAGCGCGTGTTCCGCATGTATCCGCACGAAGTGTCCGGCGGCATGGGCCAGCGCATCATGATTGCCATGATGCTGATCACCGAGCCCGAAGTGGTGATCGCCGATGAGCCGACTTCCGCGCTCGACGTGTCGGTGCGCCTGCAGGTGCTGGCTACGCTGGATGATCTGGTTTCCAAGCGTGGCCTCGGCCTGATCTTCATCAGCCACGATCTGAATCTGGTGCGCAGCTTTTGCGACCGGGTGCTTGTGATGTATGCCGGCCGCGTCGTCGAGTCCATCGCCGCCGCCGATCTGGAGCATGCGAAACATCCTTATACCCAGGGTCTGCTGGCGTCCTTGCCGAGCGTGGACGTGCGCCGTGAGCGCCTGCCGGTGCTGCAGCGTGACCCGGCCTGGCTTACCGAATCCGTCGGCGTCTGAGGAGAAACAAGATGGCAATGATCGAAGTCGACAAGCTCAACCTGACCTTCGGCGAGGGCGAAGAGGCCAACCAGGTTCTGCATGACGTGAGTTTCGAAGTCGGCGATGGCGAGGCCTTTGGTCTGGTCGGTGAATCCGGCTCCGGCAAGACCACTGTGCTGCGCTGCCTTGCCGGCCAGTACAGCCACTGGAGCGGGAGCCTCGCCATCCACGGCGAGAAGCTTGGCCGCCAGCTCGATAAGGCGCGCTGCCGCAAAGTGCAGATGGTGTTTCAGGATCCCTACGGCTCGCTGCATCCGCGCCATACCGTCGAGACGGCACTGCGCGAACCGCTGGCGATCCACGGCATCGGCGACGCGAGCCGGCGTATCGACACGATCCTCACCAAGGTCGGCCTGCCGACCAATTTCCGCTATCGCTATCCGCACCAGCTCTCCGGCGGCCAGCGCCAGCGCGTGGCGATTGCGCGTGCCCTGATTCTTGAGCCGCGCATCCTGTTGCTGGATGAACCGACCTCGGCACTGGATGTGTCAGTGCAGGCCGAAATCCTCAACCTGCTGGCCGACCTGCGCAAACAGGAAGGCCTCACCTACCTGCTGGTGACGCACGATCTGGGCGTGGTCGCGCATCTGTGCGACCGCGTGGCGGTGATGCAGCAGGGCCGCATCGTCGATCTGATCGAGAGCGCCAGTCTGGTCGGTGCGGTACCCGAGCACCCCTATACCCGCATGCTGGTCGAAGCGAGCCGCCACTACAGCCGTGAGATGGCTGAAGTCGGGGCCGACCTCACTCCCGCTGAAGCCGTCTGAACCCAGGAGAATCCACCGTGGACATGATCCTCAACCGTTTCAAACGCGGCCTCGCTGAAGGCCAATTGCAGATCGGCCTGTGGTCGCATCTGTCGAACCATGTCAGCACCGAAGTCATCGGCGGCTCTGGCTTTGACTGGATCGTGCTGGACGCCGAACACTCGCCCAACGAAACCTTCCAGTTGCACCAGCAGCTCCAGGCCCTGTCCGAGGGCGGCAGCAGTGCCGTGGTGCGCGTGGCCTGGAATGACAAGGTGCTGATCAAGCGGGTGATCGACATTGGTGCCCAGACCCTGCTCATCCCGCAGGTGCAGAACGCTCAGGAGGCCGCCGAAGCGGTGGCCGCCACACGCTATCCGCACGACGGCGGTTTGCGTGGTTTCACCGGCCTGTCGCGCGCTTCGCGTTTCGGTCGCATCAAGGATTACCACCAGCGCGCTGCAGATGAAATCTGCGTGGTGGTGCAGGTGGAAACCGTTGAAGCCCTGGAGCAGATCGAAGCCATTGCTGCCGTCGAAGGTGTTGACGGCATCTTCATCGGCCCCGGCGATCTCTCGGCGGCCATGGGCTTCATCGGCAACCCCGGCCATCCGCAGGTGCAGGCCGCGATTGCAGACGCCGTGAAGCGCATTCGTGCCGCCGGCAAGCCGGCCGGCATCCTTACCGGCGACGAGGCCCAGGCGCGTCAGTACATCGAATGGGGCTGCTGTTTCACTGCCGTGGGAGCCGACATTGCACTGCTGGCGCGGGCCTCCGAGCAACTCGCGGCACGCTTTGCGCCGCTCAAGAACACTTGCCCACAGGCCGCCTGAGGCCGCGTTTCAATCACCGGACAGTCACAGGAGTTTCGACATGGAAAAAATCGGTTTCATCGGCCTCGGCATCATGGGCACGCCGATGGCGGGCCACCTCATCGCCGCGGGCTACCCGGCTTATCTGCACACTGTTGGCGAAGTGCCGCCCTCACTCGTCGCCGCTGGCGGCATCGCCTGCCGCAGCGCGGCCGAAGTCGCGGCGCAGGCCGATATCGTGATCATCATGGTGCCGGACACCCCGCACGTCGAAGCCGTGCTCTTCGGTGAAAACGGTGTGGCGGAGAGCATTTCTGCCGGCAAGGTGGTGGTGGACATGAGCTCGATCTCGCCGGTGGCCACCCAGGAATTCGCGCAGAAGATCGAAGCCCTCGGCGCCGACTACATCGACGCGCCGGTGTCCGGTGGCGATGTGGGCGCCAAGGCCGCCAGCCTGACCATCATGTGCGGCGGCAAGGACAGCGTCTTCGAGCGCGTGCGCCCGCTGTTCGAGAAAATGGGCAAGAACATCACCCTGGTGGGCGAGGCCGGTGCCGGCCAGATCACCAAGGTGGCCAACCAGATCATCGTCGCGCTGACCATCGAAGCGGTCGGCGAAGCGCTGTTGCTCGCTTCCAAGGCCGGCGCCGATCCGGCCCGGGTGCGTCAGGCCCTGATGGGCGGTTTTGCCAATTCGCGCATCCTCGAAGTGCATGGCGAACGCATGATCAAGCGCAACTTCGCACCGGGCTTCCGCATTGCCCTGCATCAGAAGGATCTGAACCTCGCCCTGTCCACCGCGCGTACGCTGGGCCTGTCGCTGCCCAACACTGCGACCTGCCAGGAGCTCTTCAACAGCTGCGCCGCACGGGGCGGTGACGCCTGGGATCACTCCGGCATGGTGCGCGCGCTGGAGCTGATGGCCAATTTCGAAATCGGGCAATCCGCCTGAGGAAAGGGCACGCGTGACGCACGATCCTCAGGTGCTCCTGCGCCAGATGTTCGCGGCGGCGGTGGCCGCCGCTCAGCCGGCACGTTGCCTGCCCCCCTTTCTGCCGCCGCCCCCGCGCGGGCGCTTGGTGGTGATCGGTGCCGGCAAGGCATCGGCCGAGATGGCGCGGGTGGTTGAAGGGCATTGGGCGCGGCCGCTCAGCGGGCTGGTGGTCACGCGCTACGGCTACGAGGTGTCCTGCCAGCGTATCGAGATCGCCACTGCGGCGCATCCGGTGCCGGATGAGAATGGCCTCAATGCAGCGCGCCGCATGCTTGAACTGGTGGGTGGCCTGACGGCCGACGACACCGTGCTGTGCCTGATTTCAGGCGGCGGCTCGGCCTTGCTGCCGCTGCCGCTGGAAGGGCTGACGCTGGCCGACAAGCAGGCGATCAATCGCGCCCTGCTGGCCTCCGGGGCCACGATCAGCGAGATGAACTGTGTGCGCCGCCACCTCTCGGCGATCAAGGGTGGGCGCCTCGCTGCAGCCTGCTATCCGGCGCGCGTGGTGACCCTGCTGATTTCCGATGTACCGGGCGATCATCCGGTGGATATCGCCTCCGGCCCAACCGTGGCTGATCCTACGAGCTGCGCCGATGCGCTGGCCATTGTCGAGCGCTACGGCGTGGTTCTGCCGGCCGCCGCACGCCGCTTGCTGGAGAGTGGCGAGGGAGAATCGGTGAAGCCTGGCGACCCGCGCCTGGCGAACAGCAGCTGTCACTTGATCGCCACTCCGGCGCTGGCGCTGGAAGCTGCGGCGAAACTGGCGCGCGAGGCCGGCTTTGCCGTCTTCAATCTTGGCGACAGCCTGGAAGGCGAGGCGCGCGACATGGGCAAGGTGATGGCCGGCATCGTACGCAACGTGGCGCTCAATCAGCAGCCCTTTCCGTCGCCCTGCATCCTGCTCTCCGGCGGCGAAGCCACCGTCACTGTGCGCGGTGATGGGCGCGGTGGGCGCAATGTCGAATTCCTGCTCTCGCTGGGCGTGGCGCTCGATGGCCTGGCCGGCGTCTGGGCCATGGCGGGTGATACCGACGGCGTTGATGGCCAGGAAGAGATCGCGGGCGCAGTGCTTACTCCGGATAGCCTGCAACGCGCCTGGGCACGGGGCATTCGTCCGCGCGCAGCACTGGACGCCAATGATGCGCATGGTTTCTTCGGTGCCCTGGGAGACTCCGTGATCACCGGGCCGACCCTGACCAATGTGAATGACTTCCGCGCCATCCTGATCGGGGCTGCGGGCTGATCGGCGGTGGCATGCATCCTGTTTTCCCTTGTCTGGAGCTGGTCATGAGAAATCCTGCCGGGCCTGTGCTGACCTTTCTGCTGGGCTTGTCCCTGAGCGGCTGCAGTCTGCTTGCGGCGCAGCCAGTATCGCCACAGGTCGCGCCTGGGAGCGCCAGCCGCCCTGTGCTCAATGCCGAGGAAGCTGGCCGTTTCACCCGGGAGCACTACTTCGCGCACAAGGGCCGGCTGTCGGCCCCCGAGCATGATCCCTGGCAGCCGCAGCCCATTGATCTGGCTGGCGTGAAGGCCGACTTCGTGGTCGGCGCAGGCGGCAGCCATGCCACCGTTCAGCAGGCGGTGAACGCAGCGATTTCCAGTGGCAAGCGCAGCCGTCAATACATCCGCATATTGCCCGGCACCTATACCGGCGCAGTGTATGTGCCGATCGATGCTGGCCCGCTGACCCTCTACGGCAGCGGCAAGCCTGAAGAGGTGAATATCGAGCTCACCCTGGATGCGCGCACCCCGCCGTCGGCCTACATCGCAGCGCTGAATCCGGCCGGTCAGTTCAAGGCGGGCGACCCGGCCTGGGCCATGTACCAGGTGTGCGCCGGCCAGGCCGCCGACAAGCCGATGGATACGCCCTGTGCCGCCGTGATGTGGGTGCAGGCCGATGGCTTCCAGCTCAAGAACCTGACGGTGACCAACACCCTGCTCGAATCGGTGATCGACGCCAAGCGCGAAGGCCATCAGGCGGTGGCCCTGCGCAGCGATGGCGATCGTGCCCAGTTCGAGCAGGTGCGCCTGATCGGCCGTCAGGACACTTTCCTGGTGAACGTCGGCGAGGCGCCCACGCCCACCAACAAGGTGGGCACTTATCCGCTGGACAAGATTGCGCGGGCTTACATCCGGGATGCCTACATCGAGGGTGATGTGGACTTCGTGTTTGGCCGCGCTAACGCAGTGTTCGAGCAGTGCGAGTTCCGTGTGGTGTCCACCCGCCGCAGCGTGCCGGCGATCGTCTTCGCACCGGACAGTGTGCCGGCCTCCTCGCTGGGCTTTCTGGTCATTCACAGCCGTATCACGGGTGACAAAGGCCATCAGGCGCTGAAGTTCTCCAAGCTCGGTCGCTCCTGGGATCAGGGTGCGGGCGGCACCGGCTATCTGCCGGGCAGCTCGCCCAATGGCCAGCTGGTGATCCGCGACAGCTATATCGACCAGAGCTTTGATCTCGCTGCGCCCTGGGACAAAGCGGCCACCACTGGCCGGCCGCATCGCGGTAATGTGGCCGCCAGCCGCAATTTCGATGACCCCGCCTTCAACCGGCTGTGGGAGTTCAACAACTACGGGCCAGGGGTACAGCTGGTGCCGTGAGCATGCGCCTGGCACTCTGAGCTTCCCTGATTCCTGCCATTTTCTGTCCTGTGGAGTATCTGCATGTCCTTCAAGAAATCTCATTCCCTGATCTGTCTGGCGATGGCTGCACTTGCACCGAGCGCCTGGGCCGTTACCGACATTCGTATCCCGGCCAAGATTTGCGACGTGACCGCTTACGGTGCCAATGGCGAGCGTCAGCAGATCGTGCTCAACACCACGCCGATCCAGCAGGCCATTGATGACTGCGCGCTCGCCGGTGGCGGCACCGTGCTGTTTCCGCCCGGCAACTATCTGACCGATCCGATCTTCCTCAAGAGCAATGTCCGCCTCAAGCTGGAAAAGGGCGCCATCCTGGTCGCCTCCAGCATTGAATCGAGCTATCGCGCCACGCCTGAAACCAAGTACGCCGAAGCCGAGAACGGCTGGCTGCCCTTCATTAGCGTGGCAGGCGCCGAGAACGTGGCGATCAGCGGCGAAGGCACGATCGATGGGCAAGGCGCGGTGTGGTGGGAGCGCTGGCGCAGCAATGTGCGCGCCAATCCGGCCAAGCGCGGCTCCACTGATCGTCCGCGCCTGATCTACATCCGCAACAGTCATAACGTGCTGGTGGAAGGCGTGACCATCACCAACTCGCCGAGCTTCCATGTGGTCATGCGCTACTCGGAAGACATCGACGTGACCCGCACCCGTATCGTCAGCCCGCCGTTTGCGCCGCACACCGATGCCATCGACCCGATCGACAGCCGCAACATCCGCATCACCCACAACTACATCGACAACAACGACGATCACGTGGCGATCAAGGCCGAGAAGGCCGATCCGCGCTATCCCGATGGCGTTACCAGCAACATCTACATCGCCCACAACACCATCAAGGGCGGCCGTGGCATCTCCATTGGCAGCGAGTCTGCGGGCGGCGTGTCGAATGTGCTGGTCGAGCACAACAGCTTCGAAGGCTCGATGTACGGCCTGCGCATCAAGAGCCCGCGCGGCAAGGCCGGCAAGGTGACGAACATCACCTACCGCGACACGAAGATGGTGAACGTCGGCGTGCCGCTGGTCTTCTCCGGCTACTACAAGAGCGCACCGGAGAATGCCGAGGAACTGGCCAAGGCCCTGGCCGAAGGCGGCTTCGTGGTGGGTGACCAGCTCTACCCGGCGGATTCCGATCCGGCCCAGGCCTTTGATGCCGTGAAGACGCCGCACTTCAGCAACATCCGCATCATCAATCTGGTGTCCACCGGCAAGAGTAAGGCTGCGGGTTACATCGTCGGCGTGCCCGAAGCCCCGATCAGTGCGTTCAGCTTCGAGAATGTGAAGATCGAGGCCGAGCGTGGTCTGCTGATCCGCAATGCCAGCGTCGAGGCACGCAAGTTCTCGCTCAAGGCGCGCATGGGTAACCAGCTGATCCTGCAGAAAGATGCCAGGCTGAACCAGAAGTAAGCAGCGTTCGAACCGGGGCCAGCCGAGCGGGCCCCGATCCACAACAAGAGAGCCCTCATGAAATACATCCGCAGCCTGCGCACGCTGTGTGCCGTTTCGTCCTGCCTGGGTCTGCTGGCCTGCGCGCCGACCAGCACCTATGTGTACGTATCGAGTTCGGTCAGCAAGAGCATTCTGGTTGCTGAGCTCGATCGTGCCCGTGGCACCCTCACGCCGCGCCAGACGGTCGCCGTCGATGGCACGGTGATGCCACTGGCAATCAGCCCGGACAAACGCTTCCTGTTTGCCGCCCTGCGCTCCAAGCCCTATGCCGTGGCGGCCTTCGCGATCGATCCGCAATCCGGCCAGTTGCGCCACCTCGGCAACTATCCCTTGCCTGAGAGCATGGCCAGCATTGCCACGGATCGCAGCGGTCGGTTCCTGCTGGCCGCCTCCTATGGCGGCAATCTGCTCAGCGTGAGCCGCATCAGCGCCAGCGGCGAAGTAGCGCCCGCGCACCAGATCATCCCGACTCCGCCGATGGCGCATAACCTGCAGGCCACGCCGGACAACCGCTTTGCCTTTGCCACCAGCCTCGGCGGCGATGTGTTGCTGCAATTCAGGCTGGATGCCACGGAGGGGCTGCTGAACCCGAATGCGCCGGCCGAGCTGGCTTTGCCGGCCAAGTCTGGTCCGCGCCATCTGGCGTTTCATCCGGGCGGCCGCTTCGTCTATCTGATGGATGAGCTCGACGCCCGTGTGCACTGCTTCAGCTTCGACGCGGCCAGCGGCACCCTGAGCCCGGTCGCCAGCTTCGGCAGCCTGCCGGCCGGCTTCAGCGGCAAGGTCGCCGGAGCGGATATCCACGTTACACCGGACGGGCGCTTCCTCTACACCTCGGACCGGGGTTCCAACACCCTGGCGGGCTTCAAGGTGGATGCCGAGACCGGTGCCTTGAACCTGATCGGCCACTGGCCCAGCGAAACCCAGCCGCGCGGCTTCAACATCGATCCGGCAGGCCGTTACCTGATCGAAGCCGGCCAGAGCTCCGGCATGCTCGGTGTGCATGCGATTCGCGCCGACGGTAGCCTTGAAAAGCTGGGCCGTTACCCGGCTGGCCAGGGCCCGAACTGGATCGAAATGATCAGCCTGCCACGCTGAAGTCTGCGACAAGAAAAAAGGGGGCTCGCCGGGCGAGCCCCCTTTGTTTGTCTGCAGTCTCGCTCAGGCCTGCGGATAGTCGACGTAGCCGACGCGCGGATCCGGCTGACCGTAGCCGTAGAAGCTCTCTGGCTTCGGCGTGTTCAAGGGCTGCTCGCGCAGGAAACGCAGCGGCAGATCCGGCGTGGCGATGAAGTCCTTGCCGAAGGCCACCGCATCGGCTTCGCCGCTGCTCAAGAGGGCATCGGCCTGGCTGCGGCTGAGGCCCTGGTTGGCGATATACACACCGCCGAAGGCCGCCTTGAGGGCCGGGCCGAGGCGCGGCGCATCCTGCGATTCGCGGGCGAACAGGAAAGCAATCTGGCGCTTGCCCAGTTCGCGGGCGACGTAGCTGAACGTGGCCAGCGGATCGCTGTCACCCATGTCGTGCGAGTCGCTGCGCGGTGCGATGTGCACGCCGACGCGGCCGGCGCCCCACACGCTGATGGCAGCGTCGGTCACTTCGAGCAGCAGGCGGGCGCGGTTTTCGAGACTGCCGCCGTACTGGTCGCTGCGCTGATTGGTGCTGTCCTGCAGGAACTGGTCGAGCAGATAGCCATTGGCACCGTGGATTTCGACGCCGTCAAAACCAGCGCGCAAGGCATTTTCGGCGCCCTGGCGGTAGGCTTCGACGATGTCTGCGATCTCGGCGGTGTCGAGTGCGCGCGGGGTCACGTAATCGCGCATCGGGCGCAGCAGGCTGACATGGCCGGCCGGTTGGATGGCGCTAGGGGCCACCGGCAGCTCGCCGTCCAGATAGTCCGGATGGGAGATGCGGCCCACGTGCCAGAGTTGCAGGAAGATGCGCCCGCCGGCGGCATGCACTGCGCGGGTTACCAGCTTCCAGCCTTCAACCTGGGCGTTGGACCAGATCCCCGGGGTATCCGGATAGCCCACGCCGAGCGGGGTCACCGAGGTAGCTTCGCTGAGGATCAGGCCGGCGCTGGCGCGCTGGGCGTAGTACTCGGCCATCAGCGCGTTGGGCACGCGGCCCTCGCTGGCGCGGCAGCGCGTCAGCGGGGCCATCACGATGCGGTTGGGCCACAGCAGATCGCCGGCCTGGAGGGGTTCGAAGAGGATGCTCATGGTGTGGGGTTCCTTGTGGGCTGCGGGGAGGGGGTCAGAGCTCGTGCTGCATCTTGCGCAGGAAGGCGGCGATCACCGATTCGTTGCGCGAATAGAAGATCCACTGGCCGATCTTGCGGGTGCTGACCAGGCCGGCGCGCTGCAGGCTGGCCAGATGCGCCGAGGCGGTGGAGTGCGAGAGGCCGGTTTTCTCGAAGATCTTGCCGGCACACACGCCCATTTCGAGCGGATGGGCCTGATCGGCGAAATGCTGCTCGGGCGTGCGCAGCCAGGCCAGGATCTCGCGCCGCGCCGGGCTGGCCAGCGCTTTGATGATCTCTTCCAGCTCGGTTTCGGCGAGCGTGATTGTTTCGTCGGAAGTGGAATTTTCTTTCGTCATGTAGCGAATCGTAATTCGCCATTAAACGAAATACAAGCGCGCGACAAAAAAAACCAGCCCGATGGAGGGGCTGGCGGGTGTGGATCATCCATGTGGTGGATGCGCCAATGCGGGTTCAGGGGGCTGATGTGGCGGCCTTCTTGGCCTTTTTCTCGGCCGCCTCGCGGGCGCGTTGATCGTAGCGGGCCGCGTCGGCCTTGGCTCGAGTGGCGCGTTCGGCCGCTTCCTGCTCTCGTTCTTGGCGGGCTTTCTCGGCCTCTGCCACGCGCGTCTTCTTGTCGGCATCGGCCTTGGCCTTGGCCTCCGGGCCAGGCTGGGCTGCCGGTGCCGGTTTCAGCGGGGGCGGCACGATCGGCGTGCCACCTTCCGGCGCCTCACCCCGGGGCGTGCCGCTCTGCGTAGGCACCGGCGGGCGGGTCGGCTGCGGGGCGGACTTCTCTGCATCCTCAAGTTCCAGCACCTTGGATTTGGCGCGTCGCTCGATCAGGTTGGCATCGATTTCGTACTGACGCACCACCTTCATGCGCTCGATATTGGCGAGGCGCGCCTTTTCGCGGCAGGCGTTGACCAGGAATTTGGCGTAGCAGGCGATGTCGTCGCGCTTGAACGCGGCTTCGGATTCGCTGCGGCGGGCATCCGCATCGCGCCGCAACTCCGCCGCCAGCTGTTGCTGCTCCTTCGCCTCGGCGAGGGTTTGGGGCGGCATCGGCAGGTCGGCCGAAGGCTGCGGGCCAACGGCCTGGGCCAGCGGGCAGGCGATCAACAGGAGGAACACAAGCTTCTTGATGGACATGGGGAGCTGGGCCTCGCGGGCCGGTAGAATGCGCATTGCTTCCAATTCTCCCAGACCCTACGGCCTTGATCCAGTTCCGTAATCTTGCGCTCGCGCGCGGCGCTCGTCGCCTGATCGACAATCTCTCCCTGCAGATCCACCCCGGCTGGCGCATTGGCGTGGTCGGCGCCAATGGCACCGGCAAGTCCAGCCTGTTCGCGCTGCTGCGCGGCGAGCTGCAGCAGGAGCAGGGCGATCTTGATATTCCTTCCGCCTGGACCATTGCCCATGTGGCGCAGGAGACCCCGGCGCTCACCTGCTCGGCACTGGATTACATCCTCGAAGGCGATGCCGAACTGCGCCGCGTGCAGCGGGATCTGGTGGCGGCTGAAACCGCGCACGATGGTCACCTGATCGGTGAGCTGCACACCCGCCTGCAGGAAATCGACGGTTACTCAGCCAATGCACGCGCCTCCACCTTGCTGCATGGGCTGGGCTTTGGTGACGCGGACTTCAGCCGGCCGGTGTCGGATTTCTCCGGCGGCTGGCGCATGCGCCTGAATCTGGGGCAGGCACTGATGTGCCGCTCCGACCTTCTGCTGCTCGATGAGCCGACCAACCACCTCGATCTGGATGCGGTGGTGTGGCTGGAAAAATGGCTCGCCGCCTATCGCGGCACTTTGCTGCTGATCTCGCACGACCGGGATTTTCTCGATGCCTGCGTCACCCACATCGCTTTTCTCGACGCGCAGAAGCTCACCCTCTACACCGGCGATTACGACGCCTTTGAGGATCAGCACGCCGCTCAACTCGCCCAGCAGCAGGCGCTGTTCGAGAAGCAGCAGCGTGAAGTCGCGCACCTGCAGAAATACATCGACCGCTTCCGCGCCCAGGCCACCAAGGCGCGTCAGGCGCAGAGCCGGATCAAGGCGCTGGCGCGAATGGAGCGGATCACCGCTGCGCACGTCGACACGCCTTTCGATTTCGCCTTTCCCGAGCCGGACCGTGCGCCGGACCCGATGGTGACGCTCAAGGATGTGCAGCTGGGTTATGGCGACAAGACCATCATCGCCAAGCTCAAGCTCGAATTGCGCCCCGGCGCGCGCCTGGGCCTCCTGGGGCCGAACGGCGCGGGCAAATCCACCCTGATCAAGCTGCTGGCCGGCGATCTGGCCGCCCAGAGCGGCACGGTACTGCTCGGCAAGGGCGTGGTGCTGGGCTACTTCGCCCAGCATCAGCTGGAGCAGCTGCGGCCGGATGAATCGCCGCTGCAGCATCTGATCCGCCAGGAGCCGATGACCCGCGAGCAGGAGTTGCGCGACTACCTCGGCGGCTTCGATTTCCGTGGCCCGATGGCCGACGCCAAGGTCGGGCCGTTCTCGGGCGGCGAGAAATCGCGCCTGGCGCTGGCCCTGCTGATCCGCCACAAACCGAATCTGCTACTGCTCGATGAGCCGACCAACCACCTCGATCTGGAGATGCGCCACGCGCTGACCCTGGCGCTTTCCGAATACGAGGGCAGCATGGTGTTGGTGAGTCACGACCGCGCACTGCTCAGAACCGTGTGCGACGACTTCCTGCTGGTGGCCGATGGCCTCGCGCAACCCTTCGATGGCGACATCGAGGACTACCTGGTGTGGCTTGATGCACGCCGCTCACGCGAGGCGGCTGCCAGGGTGGATGTGCAGGCGGCTGATGACAAGGCCACGCGGATTGCCAGCCGTGAAGCCGAAAAGGCCGACCGGCAGGCGCGCATCCAGCGCCGCCGACCCTTGCTCAAGGAGCTGGAGCAGCTCGAGCGCAAGTTGCAGGGCTGGCAGGGCGAGAAGAAGCTGCTCGACGAGCGCGTGTCTGACCCGGCGCTGTATGCCAGCGGCGATGGTGCGCTGGTGCAGAGCCTGCTCAAGCGTCAGGGCGAGTTGGGCGCCAGCATTGATGCCGGCGAGGAACGCTGGCTGGAGATTCAGACCGAGCTGGAGGAAATCGGCGAAGTCTGACAGCCGGACAAAGCAGACCGGTTCCAGAAAACACAAAGCCCCTGCCGGCGAACCGGACAGGGGCTTTTGCTTGCTGCGTGCTCAGCTTACTTGGTCGAGCACTTGTTCGGGTTGCCCAGCGGGTCGGAACCGAAAGCAGCCACGGTACAGGCGATGGTCTTGCCCGAACCGACGTACTTGCTGACCCACGAACCCTTACGGCCGAAAGCCACCCAGCCGGTGCTGCCAGCGGTACAGGTGCCGCCCAGATCGGCACACTTGCTGTAGCCGCTCGGATAATCACCGGTGCCGGACAGAACCGGTGCAGTGCTGGCCGAGGACGAAGCGGCAGCACTGGAGGCGGCGGCGCTCGAAGCAGCGGCCGAGCTGGCGGCAGCCGAGCTGGACGCCTTGCTGGACGACGCAGCGCTCGAAGTGGCAGCGCTGGAAGCCGCAGCAGAAGACGCAGCAGCCGAGGAGGTGGAGCCGCTACAGGCCGAAGCCGTCAGCACGGCGCCGTTCTTGCCCACGCCAGCGTAGGACGCCAGCTTGTCCTTCACGCACTGAGCCGGAACCGGCTCGTAGGTGTAGGTCAGCGAAGGCTTGGTGGTCAGCGTGGAGACCCAGGTGTCGGCGTTGATGCCACCCGATCCAGCAGAGGTCCAGGTGATGCCATAGGTAGCATTGCTGGCGGCGCTGGTGGTGTTGTTGCTGTCCAGATACCAGGTGCCGCAACCCACTGTGTCATAACGGCAGGTTACCGGTGAGATCGAGTTTTCGAAGTAGTTGCGTTCGATCAGCGCCTTGCCACCCGCACGAACGTTGATACCCGAATCGGTGATCTTGCTGTACAGGTTGTTGTAGGCATGCACGATACCGCCACGCTGCAGCGGCAGGCGGGCATTCACGTTGTTGTAGATGTTGTGGTGATAGGTCACGTTGCGCTGGAAGTCGGTAGTGCCACTGCTCTGGGTGTGGCCATCCAGGCCGACTTTCTTGCTGTCGTGAATGTAGTTGTAAGAGACCGTGGTGTGGGTCGAGTTCTTCTTGATGTCGATGGCCGACTCAAAGGTCAGGTCACCATCGGGCGAGCCATTGCACTCGTTGTTGACCGAGAACAGCTCGTTGTGGTCGATCCACACGTTCGGCGAGTTGTCGACGCGGATCATGTCGGCATCGTTGTTGGCACCGGCCAGCGCACCGATCTTCATGTTGCGGACGATCACGTTGCTGGAGTTGATGATCGGGATGCCGAAGTTGGCCGAGGAGCCGTTGGCGCCCTGAATGGTCAGGCCGTAGGTGAAGTCCTTGACCTCAACCTTGCGGTAAGCGTCGTTCCAGCGCGGGGTCGGGCAGTTGTGGTTGGCATCGATGGTGTGATCTTTGATCACCTGAGCGATCAGCGCGTCCTCGTTACCGGTATAGGTCAGGATCAGCGGCAGTTTGGCAGCCTTGGCGGCAGCGATTTCGGCGTTCATCTGGTCCATGGTGGCCGCGCTCTTGACGAGGGCACCGGCCACATTGCCGCCGTCGGTGGTGGCGAAACCACCGGTGTTGGCTGCGAATGCTCCGCCAGCCAGCAAGGCGGCGACGACTGCGACGGATGTCTTGAGGGTGAAGCTCATTGACTTGTCTCCTGCTTATATAGGTATGTTTTTGTGCAGCGCCACGCTTCGGATCGTTGCGCGGTGGCTGCGCCGACGCACTGTTTTTCGTGCGACGGCGTGAAATAAAACATTTTGTTGGGCGGAAAACAAGCCCTTATGGGCATAAATTATTGTTTCCTGTGACGGAACGCATTTGTTTGTTTTTGGCGCGGACAAACCCTGAAAAAAACGGCCCGATGGTTACACCTTGTCTGGCAAAAACAGGCTTGTCAGTTGGTTTTTGCGCTCATGTTGTCGGACTTTTGTTGTTGTTGTCTGTCTTGTTGTCGAGCAGGGGTGCAACACGTAAGGCAGTTTTTCCTGGTCCGGATGCACTCGTCAGACTGCCATTCCCGCAGCGTAGCCGCTGGCCCAGGCCCACTGGAAGTTGTAGCCGCCCAGCCAGCCGGTGACGTCCATGACTTCACCGACGAAGTGCAGGCCGGGCTGGCTGCGCGCCATCATGGTCTTCTGGTCCAGCGCGCGAGTGTCGACGCCGCCGAGCGTCACTTCGGCCTTGCGATAGCCTTCGGAGCCTGAGGGCTTGAGCTCCCACTGGTTGATGCTGGCGGCAAGCTGCCGCAGAGCTTTGTCGCCCGCCTCGGCAATCGGGCGGCCAGCGAGGCCCGCGCGCTCCACCAACAGCTCCGCCATGCGTCGCGGCAGCCATTGCGCCACCACGCTTACCACATGCTGGCGCGCGCCGTTCTTGGCAGCAAGCAGTTCGCTGTCCACCTTCAGGTCCGGCAGCAGATTGATGCGCAGGGCGTCGCCCGGCGTCCAGTAAGAGGAGATCTGCAGGATCGCCGGGCCGGACAGGCCGCGGTGGGTGATGAGCAGGTCTTCGCGAAAGAAGCCGGCGTTGCAGGTGAGCTCGACTTCCAGTGCAATGCCAGCCAGCTCGGCGAAGGGCGCGCTGCCGGCGTCGAAGGTCAGCGGCACGAGGCCGGGGCGCGGCGCGATCACCGGAATGTCGAACTGGCGGGCGATGCGGTGGCCGAAATCGGTGGCGCCGATCTTGGGGATCGACAGGCCGCCAGTGGCGATCACCACGGACTGGGCGAGTACGCTGCCGGCGTCGGTATCCACCCGCCAGCCCTCGTTTTCGCGCTGCAGGGCCTCGACCTTGCAGGGCTGGCGCCAGGCGACATTGCCATTGCTGCATTCGGCGACCAGCATGTCGATGATGTTCTGCGCGGAGTCGTCGCAGAACAGCTGGCCCTTGTGTTTTTCGTGCCAGGCAATGCCATGGCGGGCTAGCAGGGCGAGGAAATCCTGCGGTGTGTAGCGCGCGAGGGCGGAGCGGCAGAAATGCGGATTCTCGGAGTGGAAGTTAGCTGGGCCGGCCTGCAGATTGGTGAAGTTGCAGCGCCCGCCGCCGGAGATGCGGATCTTCTCGGCCAGCGCGGTGGCATGGTCGATCACCAGCACGCGCCGGCCGCGTTGCCCGGCCACGCTGGCGCACATCATGCCGGCCGCACCGGCACCGATCACCACTACATCGAAAGTCTCAGTCACAAGGCTTCTCCTCAATGGGCAGCATGATAGCCGGCGGCTTGCTGCCAGCCGGTAGAATGTCGCTACCAACAGGATTCCGGGGGCCCCATGAGCGAGGCTTATCTAGTCAATTTCACGCCACAGGAGACGCGCGTCGCGCTGCTCTACAACGGTGTGGTGCAGGAACTGCACATCGAACGCGAACATGCGCGCGGTTTCGTCGGCAACATCTATCTCGGCAAGGTGGTGCGCGTGCTGCCCGGCATGCAGTCCGCCTTCATCGATATCGGCCTGGAGCGCACCGCCTTCCTGCATGTGGCGGATATCTGGGTGGATCGCTCGGCCGGCGAGCAGCAGCGCCCGATCGAGCGCATCCTCACTGAAGGCCAGAGTCTCATCGTGCAGGTGCTCAAGGATCCGATCGGCACCAAGGGTGCTCGCCTGTCGACTCAGCTCTCCATCGCCGGCCGCCTGCTGGTGTATCTGCCGCAGGACAAACACATCGGCATCTCCCAGCGCATCGAGAGCGAGGCTGGCCGCGAAGCCCTGCGCGCCCGTCTGCAGGGATTGCTGCCCGGTGAGGAAAAAGGCGGCTTCATCGTGCGCACGCAGGCAGAGCAGGCCAGCGACGAAGAACTTGCCGCCGATATCGCCTACCTGCGCAAGCTGTGGGCCGAGATCCAGCTTCAGCGCACTGAAGGCAAGCCGCCTGCGCTGCTCTACCGCGACTTGAACCTCGCCCAGCGCGTGCTGCGCGATCTGGTCGGCAGCGACACCGAGCAGGTCATCATCGACTCGCGCGAGAACTTCCAGAAGCTCAGCCAGTTCGCCAGCGATTACATGCCGCGTGTGGCGCATCTCCTGGAGCACTACTCCGGCGAGCGTCCGCTATTCGATCTGCATGGTGTGGAAGACGAAATCCAGAAGGCGCTGGCGCGGCGCGTCGACCTCAAGAGCGGCGGCTACCTGATCATCGATCAGACCGAAGCCTTGTGCACCATCGATGTGAACACCGGCGGCTTCGTTGGCGCACGCACCTTCGACGACACCATCTTCAAGACCAATCTCGAAGCGGCTCAGGCCATCGCCCGCCAGCTGCGCCTGCGCAATCTGGGCGGCATCATCCTGCTCGACTTCATCGACATGGAAAACGAGGAGCATCGCCTCACCGTGCTGGCCGAGCTGACCCGCGCCCTGGCCCGTGATCACACCAAGGTTTCGGTCGGCGGCTTCACTTCGCTGGGCCTGGTGGAGATGACGCGCAAGCGCACCCGCGAGTCACTGGCCCATGTACTGTGCGAAACCTGCCCCACTTGCGGCGGGCGTGGTGAAGTGAAGACTGGCCGGACCGTGGCCTACGAAGTGATGCGCGAGGTGGTGCGTGAGGCGCGTCAGTTCAACGCGCGTGAATTCCGCATCCTGGCTGCGCCCGGCGTGGTCGATCTGTTTCACGACGAAGAAGCGCAGGCGATTGCCAATCTGCAGGATTTCATCGGCAAGCCGATTTCCTTCCATGCCGAAACCAGCTACACCCAGGAGCAGTTCGACATCGTGCTGCTCTGAGAAGCTGTTCCCGACCTGACTGCGAGGCCGCTCATTGATAACCGAGAGGACTCATGCGCAGCTCGGACTCCTCATTGATCAACGTAAACTCCGGTTCCTGTGCTGCGCTGCTACAGCCCCTGCTGACGGCCTCTCGCTACAGATCGTGAACAGCTTCCGAGCGTCTAGTGTCGGCCCATGAAAAAGCCCCCGCCGGGTAACCGGACGGGGGCTTTGTTTGAGTGCTGCCGATCAGTTACGGAAGGAGCACTTGTTCGGATTGCCAGCCGGGTCGGCGCCGAAGGCGGCGACGGTGCAGGCGATGCTCTTGTCCACACCGACGTACTTGGTCACCCACTTGCCCTTGCGGCCGAAAGCCACCCAACCGGTGCCACGACTCGGCGTGCAGGTCTTGCCTTCGTCAGCACACTTGCTGAAGTTGTTGGGGTAGTCACCCGTGCCGGAGAGGACCGGAGCGCCAGACGCTGCGGACGATGCAGCCGACGAGCTGGCTTTGCTGGACGAAGCGGCGGAGGAACTGGCCTTGCTGCTGGCTGCGGCGCTGGAGGCTGCCTTGCTCGAAGCAGCGGCAGAGCTGGCGGCTGCCGAGCTCGAAGCCTTGCTGGACGACGCGGCGCTGCTGGCGGCTGCAGCCGAGCTGGCGGCCTTGCTCGAGGCCGCGGCCGAAGAGGTTGCGGCGGAAGAGGCAGCAGCCGAGCTGGTGGAGCCGCTACAGGCGGCAGCCGTTAGCTGAGCACCGTTCTTGCCCACGCCGGCGTACTGGGCCAGCTTGTCCTTCACGCACTGCGGGCTGACCGGCTCGTAGGTGTAGCTGAGGGTCTTCGGGAAGGCGCCAGTGGTGGTCCAGCTGTCGGCGTTGATGCCGCCCGAACCAGCGTCGTTCCAGGTGATGCCGTAGGTAGCGTTATCCGCTGCGCTGGTGGCGTTGTTACCACGCAGATCCCACTTGCCGCAGTTGGCGGTGTCGTAACGGCAGGTGATCGGGTTCTTGGCGTTCTGGAAGAAGTTTTTCTCGATCAGTGCATAGCCACCGGTGCGCACGTTGATGCCCGAGTCGGTGATGCCGTCGTACAGGTTGTTGTAAACGTGGATCCAGCCACCGCGTTGCAGCGGCAGGCGGGCGTTCACGTTCTTGTAGTAGTTGTGGTGGTAGGTGATCTCGCGGCCGTTACCGATGTCGGAAGCCGAGGAGCCATCCAGGCCGACCTTCTTGCTGTCGTGGATGAAGTTGTACGACACGGTGATGTTGTGCGAATCCTTCTTGATGTCGATCGAGGATTCGAAGGTCAGGTCGCCGTCGGGCGAGCCATTGCACTCGTTGTTCACCGCAAACATTTCGTTGTGGTCGATCAGCACGTTGGAGGCGCTGTCGATGCGGAACATGTCTGCGTCGTTGCTGGCACCGCCCAGGGCACCGATCTTCATGTTCTTGACTACGACGTTGCTGGAACCACCGTTGATCACAATACCGAAGTTGGCCGAAGAGCCGTTTGCGCCTTCGATGGTGATGCCGGCGGTGTAGTTCTTCACCTCGACATAGCGGTAGGCATCGCTCCAGTGCGGAGCCGGGCAATTGTGGTTGGCGTCGATCGTCGAGTCCTTGACGATTTGGGCAATCAGCGCGTCTTCATTGCCGGTGTAGGTGATGTGCAGCGGATAAGCGCCGGTGGCCACCTTGCTGCCAGCGTCATTCACGCGGGCATTGGCGATGATGGTGTTGATTTCGGCGTAGGTCTTGGCGGTAAACTTGCGGGCGCTACCGATGTTGCCGTCAGCCGTGGCGAAACCACCGGTGGAGGCCGCGAAGGCGCTGCCGGCCAGCAGCGCTGCGACAACTGCAGCGGTGGTTTTGATCGTGAATCGCATGGGATTGCTCCTACTTCTAAAGTTTTATTCCGGGGGTGGCGCGGTAACACCACGAAGGCGTGCTTCTGCCGGGGTGAATTTGGACATGCGCAGAGGTATGTTCCCAAGCGCTTTCTTATGACCGTTCCTACACGGCGACGAACGGCTGTTGTAGGAGTTTGTCCTACAAAATCAGGCGGGATAATGTGAACGGTCCCACCCGTATTGACTTATTTTTCAAGGGTATACCGCCTATGCTGAGCCTTTCCCGCCCTCGCGCTGTCATATTCGACATGGACGGCCTGCTGCTCGATTCCGAACGTGTGGCCTTGCGATTTTTCGAGCAGGCTTCGCGTGAGTTGGGTACGCCCTGGTCCGCTGAGGTCGGCCTGTCGCTGGTCGGGCTTAATTCGAAAGATGCCAATCTTTTGATTTTAAAAGCCTTTGGCGAAGATTTTCCGCTCGAAGCCCATCGTCAGCGTTTCGGCGAACTGTACGAGGCGGCCATTGTGGCGGGGGACATTCCGCTCAAGCCCTATGTGCGTGAATTGCTGGATTATCTCGTGGCGGCGGACATTCCGCGTGGCGTGGCGACCTCCACGCGGCGCACGCGCGCCGAGGCCAAGCTTGCACGCGTCCATCTGCTGCCTTATTTCGGCGCGCTCACCTGTGGGGATGAAGTGGTGCGCGGCAAGCCGGCACCGGACATCTATGAACTGGCCGCCCGTCGGATCGGTGTGGAGCCACGTGATTGCCTAGCTCTGGAAGACTCGAATGCCGGCGTGCGCGCTGCGGTGTCTGCCAGCATGCCGGTGGTGATGGTGCCCGACCTGCTGCGCCCGGAGGCGGATATCCGTCGCTACGGCGTACCGGTAGTGGATTCGCTCAAGGATGTGCTGATCGCGTTGATGTAGTTTGACCACCAGCAGGCTGACACCCATACTCGAAAAGCCTTCATTCGACTGACAGGAGCTGCACACCATGGAGCCCAACCGTTTTCTCGTCATCGAATTTCTCGACGGCAAGAAGGAAAGCTTCACATTTCCCGCGCCGCCCAGCAGCCCGGCGGCCCGCAAGATGCGCCTGGAAGACTTCATGCAGGGCCAGTTCGTGGTGATCCAGCTCGAGCACGAGATCCAGCTGTTTCCGCTCAGTGCGATTCGTTCTATCCGCCTCTCGGGCTTCATGGGCCTTGGGCCCAACGATGAGATTGGTTTGCCGATCTCGGCAATCCGCGGCGCTGAGCAGATCTGAGCGCCTAGCTCAAAGCTGCATTTCCGGCACGTCGGCCGGGATTTCAAGTTCCGCTTCGGTGGCCGCAACCACCTCGGCCACGCTGACGCCCGGTGCGGTTTCGAGCAGGCGGGCACGGCCGTTGGCGAAGTCGATCACAGCCATATCGGTGACCACCAGATCCACGATGCGCGCCGAAGTCAGCGGCAGGCTGCATTCGCGCACGATCTTGGATTTGCCCTTGGCATTGTGCTGCATGGCCACGATCACCCGCCGTGCGCCGGTCACCAGATCCATGGCGCCGCCCATGCCGGGCACCATCTTGCCGGGAATGGTCCAGTTGGCGAGGCGCCCGCGCTGGTCTACCTGCAGGCCGCCGAGCACGGTCATGTCCAGATGGCCGCCACGGATCAGGGCGAAGGACATCGCGCTGTCGAAGGCGCTGGCGCCGGGCAGGGCGCTCACCGGCTTGCCGCCGGCATCGGTGAGGCGCGGCTGGGCCATGCCGGGGTCCGGTACGGCGCCGGTGCCGATGAGGCCGTTTTCGGACTGGAAATGGACGTTCATGCCGGCGGGCAGGTAATTGGTGACCAGGGTCGGGATGCCGATGCCGAGATTCACGAGCATGCCTTCGCGCAGTTCGCGGGCGATGCGGCGGGCGATTAGTTCTTGTGCGTCCATGGCTCTCACTCGTGGGCTATCAGGTAATCGACCAGCACGCCGGGGGTCATTACGTGATCGGGGCTGATCACGCCGGTCGGCACGATGCTTTCGGCATTCACGATCACGGTGTCGGCCGCCATTGCGACGATCGGGTTGTAGTTGCGCGCCGTGAGCGCGTACTGCAGGTTGCCGAGGTAGTCCGAGAGAAACGCGCCGACCAGCGCGAAATCTGCGCGCAAGGGCGTTTCGAGCAGGTATTCGCGCCCATTCACCTCGATCTTGCGCTTGCCTTCTTCAACGCTGGTGCCGATGCCGGTGGGCGTGAGCACGCCGCCCAGCCCGGCGCCGCCGGCACGGATGCGCTCGATCAGGGTGCCCTGCGGCACCAGCTCGCATTCGAGTTCCCCGGCCAGCATCTGTTGCTGGGTTTCCGGATTCAGGCCAATGTGGCTGGCGATCAGGCGGCTCACGGCGCGTGCCGTGATCAGCTTGCCGATGCCGCGGCCGGGCGCGGCGCTGTCGTTGGCGATTACGGTGAGATTCTTGCGGCCCTGACGGACCAGTTCATTGATGATGGGTTCGGGTGTGCCGACGGCCATGAAGCCGCCGATCATCAGGCTGGCTCCATCCGGGATCAGGGCCACGGCATCGGCAAGGGAAATGGTCTGCATCGCGTGTTCCGTCTGGAGTTGTCGGGGCGGGGAGGGCGCAGCCACCCCGCAGACAGGCGTGAATCAGGCCACGATGTGCAGGCCGGCATCCACGAAGATGGTGTCGCCGGTCATGCCCGAAGCGCCACCGCCGACGAGGAAGGACACCACGCGGCCGACCTCGTCGATCGATACCATGCGCTGGCCCGGTGAGCGCGTCACGGCCATGTCGATCAGCTCGTCGAAGTGGGCGATGCCGCTGGCGGCGCGGGTCTTCAGCGGGCCGGGCGACACGGCATAGACGCGGATGCCATGCTGGCCAAGCTCGTTCGCCATGTAGCGCACCGAGGCCTGCAGGGCGGCTTTTACCGGGCCCATGATGTTGTAGTTGCCGACGACCTTGTCGGCGCCGTAATAGGTCATGGTGACCAGCGCGCCGCCATCCTTCATCAGCGGCTCGGCGTAGCGTGCCATCTCGATGAAGGAGTGGCAGGAAATCTGCATCGACTGCAGGAAGCCTTCCTGCGAGCAATCCACGATCCGGCCGTGCAGATCATCCTTGGGGGCGAAGGCGATGGAGTGGATCACGAAATCCAGCTTGCCCCATTCGGCTTCGATCTGCTCGAACACGGCCTTCATCTCACCGGGTTTGGCCACGTCCATCTGCATCAGCAGCGAGCAGTCGATCTGCTTGGCGAGCGGCTCCACGTACTGCTTGCTCTTCTCGTTGAGGTAGGTCAGCGCGATGTCGGCGCCGAAAGCGCGCAGCTTGGCGGCACAACCGAAGGCGATGCTGTCGGCGTTGGCCACCCCCACGACGAGGCCCTTCTTGCCCTTGAGCATGTCGCCCACGCGGGAATTTTCGTCCCAGACCTTGGGCAGGGGGTCGATAGAGTTCGGATCGGTGAAGGTGGTGGCCATGCTTGCTCCTCGGAATCGGTTCAGGGAATGTTGCAGCGGCGGATGCTGCAAAGCAGCAAATTCAGGATAGCAGCCCTTTTCAGCATATGGCTATGGATGCTGCCTCGCGGCAATGACGCCAGCGTGACGATTGCCCGCAAGGGCCTGCCGCGATCACTTGCCTTGAGCCGCTTCAAGTTGCCGGCAATACAAAACCACTACAATGCGGATCCTGCTGTCTCCCCGCAGGGTGTTCACCGGTTTTCATGGAGCGCGGCCAGGCCGCGCCCTGCAAGGCTTTTCTCTTTCACGTTCGAGGAACAACACGATGTTCAAGATCCAGACGCTCAACAAGATCGCCGCCTGCGGCCTCGACCGCCTGCCGCGCGACAACTACGAATCGGCTACCGAGATCGTCAATCCGGACGGCATCCTGCTGCGCTCGGCCGACATGCACAGCATGGACATCCCGGCCTCCGTGAAGGCCATTGCTCGCGCTGGCGCTGGCGTGAACAACATCCCGCTGGACAAGTGCTCCGAGCGCGGCATCGTGGTCTTCAACACCCCGGGCGCCAACGCCAACGGCGTGAAGGAAATCGTCATCGCGTCCCTGCTGTTGTCCTCGCGCAATCTCTATGAAGGCATCACCTGGGCCAACACGCTCAAGGGCAAGGGCGACGAAGTGCCGCCGCTGGTGGAAAAGGGCAAGGCCCAGTTCGTTGGTCCGGAAATCCAGGGCAAGACCCTCGGCGTGATCGGCCTCGGTGCCATCGGCGTGCTGGTGGCGAATGCCGCCAACGCACTGGGCATGCGCGTGATCGGCTTCGATCCTTTCGTCAGCGTAGATGCTGCCTGGAAGCTGTCGCATGAAGTGCAGAAGGCCGCCAGCCTGGACGCGATGATCGCCGAGTGCGACTACATCACCATCCACGTACCGGCCACCAAGGACACCAAAAACCTCTTTAACGAAGAGCGCATTGCCCGCATGAAGAAGGGCGCGCGTCTGATGAACTTCAGCCGTAATGGTCTGGTCGACAACGCCGCCATCAAGGCCGCGATCGCTTCCGGCCATGTCGCTGGCTACGTCATCGATCTGCCCGAAGATGAACTGCTGGGCGTGGACAAGGTTCTGTGCGTGCCGCACCTGGGTGCCTCGACGCCGGAGTCGGAAGACAACTGCGCGGTGATGGCGGCCGACCAGACGCGTGAATTCCTCGAGCGCGGCAACATCAGGAATTCGGTGAACTTCCCGGCCTGCGAAATGGCCCCCACTGGCAAGACCCGCATCACGATCAGCAACAAGAACGTGCCCAACGTGATCAGCAGCCTCACCGCCGCTATCGGCGCCTCGGGCCTGAACATCGACGACATGCTCAATAAGAACCGTGGCGACTACGCCTACAACATCATCGACGTGTCCGGCGACGTGAGCGGCGATCTGGTCGCCAAGCTGCAGGCCGTGGATGGTGTGATCAATGTGCGCGTGATTCCGAACTGCAAGTAAGTCGTCGCAGCTTCCGCTAATCTGGAAAGGCCCGTCCGTGAGGACGGGCCTCTTTCCTTCTGGGCCGTACGTAGCCCACTTTGCTGGACCGGTAACACCCTGATGAAGCTTTCCTACCCCGTACTGGCCGTGCTGATGGCCTTCCTGAATGCCATCGGCCCCTTCGCCATTGATACCTATCTGCCCGCCTTCCCGGCCATGCAGGCCTCGCTGCAGACCGACGCGGTCGCCATGCAGCAGTCTCTCACCGCCTACATGATTCCCTTCTCGGTGATGATGCTGTGGCACGGAGCCATCTCTGATTCACTGGGCCGCAAGCGGGTGATCCTGGCCGGGCTGGTCGTCTTCCTGATTGCCTCCATCCTCTGCGCCAGTGCCGGCAACATCCATGTGCTCCTGCTCGGCCGCGCCCTGCAGGGCCTCTCGGCAGGCGCCGGCGTGATCGTGGGCCGCGCCATAGTGCGCGATCTGTTTGACGGCCCGGCCGCGCAACGCCTGATGTCCCACATCGCAATGGTGTTCGCGATTGCCCCGGCGATTGCGCCGATCTTCGGCGGTTTTCTCACCGAGCATCTGGGCTGGCGTGCCATCTTCTGGTTCCTGACCCTGCTGGCGGCGGTGCAGATCGTGATGACCTGGCGTGTGCTGCCCGAAACCCTGCCGCCCGAGAAGCGCCAGCCGTTGGCCGCCGGCCACATGCTGGCCGGCTACCGCGCGGTGCTGGGCAGCGGCCCCTTCGTATTCATCGCCCTGGCCATGAGCTTCATCTTCCTGGGCTTCTTCCTTTACGTGATGTCCGCGCCGGTGTTTCTGATGCGTCATCTTGGGCTGGGTGCCACCGAGTTCGGCTGGCTCTTCGTGCCGCTGGTGTGCGGCATGATCGGCGGTTCGATGACGGCGGTGCGCCTCTCGCACCGCTTCACCCAGTTGCAGGTGATCAAGCTCGGGTTCGCGATCACCGCCCTCGCAGCGGTATGGAATCTGGCGGCCAATTTGCTGTTGCCGGACAGTGTCGCGACCCGCATTCCGCAACTGGCGCTGCAGAGCTTTGCCATGAATCTGGCCTTCCCCAGCCTGACCCTGATCGCGCTGGATCTCTTCCCGGCGCGGCGCGGCATGGCCGCCAGCTGCCAGGGCTTCATCCATACGATGATCATGTCGGTGCTGGCCGGAGTGGTGGCCCCGATGGTGTGGCACTCCACCCTGACCATGGCGTGGACCATGGCCGGCTTCTGGGTGTGTTCGGTGGTTTTCTTCGCCTGGAGCCGACACCTGAGCGTTAAGCCCGGAAATGCACCGGAAAAATCCTGAAAAGCCGCTACAAGGGGATGTTTCTCCAGACTTAGAATGCTGACATCGTCATGAAAGCCGCCTGCCATGAAAAAACTCGTTCTTGCTTCGAATAACGCCGGCAAGTTGCGCGAATTCCAGGCCTTGCTGGCCCCGCTGGGCTGGACGGTGCTGCCGCAGGCCGAACTGGGCGTGCCGGAAGCGGATGAGCCACACTGTACATTCATCGAAAACGCCCTGCTCAAGGCCCGCCATGCCGCCGCGCATACCGGGCTGCCGGCCTTGGCAGACGATTCCGGTATCTGCGTGAATGCTCTGCAGGGGGCGCCCGGTGTGTATTCGGCCCGCTTTGCCGGTGCGCCGAAGTCCGACGAACGCAACAACGCCTTGCTCATTGAAAAGCTCAAGGGCGAGGTGGACCGCCGCGCCCACTACGTTTGCGTGCTGGTCATGGTGCGGAGTGCCGAGGATCCGCAACCACTGATCGCTGAGGGCGAATGGCACGGCGAGATCATCGATGTGCCGCGCGGCGCCGGTGGTTTCGGTTACGACCCCTATTTCCTGCTGCCCGAGATGGGCCAGACCGCCGCCGAACTCGATGCGGCACTGAAGAACGCCCTGAGCCATCGTGGCAAAGCCAGTCGCCTGCTGATCGAACGCCTGCGCGGACTGGGCTGAGATCATGGACGCCCTGCTCGAGCAGTGCCGCACGCGTTTTGCCGACACCCTCGCAGCCGCGCTGGCCGAATGTGGCTTGCGTCTGCCGGCCGTGCAGGAAGTGATACGGCGGGAGGCCGCCAGTGCCTTCCGTGAGCTGGCTGGCCTGCACAGCAAGGAGGAATACCAGCGCCTGCGCAGCGTCACGGCTTCGCGTATCAGCCTGGTGCACCCGGAGGATATGGACCTCACGGTGGCCCTGATCAATCTCAGCCACGCCCTGGGAGACGCCTGCGAACGCGAGTTGCCACGCCTGCACCTGCTCTTCATGCGCCTGCTCGGGCAGGACAGCTCTGTGCTGGACCAGCTTCCCGTGGGGCCGGATGCCGTCTGCGTGGCTTTGCGCGGGGTATGTGATTCCGGCGAGATCGCGCCGGAGCTGCGTCTCGAGCTGCCGGACCTGGTCCGGCCCTATCTGAGTGTGCTGCTCCGCGAGCTCTACAGCGGGCTCACCGAAACCTTGCAGGCGGCTGGCGTGGAGCCGGTGTCCCTGCTGCGCTCCGGCCAGGACGCAGGTGGCAGCGGCTACCAGCCGCTGCAGGAGCGGGTGCCGCTGGCCAGCGGCGATGGCAAGGGCTACGGCGGCCCCGGTAGCGAAAGTCTCAACATCGGGCGTACGCTGGATGGCCCCCTGGGTCAGTTGCAGGAGCGTTTGCTGCGCAATCGCCAGAGCGGCGCCGCAGCCAGTGCGCCGACCCTCGATCCGGCTCTGCTGGCGGCCATCATGGAACGCGTCTTCATCTGGCTTACCGAGCGCCAGCAGGCCGCCGCCGATGCTGCGCCGGGCAGCCTGGCCGAGCTGCAGGCCCTCCTGCCCGCCGCCAGCAATGCCACGCTGGATGCCATCAATCTGAGTTTTGACGTGCTATGCGCCGATGCCCGTCTGTGCCCACCAGTACGTGCCAGCCTCGCACGCCTGCGCCTGCCGGTAGCCAAGGCAGCGCTGATTGAGGGCGAGGTGCTGGGGCAGGCCGACGGGGTGGTCAGCCGTTTCCTTGAGGCTTTGCTGCGCCTGGGCTATGCCCTGGCGCCCGATGCCGCGGCGGCGGACCCGCTGTGTAGCGCCATCGATGCGGCGGTGCTGCGCATCCAGCGCGAGTTCGAGCGTGATCCCGCCGTGTTTGCCCGCGAAGCCGCGCTGCTGGGCGAGCATGAAGCGGCTTTGCTGGCCCGCCAGGCGGAAGCCTGCGCAGCTTTCCAGCCCGCCTTGCAGCAGGAGGCCCAGCGCGAGCATTCGCGCAATCGCGCCGCACGCGCCGTGCGGGCGCTATGCGCTGGCGATCTGCCACGGCCGGTGCGGGTCTTTCTTGAACGTCTGTGGGTACGTGTGCTGGCCGCGATCCACCAGCATGGTGGCGGCGAGAAATCGCCGGCCTGGCTGCGCGCCTTGCGCACTGCCAACCAGCTGGTCGAGAGTGTGCAGCCGCGCAGCGATGCGGCCAGCCGCGATGCCTTGCTGGCTGGCTTGCCGGGCCTGCTGGCCGAGCTGCGTGCCGGCCTGGATGCCATCGGTACGCCGGAAGCCTTGCGTGAGCGCGCTTTTCAGAGTTTCGCCAGCCTTCATGCGCTGGCCATGCAGGGGCGTGAGTCCGGGCCCTCATTGGGCGACGACATCCTGAAAGCGACGCCGCCCCGCCTTGAAGCCGCCAGTCAGCAGCCGGGTCTGCAATGGGTGCGTCTGGCGCCGGAAACCGACAGCCCGCCGCCCGAGTGGATTGCCCAGCTGGCGGCAGACCACTGGCTGGACCTGTGCCTGCCGGGCGAGGCCGGCAGCCTGCGGCTCCGGATCTGCGCCTGCGAGGGCAGCCCGAGGATGTATCTGGCGTGCACGCTGGATGCCACGCGTTGCCTGGTCATTCCGCAGCGCTGGCTACAGCAGGCCGAGGCTCGGGCACAGGCCTTGCCTGCCGGCGCGCTCTTCGAGCAGGCGGCCGAGACGGCGCTGCGCGCAGGGGCGGGCTATCATTGAACCGTGGAAGCCGCCCTGGCGCTTCCGGGAGCCCATCATGAAAAAAACCATTCCCCTGATTCTTGCCCTTACCCTCTCCTTGGCCAGCACCCTGAGCCTGGCTCAGAAACTGGAGCCGATTGCTGAAATTCCGCCGCCGCCCGCTGGTGCCAACGATCCTGAGCCGGAGATCACGATCCGCAATCGTGGCGGTGATCGCTATGAGGAATACCGCCTCCATGGTCAGCTCTACATGATCAAGGTGACCCCGCGTGTGGGCCCCGCCTATTACCTCGTATCCCGCGAGCGGGGCGGTGCATTCCAGCGTGTGAATGATCTGGATCGCGCCCAGATGATTCCGCAGTGGGTGCTCTTTAGCTGGTAAGCAGCGCTTGCCCACACAAGAAAGCCGCCTCGCAAGGCGGCTTTTTCATGCGCTTGGCTTGCCTCAGCGGGCTGGCTTGGCCACTGGTGAGCTGACCAGCGAATTGAGCCAGTTTTCCAGATTGGAGTAGCCGTTGCGGGCCAGCTTTGCGCCATCGGCCGGGTTCTTCGGATCTAGGCGCCGGGCGATTTCCCAGTCATCGGGGATGCCATCTCCATCCGTGTCGAGCGGCGGCGTGCCCTGCGGCACAGCGGGCCAGCTGCCAACTTCTTCCTGCGAGTCGATGATGCGGCCGCTGCCTTCGGAGACCTGCTCGATCACGCGTAGATCCACCGAATCGCGCCAGGGGTAGCTGGCCCCGACGTCACTGAGCACCCGAATGAAGGCGTCCAGGGCCGGCCAGGTGGTCACCGCCGGGGCGGCGAAAGCCTGCACAGCCACGGTGTATTTGTCCGGCGCGGGCTTGACCTTGTCGGGCGGCGCGCCCGCGCCAAGCAGCCTGGAGTTGTCCCGTGAAGCGGCCGGATTGCCCTGCATGAAATTGCCGGCCACAAAGAGCTGGATCTTGCCCGGCGTGGCCTTGTCGGTCATTACCAGTGGCTCGATCAGCACCGAGTATTTCGCCGGCTTGATGTAGTTGTTTACGTAATTGATGTTGATCCAGCCATCATTGGTGCCGGAGGCGTAGTCGCCCCAGCCGTAGATCACGTTGTTGCGAAAATCGATGCTGCCGGGTGCCGTGTTCTTGAAGTAGTTGTCACCAAAGCGTGGGTTGCGCCCGCGATGGTGGGCGTACACGTTGTGATGCAGCGATACGCCGCCATTCACGCGCAGCAGCGAGCCGTAACCGTGCGCGCCCTTGGCATGCACGCTCTTGTTGAGGCTCTCGGCAATCAGGCTCCACTGGATCGTGATATCAGCCACATCCCCTTCGGTGGACAGCGATTCGTCGGTGGACCAGCCGGCGCTCACATGGTCGATCACCACCCGGCGTGCGCCGTGCATCACGCCCAGGGCATCGTCTTCGGTCTTTGTCAGGTTGCCGAGGCGGAAGCGCATGTAGCGCAGCACCACATCGCTGGCATAGATGCGCGTGGTGTAGCCGGCCACCGTCACGCCGCCGCCAGGCGAGGTCTGGCCGGCAAGCGTGATATTGGGGTGGCGGATCGCCAGCGGCGACTGGAGATGAATCGTGCCGGCCACCCGGAACACCACCGTGCGCGGCCCTTCGGTTTCCACCGCCGCGCGCAGGCTGCCGGGGCCGGCGTCATTCAGGTTGGTGACGGCGATCACCCGCCCGCCGCGTCCGGCCACGGTATCGGCCCCGAAGCCCTCTGCGCCCGGAAAGGCCGGCAAGGCAAAAACGGCGGAAGAGGCGAGCAGCAGGCTGGCGGCCAGTGGCGCTCTGGCGAAACGCTGAATGGACATGATGGTGCGGTCTCCGGACAATGATGAAACCGCCTCTGACCGGGCGGATTGCTGCAGCATAACGAATGCGCCCCCGCAGAGGTGGCAGCGCGGCAGATATCACACCCATTCCAGCGGATTTCACAAACACCCCGACCATGAAGCCTGATTCCCTCGCCGTACGCGACTACCTGCAGGGCCTGCAGGATGGCATCGTCGCCACCCTCGAAGATTTCGATGGCCAGCCCTTCCGCACCGATGCCTGGCAGCGCCCGGAAGGCGGTGAAGGCATCACCCGGGTCATCGAAGGCGGCAACTTCTTCGAACGCGGCGGGGTGAATTTCTCGCATGTCTTCGGCAGCAAGCTGCCGCCCTCTGCCTCGGCCAACCGTCCGGAACTCGCCGGCAGCGGCTTCGAGGCGATGGGCGTATCGCTGGTGCTGCATCCGCGAAATCCCTGGTGCCCCACGGTGCACATGAACGTGCGCTTCTTCATTGCCCGGCCGCAGGATGAAGCGGCCGAGCCGACGTGGTGGTTTGGCGGTGGCATGGATCTCACGCCCTACTATGGCTTCGAGGACGATGCCCGCCACTTCCATGCCACCTGCAAACAGGCGGTGGCTTTTTTTGGGCCGGCGCTGCATCCGCGTTTCAAGGACTGGTGCGACAAGTACTTCCACCTCAAGCACCGCAACGAAGCGCGCGGCGTGGGCGGCCTGTTCTTCGATGATTTCAACGAGCTGGGCTTCGCCAACAGCTTCGCGCTGACCCGCTCGGTCGGCGACGCTTTTCTCAAGGCGTATCTGCCGATCATCGAGCGCCGTCGTGACACGCCTTACGGCGAGCGCGAGCGTGATTTCCAAGCCTACCGGCGCGGCCGCTATGTGGAGTTCAACCTGGTCTTCGACCGCGGCACCCTTTTCGGCCTGCAGTCGGGCGGGCGTACCGAATCCATCCTGATGTCGCTGCCGCCCGAGGTGAAGTGGCGTTATGACTGGCAACCGGAGCCGGGCAGCGCCGAGGCCAGGCTGTATACCGATTTCCTGCCGGTGCGGGACTGGGTCTGACGATGAACAAGCAGAAACTCCGCCGCACTCCGCCTCAGGAACTTGCTGTTGCCGCCGCAGGCTACCAGCGCGAAGCCGTCATCCCGCATTGCCCGACGTGTGCAGCGCCCTGTTGCAAGCTCGACAAGCTGGTGCTGGAGCTGGAATGGGCACAGGTCAAGGGCCTCTGGCAGCTCGAAGAATCACGCAAGGCTTTCGACAAACGCCTCGCCACAGGTCGGGGCCCGATCGAGATCCGCCCGGCCAACGGTCTCTACTACGCGCACAGCAAACCCTGCCCGGCCTTCGATGCGGCCTGCGGCTGCACGGTCTATACCACCCCGCTCAAACCGGTGGGCTGCAGTGATTTCCCGGTCTATGAAAACGAAGGTGAAATCATGGCCGATCTGCGCTGCGAGGCCGTGGACATCGAGGCGCTGAAGGCCGCGCTGACCCGTGATCTCGGGCCGGATACCCGCATCAGGCAGTCGGCCGACCGGGACTTCCCCTTTCTGGTCACGTTGTCCGTACAGCGCTAGTCCTGGCGGGTTTCGCTGGCGGGCCTGAAGAGGGCGTGGAACGCGCGATCGGCGCGCAGTATGTGGTTGGCCACCATGTCGACGATCAGGAAGTCGATCAACTCTGCCGCAGCGGCGGCGGACTGCGCTTGCGTTAGCTCGGCGCGCAGCCTGGCCGCCTTGCTGAGCAGGCGCGTGTGTTCCAGGCGGTGGGCGATGAGCCCCGGCCAGTCGGCCTCTCCCAGCACCTCTTCCTCATAGCGGAAGTGGCTGTCCAGGTCGTCGATGAGTCGATCGATGGCTGCGCATACGCTCGCCAGATTGCCTGGTTCCAGTTTGGCGGCCGTCTCTTGCACCCTCTCGACGCACTCGAACAGGCTGCGGTGCTGGGCATCGATCTGGCTATGGCCCGATTCGAAGTGGCGTCGCCACAGCAGGCGGGCATGGCGTACCGTCATCGCGTGATCCTGCGCATCACGCGGGGGGGCGGCCAGCACGACGCGGTTACGCCCTTCCGACTTGGCGCCGTAGAGCGCCTCATCGGCCCGCGACAGCGCGCGTCCGATGCTCTCATGAGGCGTGGCCCATTCCGCAACGCCGATGCTGACGCTGACCTTCAGGCCGCCACTGAAAGCCAGGCTGGCAATTGCCTGGCGAATCTTCTCGGCTGCCGTCGCTGCATGTCCGGCGTCGGCATAGGGCATCAGCACGGTGAATTCATCGCCACCCCAGCGGGTAACCAGATCGGATTCGCGGATGCAGGCTTTTACGGTCTGGGCGACCTGCTTGAGCACCTGATCGCCGATTTCATGCCCGCAGCTGTCGTTGATCGATTTGAAGTGATCGATATCAAAAATCAGGATGGCGACCGGATAGGCGTGGCGTTGTGCCCGCTCGTGTTCCAGCGGTGCCCGCTTCTCGAAGTGGCGGCGGTTCCACAGCCCGGTCAGGGCATCGGTTTCGCTCTGCGCGCGCAGCCGCTGCTCCAGCTCATGGCGCTCGGTGATATTGCTGGCTACCCACACCACAGCCTCTTCGCCGTCGACACGGAAGGCCAGGGCCTGCACGCGTCCCTCGAACCAGATGCGTTGCTGCGGCCCGTCGCTATTTAGCCCCTTCACGTCACTGCCGGCCAGCCCGTATTCCACCACATGCAGCGTGCCGGCCTGCAGTGCTTTGGCGATCTCAGCGAGGAACCAGTCGGCCTTCTCCGCCACCAGTACATCGCTGATGCGTTGCCCGACCAGGCCGCTGCCGTCGTGGTAGTAGCGGGCGTCCGAGCCACCCAGTACCGCCACGTAGCGGCCGCTGCGAGTCAGGATGAAGACTGGGTCGGGCAAGGCGCCGAGGATCTCGGTCAGTTCGGCGAGGGAGAACATGCGGGTGGCCCGGCGGTGTGCGTTGCAGAAACAGACCTTTTGTACGACAGGCGCGCCACTTTGTTAAGCCTGTACCCGAGGGCGATGCGGCATTCCGCCACGCTGCGCATGAAACAGGTGTTCGCCCTGACTGATTCGGTGGACCATGCTCAGTCCTTGCGCACGTCGGACCAGGCTGCACCGGTCAGGCTAGCAAGCTGGGCCGGGCTCAGCGGGAAGACCGAGAAGGGCGTGCCGGCTGCCGCCCACAGGCGCTCGAAGCGCAGCAGATCGGCATCCATCACCAGCCGTACCGGCTGGGCGTGGCCCAGCGGGGCGACACCCCCGATCACATAGCCGGTGGCGGTACGCACGAAATCGGCGTCCGCCCGGCCCAGGGTTTCGCCCACCAGGGCAGCCACCTTTTTCTCGCACACCCGGTTCTCGCCGCTGGCGATCACCACCACTGCCTGATCGCTCTGCTTGCCGCGGAAAACGATGGATTTAGCGATCTCGGCCACGCTGCAGCCCACCGCTTCCGCGGCCTCGGCCGAGGTCCGCGTCGGTTGCTCGAATTCGACCACCGTGGTGGAAACACCTGCCTCATCCAGAAGTTGCTGGATGCGGCGGGCGTTAGGGTGTTCGGCAGGCTTCATTTCAATGCCCCGCGAAATCGACCAGCGTGAACAGCTGCAGGCCTGAGTCACGCAAAAGCTGCGAGCCGCCCAGCTCGGGCAGGTCAACAATCGCCGCACCCTCCACCACCGTGGCGCCGAGGCGCTCGAGCAGCTTCTTGCCGGCCATCATGGTGCCGCCGGTGGCGATCAGGTCGTCGATCAGCAGTACGCGGTCGCCGGCTTTGCAGGCGTCGGCATGCATCTCGACGGTGGCGCTGCCGTATTCGAGTTCGTATTCCTCGGCGATCGTGGTGTAGGGCAGCTTGCCCTTCTTGCGGATCGGCACGAAGCCCACGTTCAGCTCATAGGCCACGATGGAGCCGATGATGAAGCCGCGCGCGTCCAGTCCGGCCACCACGTCGATCTTCTGGTGCATGTAGCGCAGCACGAAATGCTGCACCAGCACGCGGAGCGCCGCCGGGTCCTGCAGCAGCGGGGTGATGTCACGGAATTGCACGCCCGGCTGAGGCCAGTCGGGCACGGTGCGGATATGGTCGCGCAGATTGTTGGGGTCGAGCAGCATGGTTTCCTCCAGATAGCGGCAGGATTCTAGCCCGCCAGACGGCTCCGGGGCCGCTGCTATACTTTGCGCTTGACCGGGCGCAGACCCGGCCCCAAATGGGCTCCAGACAGCTGTTCCCCGGCTGCTGCCCCTGCTACTGCAAGAGAGATCATGAAAAAAGACGCATCGCACCACCTCGAAGCTTTCCTCTTCGGCAGCCGCTGGCTGCAAGCTCCGCTCTACCTCGGCCTGGTCTTCGCTCAGGGCGTGTACGTGTTCAAGTTCCTGCAGGAGCTGATCCATCTGGTGACTCACGCGGTGAGCTTCACCGAAGTGGACATCATGCTGATTGTGCTGGGCCTGATCGATGTGGTGATGGTGGCCAACCTGTTGTTGATGGTGATCGTAGGCGGCTATCAGACCTTCGTCTCGCGTCTTGATCTGGATGATCACCCGGACCAACCGGAATGGCTCTCGCATGTGAATGCCGGCGTGCTCAAGATCAAGCTGGCCACGGCGCTGATCGGCATCTCCTCAATCCATCTGCTCAAGACCTTCATCGAAGTCGGCAGCAAGATGGCCCAGGCCACCGATCCCTTTGCGCTGACTCGGCTCGAGCATGGTGTGATGTTCCAGATCGGCATCCACCTGACTTTCGTTCTCTCGGCTCTGGTCATGGCCTATACCGACAGGATCATGAACAGCACCCTGCTGTTGAGCAAAGACCTCGAACATTGATTCGTAGGGCGGGCTTCAGCCCGCCATGTCCGGTTGAGGCCGCACCTACGGCCCCAGCCATGTCAGCCCTAGCCGAAAACAAAGAGAGAACTTATATGGCCACCATCAAGCAAGCCGACCTGATTGACAGCGTCGCCGCCGCCCTGCAATACATCAGCTACTACCATCCGGTGGATTACATCAAGGGCCTCGCCCGTGCCTACGAGATGGAGGCCAGCCCGGCCGCCAAGGATGCGATGGCGCAGATCCTGATCAACTCGCGCATGAGTGCCGAAGGGCACCGCCCGATCTGTCAGGACACCGGCATCGTCACCGTCTTCCTCAAGGTCGGCATGAACGTGCAATGGGAAGGTTTCACCGGTTCGCTGGAAGATGCGGTGAACGAAGGCGTGCGCCGCGCCTACAACCATCCGGACAACAAGCTGCGCGCCTCGGTGCTGGCTGACCCGGCCGGCAAGCGCGCTAACACCAAGGACAACACCCCGGCAGTGATCAACATGAGCATCGTGCCGGGTGACAAGGTGGACGTGATCGTCGCCGCCAAGGGCGGTGGCTCGGAAGCCAAGAGCAAGTTCGCCATGCTGAATCCCTCGGACTCCATCGTCGACTGGGTGCTGAAAACCGTGCCGACCATGGGCGCTGGCTGGTGCCCGCCCGGCATGCTCGGCATCGGCATCGGCGGCACCGCCGAGAAGGCCATGCTGCTGGCCAAGGAAGCGCTGATGGAGCCGATCGACATCCTCGACCTGATCGAGCGCGGCCCCAAGACCCGCGCCGAAGAGCTGCGCATTGAGCTGTACGAAAAGGTGAACGCGCTGGGCATCGGCGCACAAGGCCTCGGCGGCCTGACCACCGTGCTCGACGTGAAGATCCTCGACTACCCGACCCACGCTGCCAACCTGCCCGTCGCCCTGATTCCGAACTGCGCGGCTACCCGCCACGCCCACTTCGAGCTGGATGGCAGCGGCCCGGTCTATCTGGACCCGCCTTCGCTGGACGATTGGCCCAGCCTCACCTACGACGCCTCCAAGGGCAAGCGCGTGAATCTGGACACCGTGACCCGCGAAGAAGTCGCCTCATGGAAGCCGGGCGACGTGCTGCTGCTCAACGGCAAGATGCTCACCGGCCGCGACGCCGCGCACAAGCGCATGACCGACATGCTCAACAAGGGTGAAAAGCTGCCGGTCGATCTGGCTGGCAAGTTCATCTACTACGTCGGCCCGGTCGACCCGGTGCGCGACGAAGTCGTCGGCCCGGCCGGCCCCACCACCGCCACGCGCATGGACAAGTTCACCGAGCAGGTGCTGGCACAGACGGGTCTCTTGGGCATGATCGGCAAGTCCGAGCGCGGCCCGGTCGCCATCGAAGCCATCAAGAAGCACCAGTCGGTGTACCTGATGGCTGTGGGCGGCGCCGCCTACCTCGTCTCCAAGGCGATCAAGGCCGCGCGCGTACTGGCCTTCGAGGATCTGGGCATGGAAGCCATCTACGAATTCACCGTTCAGGACATGCCGGTGACTGTGGCGGTGGATTCCACCGGCATTTCGGTACATGAAACCGGGCCGAAGGAATGGCAGGCAAAGATCGGCAAGATCCCGGTCAAGACGGCCTGAGTTGGACACCTCCAAAGCCCGCAGCGATGCGGGCTTTTTCATGTGATGGCAAAATTCCACCCATGAAGCGCTTCGAATTCCGCCTCGACATCAGCCCCACCCAATACCTCGCCTATTACCGTGGCGAGGTATTGCAGGTGGTGGTGAATCTGGCCAACGGCCAGACCATGAGCTTTCCGGCCGGGCTGCTGCGCGAATTCGTTTTGGCCGACGGCATCCACGGCGAATTCGTGCTGACCTGCGACGATCACAACAAGGGCGCCAGGCTCAGCCGCAGGCCGCGACCGCGCTCGATCCGGGTGCGCGCCTGAGACGCTGCACGATCTGTAGCGAGAGGCCGTCAGCAGGGCATCGATACGCACAGGAACCGGAGTTTATGTTGATCAATGAGGATTCCGAGCAGCGCATGAGCCCTGATCACGGCCTCGCAGTAAGATCGTGAACAGCTTCTGAGACTTGTCTGTCAGGGGCGCAGGCAGTGCTGGTCGGCCTGGCAAGCGAGTTGGCGGGCGCGCTGCAGATCGCGCTCCTGTTCCTGACCGACCATCCAGCCAGCCACGTAAGCGACAACCAGCAAGCCCAGCAGCATGGCTGCCAGGTGCGACAGGCTGAAAACCGGCAGGCGCCAGCCTGGCAGGCTGGCGAGGGAGCGGGGTGCGTTATCGGGATGCATGAGCTGTCCTCCGTAGTTCAGATTCATCAATTCATCAGTGCGAGGCCGAGGGATCCACGGCGCGCGTGGCGCGCGGGGCTAGCCAGATGCTGCAGGCCGCCACGAACAGGATCACGGCGATCAGCATGAACAGTTGGTTGGTGGCGAGCATCACGCTCTGGCCTTCGACCAGGCGTTCAAGCGAGCCGAGGGTGCCCGGGTCTTGCAAGGCATGGGCGGCTGAGCCGAGTGGATCGAGCTGGCTGGCGACGCCGGCCTGATTCACCGGATCGAGCGTGGCCACCATGTCGGCGCGGTTGAACTGGATGCGGTCTTCCCAGCTGGCGGTGGTCAGCGAGGTGGCAAAGGCCCCGGCGAGCGTCCGCAGGAAGTTCATCAGGCCGGCGGCCGAGGCGGTCTCGCGTTCTTCCACGCTGCCCAGGATCTGGCCAGTGAGCGGCACGAAGAAGAAGGGCATGCCGATGCCCATCACCAGCAGCGGCAGGGCGACCTGCCAGTAGGTCATGTCGGTGGTGCCGAAGGCGCGCCACAGGGTGACCGCGCCGAGCCAGGAGACGCCGAAGAAGACCAGCGGACGCGAGTCGATCTTGCTCGAGAGCATCGCTGCGAAGGGCGCGCACAGCACCGCCAGCACGCCGCTCCAGGCCGTGGCCATGCCTGACCAGGTGGCGGTGTAACCCATGTGCTGCTGCAGCCACAGCGGGGTCAGCACATTGGCGCCGAAGAAGGCGCCGAAGGCCAGCACCAGCGTGAGCACGCCGAAGGAATAGCCGCGATGGCGGAACACCCGCAGGTCCACGATCGGGTGGCGCTCGTTGAGCTCCCAGATCAGGAAGGCCGCGAAGCCGATCACGGCTACGATGGCGAGACCTACGATGAGTGGCGAGGAAAACCAGTCCAGATTCTTGCCTTCGTCGAGCATGATCTGCAGGGCGCCAACCCAGATGATCAGCAGGGCGAGGCCAATTTTGTCGATCGGTGCCTTTTCCAGACCAGTCTCGTAGCGCTTGAGCAGACCCCAACCGAACCAGGCGCATATCAGGGCGATCGGCACGTTGATGTAGAAGATCCAGGACCAGTGGCTCTGGTCGCAGATCACCCCGCCCACGATGGGGCCGAGAATCGGGGCGACCAGGGTGGTCATGGCCCAGATCGCTGTGGCTGCCGCGGCCTTGTCCTTCGGGAAGATGCGCAGCAGCAGGGTTTGCGACAGCGGCATGAGCGGGCCACCGGCCAGCCCCTGTAGCACGCGCGCGCCCACCAGCATGCCCAGCGAGTTCGAGAAGCCGCACAACAGGGATGCGAGGCCGAACAGGGCCATGGAGGTCACGAACACGCGTACCGCGCCGAAGCGCCCGGCCAGCCAGCCGGTGAGCGGTACGGTGATGGCCTCGGCCACCGCGTAGGAGGTGATCACCCAGGTGCCTTGGCTGCTGGTGACGCCGAGACTGCCGGCGATCGTGGCGACCGACACGTTGGCGATGGTCATGTCCAGCACGGCGATGAAGTTCGCCAGTGCCAGCACCAGTGCGCCGACAATCAGCATGCCCCCGCGCAGGGGCTGCTCGCCGTTGGGGAGAAGAGCCTGATTCATGGGGCGGTGCTCAGTTGGTGCTGCTGCGGGTGTCGATGGTGGCGTGCATGGAGAGGCCGACCTGCAAGGGGTGGGCGGCCAGATCGGTCGGGTCGAGCTCGATGCGCACCGGCAGGCGCTGCACCACCTTGATCCAGTTGCCGCTGGCGTTCTGCGCCGGGATGGCGGCGAAGGCAGCGCCGGTGCCGCCGGAGAAGCCGGCCACCGTGCCGTGGTAAGTCACCTTGTCGCCATAGATGTCGGCGCGCAGCTCAACCTTCTGGCCTACGCGCACGTCCTGCAGCTGGACTTCCTTGTAGTTCGCATCGACGTGCATGCGCGCCACCGGCACCACCGAGAGCAGGCTGGCACCGGCCTGCACGCGCTGGCCCACCTGCACCGCGCGGCGAGCCACCACGCCATCCACCGGCGCGCGCACTACGGTGCGCTGCAGGTCGACCAGGGCCTGATCGCGGCGGGCGCGAGCGAGCGCCACTTCGGGGTTGGTCTCGAGCGTGCTGTCGTCGATCAGCACTGAGTTCGCTTCACGCGAGCCGACGGCGGCGGCGCGGTTGGCGCGGGCCTGGGCGGCGCCGGCCTTGGCCGCAGCCAGTGCAGCCTGGGCCGCATCGAAGCTGTTGCGGGCGCGGCTCAGCTCTTCGCCGGAGACCGAGCCGGAGCCGGCCAGGGCTTCGCGGCGACGCAGATCGATACCGGCGCGTTCGAAATCGGACTCGGCCGAAGCGAGTTGGGCGGCGGCGCGCTGTTCGTCGGCTGCCCGTGCGGCGATCTGGGCCGAGAGGCCGCTATCGGTGGCCTGGTAGCCGCGCACCTTGCGCACTGCGCGGCCATATTCGGCTTCGGCCTGGGCCAGCGCCAGACGCGCATCGGTGTCGTCGATCACGATCAGCACATCGCCGGCCTTCACGGCCTGGGTATCGCTGACCTTCACTTCGCGCACGGTGCCGCCGACGGCGGGGGTGACCTGGGCAATCTCGGCGGCGGCATAGGCGTTGTCGGTGGTGACGAAGTGTGAGGCGTAGAGACCGTAGTAGAGGCTGTAGCCGACAACAGCCAGTGCTACGACGCCGCCGAGTGCGGTGAACAGGGTCTTGCGGCGCTGGCCGTTGCGGGCATCGATGGCGAGGTCTTCTTCGCTGACGGCGTGGATCTTGGCGGTGGAGGTCTGGGACATGATGGTTTTCCTTGAATTCGGGTCGGGGGAGAGGGTCGGGTTCAGTTGTGCTGGTAGCCGCCGCCGAGGGCACGCACCAGGGCCACGTCGAGGCTGAAGGCGCGGGACTGCAGATCGGTCAGGCCGCGCAGGCTGCTGAGCATCGCGTCTTCGGCGCTGAGCACGTCGAGGTAGTTCGAGAGGCCGCCGTCATAGCGGTTGCGGGCGATCTGCCATGCCTGTTTCGCAGCGCCGAACGCCGCTTCGCCACGCTCCAGACGCGGTGCCAAGGCACGCTGGCTCACCGCCGCATCGGCCACTTCACGCAGCGCCTGGGTCACGGTGCTGTCGTAGTTCGCCACGGATTCCTCGTAGTCGGCGCGGCGGCTCTTGTACTGCGCCTGCAGGCGGCCGCTGTCGAAGATCGGCAGGGAGATTGCCGGGCCGACCGAACCGATATCCGAACCAGACTTGAAGAGCTGGTCCAGCCCCAGGGATTGCACGCCGATGAAGGCGGAGAGATTCACGTTCGGGTAGAACTCGGCCTTGGCCGAATCGATGCGCTTGGCAGCGGCTTCGGCGCGCAGGCGGGCGGCGATCACGTCCGGGCGGCGGCCCAGCAATTCCAGCGCGAGCTGGCCGGGCAGGCCCGGCGCGTGGTCGAGGCGGATCGTCGGGCGGGCGATGGCGAGGCCACGGTCCGGGCCGGCGCCAAGCAGCTCGGCGAGGTAATTGCGCTGCAGGGCGATGCTCTCGTCGGCGGCCAGCAGATCGCCTTCGGCCGAGGCCTGGCGGGCTTCGGCGCCACGCACGCTGCCGAGCGTTTCGAGGCCGTTGGTATAGCGTTCCTGGAACAGCTGGGCGGTCTTGCTGCGCACTTCCAGCGCGGCGGCGGCGGTGTCGCGGGCGGCGTGCAGGCGGGCCAGCTCGGCGTAGCCACTGGCAATTGAGCTCGACAGCAGCAGCGCGGCCTGGGCGGCATCGGCGGCAGCGGCTTCGCGCTCGGAGGTGGCGGCAGCCACGGCGCTGCGGTTCTTGCCCCAGAAATCCAGCTCCCAGCTGAAATCCAGGCTGATCCGGCCGTAGTCGTTCCAGCCCTGCGGCGACATGCTCTTGGGCGTGAGGTAGTTGTAACTCTGTTTGGCTTCGGAAGCCGAGGCATTGGCCGTGAGCTGCGGCCCGCCGCTGGCCTGACGGGTCTGCACACCGGCTTCGGCGCGCTGCAGGCGGGCAGCAGCGGCGCGCAGGCTGGGGGCGCCGGCCAGGGCTTCTTCGATCAGGCGATCAAGCTGGGCATCAGCATAGTCATTCCACCAGCGATCCTGCGGCCAGCGTTGGGCGGGGGCGGCGAGGCTCTGCTCGGCGGACCAGTCTGCGGCAGGCTTGAGTGCGCTGAGCGGGCCGGTTTGCGGAATCTGGGCACAGGCTGCGAGGGCCAGCAGGCTGGTCAGCGCCAGGACGGTGAGGGAGGGTGAAACCCGCGCTGCAGCAGGGGTATTGGGGAGGGAGGGCACGACGGCTTCCTTATTAACTGTACTGTACGGTACAGTTTTAATTGACAGCGGCGCCTTGTCAAGCAAAACTGTACGGGTGAGTTTAAAAAAAGGTTTCAGCCATGCGGATCAAGTGCGAAGCACGTCGCCAGAACATCGTGGAAGTCGCCAGCGAGGTCTTCCGGGAGTTCGGCTTCGAGGCCGCCTCGATGTCCGAAATCGCGACGCGGGTAGGCGGCTCAAAGGCCACGCTGTACAGCTACTTCAGCTCCAAGGAGGAGCTGTTCGTGGCCGTGGTGCGCCAGTTTGCCGAGGCGCACATGCGCGAAATCTTCGCCCTGCTCGATCCTGCTGCGGATCTGGGCAACACGCTGCAGGTTTTCGGTGAACGCTTCCTGGGCCGGATCAGCCAGCCGGATATGGTTTGTGCGCACCGCAATCTGTTTGCGGAGGCCGGCAAGAGCAATGTGGGACGTCTGTTCTACGAGCGTGGCCCGCTCGAAGGTTTGCAGATGCTGGCCGACTTCATGCAGCAGGCGATGGCGCTGGGCAAGCTACGCAGCGAAGACAAGATGATTGCTGCCCACCATTTCCTCGGCCTGCTCAAGGCTGAGAGTCTGGAGCGCCTGCTGCTGGGCGTACAGGATGAGATCGAGCCGGCCAGCATTGCGCCGATGGTGGCACGTGCGGTGCAGGTCTTCCTGTGCGGCTATGCGCCGGCCACCGTCTGAGGTGGCCGGCGGCGGATCAGCTTACTTCGGCGCTGCGTCGAGTGCGTAGCGCGGGGAGCGCGGGCCGTACAGGATGCCGTTGGGGCGCGCGGCCAGCAGGCGCTGGCTGGTGACCCCGGCCACGCGGTGGCCCTGATCGCTGAGGGTGTTGACGATCTGGTCGACCGCCGCCTTGACCAGCATGCCGATCACGCCATTCCCGGAGTTGCCCTGATCCTCGTTGGTGGAGGCCGTGGCTGAGCCGATCCACAGCGTGTCGCCGCTGCGCAGATCCACCAGACGGCCGCTGCAGGTGACCCGCGTGTCGCTGGAGAAGATCTGGTAGCGCGTGCCGTAGTCGGTGATCTCGATGTACATCACGGTATCCGCGCCAAAGATCTCGTGCAGCTTGGCGGGCGCCACGGCGTGGATTTCGTCGGGCTGGGTCAGGCCGTTCTGGCGGAAGGTTTCATCCACCACGGTGACCGGATAGACGTAGTAACCGGACTCGGCCAGCGGGTAGCTGACGTAGGACATCACGCTGTTGCTGGCCTTGATGTCCGGTGACTTGTTCACCGGCGGCAGAACCAGAATGGAGCGCGGCTGGGCGCGCCGGAAGGCTGCGTAGTCATAGGCTTGCGGCGAGGTGGCGCAACCGGTGGCGAGCGCGGCCAAGGCCAGCAGCGGAACGAGCTTCAGGATGCGGATCATGCTTTGCCTCCGGCCAGTTTGCGGAGCAGGAAATCCATGTAAGCGGCCGATTCCGGGAACAGGGTCTTCTCGGTTTCGAAGGCCTGACGCGCCAGTTCCGGCTTGCCCTCGTTGATCTGCAGTAGCCCCAGATGGGCGTAGAAGCCGGGCGGCACGGATTTGTTGGCAGCCTTGGCCTCTTCGATGATTTTCTGCAGGGCGAGGATCTGCTCGGGGTGGCTGCTGCCCTCGTTCTTCAGATAGGCATACAGCTGCGGCTGATAGTCACCCCAGTAGTAGAGCGTGGGCGTGCGGGTGGCGCAGCCACCCGCCAGCAGGGCGGCCAGTAGCAGGCCGCCGAGTGTGGTCTTGATCCGCATCGGAAGCTGGTGCCTTTACTGGACGGGGCGCCAGGCGCCGCTCTCGACGCCGCGCACGAGATTGTTCACCGCTTCGCGGATGGCCAGATCCAGCACCTTGCCGTTGAGGGTCGAGTCGTAGCTGGCGGTGCCGCCGAAGCCGACCACCTCGCGGTTGGACAGGCTGTACTCGCCGGCGCCCTGCACCGAATAGACCACTTCGGAAGTCAGCACGTTGACCACGTTCAGATTCACCTTGGCATAGGCCACCTGCTCGCGGCCACGGCCCAGGATGCCGAAGAGCTGCATATCGCCGACTTCCTTGCGGCCGAACTCGCTGACGTCGCCCGTCACCACGTAATTGGCCCCCTTGAGGTTCTGCGCCTGCTTGTTGAGACCGGCTTCCTGGGCGATTTCCTGCATGTTGTCGCGGTCCAGCACGACGAAGCGGCCAGTCTGCTGCAGATGGGTGATCAGGATGGTCTTGGCTTGGCCGCCGAGGCGGTCGACGTTGTCGGAGAATACGCCGCGCAGATAGCTCGAACGATTGTCGAACTTGCCGACCGACAGCGGGCTGCGTGCGCCGGCATAGGGCTGGTTGGCGGTTTCGACCTTGGCTACGGCCAGGCTGCGGGAGGATTCGGTGGCGCAGCCGGCCAGCGTGCACAGGGCGGCCAGCAGCAACGGGAAGAAGGAAAGTTTTGTCATGTTCGGGTCCTCGACAAGGGGGCCGCCGGCATCGGCAGGCCGCGCGGAGCCCCGCAGCATACCTGATCGCTATGCCCAGCCCGGCATACGGTGCCTGACGGCAAGCTGACCATCGGTGAAGTCCTGCGTAGAGAGGCGAGCGGAAGCTGCTAGAAAGAGGGATCTGCCCTCAAGGAAGTTTTCATGCCCGCCCGCCCGCCAGCCTCCGATCTCGATGAAGACCGCCTGTTGCAGACCCTGCATGAGGAGCAGCGTCGCATCGGCTTGCGCCTGGGGCCGGTCAGCATCGTCTTGAATGTCGGCTTTGCCTTGCTGTTCGCGATCCTGCAGATCTGGCCACTCGCTGCCGCCTATTTGGGGGGAAGTCTTTATCATGCATGGGTATTCAGGGCGACTAGCAGGTCTGGTATTCCGCCGAGCAGGCTGCGGCTGTTGGTATGGCAGGTGATCTTTGCTCAGGCCCTGCTGGCGGTAATGTTGCTGGGCCCTGGGGCTGGCTTTCAGCTTTACCTGATCGGCACCCTGCTGCCGAGTTTTTCCAGCCTGAGCCGGCCGCTCTCGCACAAGCTCTTCCAGGGCGCGGTGATCGTTGCTTTCTTCCTGCTCTGCGACACCTGGCTGGCGACCGAGACCCCGCTCTACGCGCTGACGCCCACGCTCACCGCCGTCCTTCGCCACTTCAACATCATCGGTTTCTGCGCCATCCTGGCCTGGATTGCCCATGCTCATGCCTTGTCCGTGCATGAAGCGGAGCAGGCGCTGCACCGGATCGCCAGCAGCGATCCACTCACCGGCCTTGTCAACCGCCGCGCCATCACCGAACTCGCCGAACGCGAGATTGCCCGCAGCCAGCGCACCCACCAGCCGCTGTCACTGATCCTGTGCGATATCGATCATTTCAAGCGCATCAATGACAGCCACGGTCACGCAGCGGGGGACCATGTGCTGCAAACGGTGGCCAAGCTGCTCCAGGCGACCGTACGCGAGTACGACTGCGTGGCTCGCTGGGGCGGCGAGGAGTTCCTGATCCTGCTGCCGGATGCGACGGGAGCAGGGGCTGCCGCGATTGCCGAGCGCCTGCGTGCAGCCGTTGAGGCGTGTGTGATCAGCTTTGAGGGCCAGGCGATTCCGGTCACCCTGACCCTCGGTGTGAGCCTTCTGGACCCACAGGAAAACTGGCATGCCGCCATCAACCGGGCCGACGAAGCGCTGTATCGCGGCAAGGCCGGCGGACGCAATCGCGTCGAAACTGGCGTATAGATGCATCGGTTCCGTGCATAGAAGCCCTGCCTTGACGGACAATGGCGGTTGTTTCGCCATGTTGAACGAGGTTTCCAGATGAAGGCCAAGGGTTTCACCACCGCCATCCTCCACAGTGATCGCGCCGGCGGTATCGAGCATGGCTCACTGCACAAGCCGGTGCACAACTCGATCACTTTCGAGCATGCCAGCGCCGCCGATATTGCCGCCGTGTTCCAGGGCAAGCAGGCCGGCTTCACTTACGGTCGCCAGATCAACCCGACCGTGGTGGCGCTTGAGAAGAAACTCAGCCTGATGGAAGACGGGCTCGCTACCTGTTGCTTCGCCACCGGCATGGCGGCCATCAGCGCCACCTTCCTGGCGCTGCTGAAGGCAGGAGATCATCTGGTGTCGAGCGCATTCCTGTTCGGCAACACCAACAGTGTCTTCAATACCTTCAAGAACTTTGGCATCGAGGTCACTTTCGTCGATGCCACCGATGCGCAGAATGTTGAGGCCGCACTGCAGCCGAACACCCGCGCAGTCTTTGTTGAAACCATTGCCAACCCCTGTACCCAGATCGCCGATCTGGCCGCCATCGGCCAGCTCTGTACGGCGCGCGGCCTGCTCTACGTGGTCGACAACACCATGACTTCGCCATGGAACTTCCGCCCCAAGGCAGTGGGCGCGCATCTGGTGATCAATTCACTGTCGAAATACATCTGCGGCCATGGCAACGCTTTGGGCGGTTCGGTGACCGAGACCGGCCTGTTCGACTGGAGCCGCTTCCCCAACCTGATCGAAGGCTACAAGACCGGCGCGGCCAGCAACTGGGGCCTCACCCAGATCAAAAAGAAGGGCCTGCGTGACATGGGCGCCACGCTGGCGCCTGAAGCCGCGCACCACATCGCCATCGGCGCCGAAACCCTGCCTCTGCGCCAGCAGCGTGCGGCTGACAACGCTGCCCGGCTCGCCGCCTGGTTTGCCGCGCAACCGGCGATTGCCAGGGTTTTCCATCCGAGCCTGGCGAGTCATCCGCAGCACGCGCGCGCCCGCGAACTGTTCCGCAACTTCGGTGGCCTGATGGCCATCGAGCTGAAGCCGGAAGTGGATTGCTTCAAGTTCCTCGATGCGCTGGAGCTGGCCGTGCTGGCCAGCAATCTGGGCGACAACCGCACGCTGGTGATTCCGGTGGCGCACACCATCTACGCCGAGATGGGGCCGATGCGCCGTGCCGAGATGGGGATTGCTGACGGCACTGTGCGCATCTCGGTCGGTATCGAGGATGCCGACGATCTCATTGCCGACTTCGAGCAGGCGCTGGCCAAGGCCGGGTGATTGTCCGTGCGGGCCGGTTCCGGCCGGACCGCAGCGCAATCTGTGTCTGACAGCATGCGGCGATTGAGCCTGCTGGTTCCGGTTGCTGCCCCCGTGCTTGGCCGGCGAGGGCTTCAGGCAGGCATGCTGCAGGGGGCCGGCGGAGGCGCTGGCCGGCAATGCGCTTCGTGCTCCGTTTCCGCAAACACTTCCTGGGCGGCGAACAGGCTATTCAACGCAGCCGGAAAGCCGGCGTAGACGCTCATCATCATGATGGTCTCAATGATCTGCTCGCGGCTGCAGCCGACATTGAGTGCCGCGTGGATATGCACCTTGAGTTGCGGTTTTGCATTGCCGAGCGCCGTCAGGGCAGCGACTACACCTATCTCGCGAGATTTCAGATCGAGGCCGGGGCGGCTGTAGATGTCGCCAAAGGCAAAGGACACCAGCAGGCGGGCGAAATCCGGCGCGATGTCCTGAAGTGCGGCGATCACCTTCTCGCCGGCCTGACCATCAACTTCGGCGAGTTTTGCGAGGCCGTTCTGGAAGCGGGTTTCTTCGTGATTCAGCATGTTTGATCTCCGTGTTTGCTGCATTCATGGAGATGCGCAGGGCGTCGTGATACCCGTCCACCTTGTCGGCCAGAAAACCCGCCAGAGCCTGCAGGCGGGCGATTTCCTCGCGGACGTGAGCAAGCTGGGCTTCTATCATCGCGCAGCGTTCGGCCTGCGTGCTGCTGCCTTCTCGTCGTAATCCGGCGTAGCGCAGCATTTCGGTGATGGACATGCCAGTTTGACGCAGGCGCATCAGGAAGCGCAGCCAGTCCAGATCCGCTGCCGTATAGCGCCGCCGCCCGCCGGCATCCCGCGCTACGTTCTGGATCAGGCCGATCCGCTCGTAGTAGCGCAGGGTGTGGGGGCTCAGACCGGTGCTCGCGGCGAGCTGCTGAATGCTGAGTTGCGTATCCATGGTGGCATTCTCGAAGTTTGAGTGCACTCGAAGTCAAGCACGCCGTGCTGCCCGGTGGCAAGGCGGCCAGCGCCAGGCCGGGCTTAGCGGAGATACGAGCGCAGGGCGGCAACGACCTGCTCGACATCCTGCGTGCGCTCTTCGGGCGTGGCTTCCGGATCCCCCAGATGCTCGCGGATGTGGCCTTCCAGCACTTGGTTCATCAGCCCGGCTACCGCACCGCGCACAGCCGCGATCTGCTGCAGTACGGCCGCACAGTCGCCACCTGCATTGAGCGTGGTTTCCAGCGAGCGCAACTGGCCCTGGATACGGCGTACGCGGGTCAGCAGGGGTTTGCGATCACGGATGGTATGGGCCATGGCAGGTCTCGGGTTTATACTGGGGGGGAGTATATACACCGAGCACAAACAATCATGCAATCGCGCCCTTCCGCTCATCACTGCCTGCAAGCTGGCCAGTTCGACGCCGGCAATCCGCTCGCCGAGCGCAAGACGCGCTGGGCGGTAATCCTCACCGCCGTGATGATGGTGGCCGAGATCGCCGGCGGCTGGTATTTCAACTCGATGGCGCTGCTGGCCGACGGCTGGCACATGAGCTCGCATGCGCTGGCCCTGGGGCTGTCGCTGCTGGCGTATGCGCTGGCGCGGCGCTATGCGGCGGATGCGCGTTTTTCTTTCGGCGCCTGGAAATTCGAGGTGTTGGGCGGCTACACCAGCGCCCTGTGCCTGGTCGGCGTGGCGCTGCTGATGGTATGGGAGTCAGCGCAGCGCCTGTTTTCCCCGCTGCCGATCCGCTATGACGAGGCCATGCTGATCGCGGCCATCGGGCTGGGCGTGAATCTGGTCTGCGCCTGGCTGCTGCACGATTCGCATGGGCACGGGCACGATCATGAGCACGAACATCACCATGATCACACGCACGACCATCATCACCACGACCTGAACCTGCGTGCGGCCTATCTGCATGTGCTGGCCGATGCGGCCACCTCGGTCGCCGCCATCATCGCCCTGTTCGCCGGCAAGTTGTGGGGTGCGGACTGGCTCGATCCGCTGATGGGCATTGCCGGCGCGCTGCTGGTCGGCAAATGGGCCATCGGCCTGCTGACCCAGACCGGCCGCGTGCTGCTCGACGCCGAGATGGATGCGCCGGTGGTGGAGGAAATTCGCGAGGTGATCGCTGCCAGCCCGGTGCCGGCCACGATCCGCGATCTGCATGTGTGGCGAGTGGGCAAGGGCAGCTATGCGGTGATCCTGAGCCTGACGGCGAGTGAGCCGGTGAGTGCGGAGTACTTCCGCGCCCAGCTGGCGATCCATGAAGAGCTGGTGCACATCACCGTCGAGCTGGAGCCACAGCCTGTCGTGTAATCCGTTTGTCATCCTGCGGTAATCCGCCGGCAGCAGACTGCGGGCCTTTCTACGAGGCCCGAAGTTCATGAAATATTCCCTTGCGGCAGGATCCTGCCTGCTGCTCGCCAGTCTGCTGACCGCTTGCGGTGGTGCCGGCTCCAGCGAGTCAGCCACGCCCTCCTCTTCTTCCAGCGCTACCAGCAGCCTTGCTTCTTCCGCGGCCAGCGTCAGCAGCAGTGCCTCAAGCGCCAGTGCGGCGAGCAGTGTGGGGGCTTCGTCGGCTTCCAGTTACAGCGTGGCCGCGCTGAGCTTTGATCTGGAAACCGAAAACATGGCTGCCGCGAGCGGTGATGTCGATGATCCTGCTATCTGGGTACATGCCACGGATCGCAGCAAGAGCCTGGTGGTGGCCGCAGTCAAGGATGGCGGCCTGAGGGTTTATGACCTGCAAGGCCGGGCGGTGCAGAGCATCGCTGCCAGCATCCTGGTGCATGACACGGCCGGCAAGAGCCGCTTCAACAATGTCGACGTGGTCTATGGCTTCAAGCTGGCCGACGGCACGACGGTCGATCTCGCGGTGGCCAGCGATCGTGGCCAGGATCTGATCCGGGTCTGGAAGATTGATGGCGACAGCGCCGCTCCGCTTACCGACATCACTTCGGCCACGCCTTTGCGCCTGTTCCCGCTGGTGCCAGCGACTGGCAGCGAGGCGGACAGCAGCAAGGATGTGTCGATCAAGGTTTCCAAGCAGAACACGGTGTATGGACTGACCCACTGGAGCGACAGCGCGAGTGGCAAGCACTATGTGCTGGTGAATCAGCGCAAGCAGGCGCGGGTGCAGCAGTTCGAGCTGGTGGCCGAGGTGGGCGGTACGGTCAACGTGGCAGCCGTGAGCGGACGTGACTGGCGCTTCCCCTATACCTACAAGGGCCAGAGCCTGCTGGAAGCGAGCGACACTGATGCCTCGCGCGATTGGAGTCCGCAGTTTGAAGGCATGGTGGTGGATCAGCGCAACGGCATCCTCTACGCCGGCCAGGAAGACGTGGGCATCTGGCGCATCAATCTGAAGACCGGCGAGAAACTCGATAGCACGGCGCCTTTCTACGAGACCCGAGGCAGCGGCGTGGCGAGCTATGTGGACGGGACCACCAGCGTCAAACACAGCTTCTTCAACCCGGAGAGTCGCATCTCGCGCGATCTGGAAGGCCTCAGCATCTACTACGGCCCGGACGGTGGCGGCTATCTGATCGCCTCCAGCCAGGGCGGCGCGCATGGCACCGGAGCTACCCTGGCTGATGCGCCGTATGACGACAGCTTCGTGGTACTTACGCTCGACGGCAGCAAGACGCCGGTCTTCAAGGGCGGCTTCCGCATCAGCAAGGGCGCGGCCGGGCAGCTCGATGGGGTGCAGGAGTGTGATGGCGCGGACGTGATTGCGTTGCAGCTGCCGGGCTATCCCTATGGCGTGTTCATCAGCCAGGACGGCTATAACGACGACCTGGACAATCTGAGCGATGTGACTCACCAGACCAATCTGAAGTACACCTCCTGGGAAAAGATCGCCACCGCGCTCGGGCTGGCTAAATACGACAGCTTCGATCCGCGCAAATTCTGAGCATGTGAGCGCCGGCCCGCTGGCTGGGCCGGCGCTCAGGCGGGTTTCTGAGAGGGCGGCTAGGCGCGTTAAACTCGGGGTTTCCCTGAATCACCCGTTGCCCGATGTTCGCGTTGCTTCGACGTTTTGGCCTGGATGGCTTCATCCTTGCCCTGCTGGCTTCTGCATTGTTTGCCGCTGTGTGGCCGGAGCTTGGCCGCAGCGGCGGTCTGCTCCATCTGGACTGGTATGCCAGCTGGGGGGTGGCCGTCGTTTTCCTGCTCTACGGTTTGGGCCTGTCGCCAGCGCGGATGCGCGCAGGCTTGCTCAACTGGCGCCTGCACTGCGTGGTGCAGGGCGCTACCTTCATCCTCTTTCCGCTGTTGGGGCTGCTGCTGGATGCCATGCTCGGCAAGTTGTTTGCCGCGCCGCTGGCACTGGGCCTGTTCTACCTGTGCGCCCTACCCTCCACCGTGTCGTCTTCGGTCACGATGACTTCCATCGCCCATGGCAACGTGCCTGGCGCGATCTTCAATGCCAGCCTGTCCAGCCTGATCGGGGTGTTCATCACGCCGCTTTGGGTGAATGCCTATCTGAAGACCCAGGGCGCCGGCCTGCCGCTCGGGCCGGTAATCGGCAAGATCGTGCTGATGGTAGTTGTGCCCATCGTGCTCGGCCAGTTGCTGCGACCCCTGCTGCTGCGCCAGCTGGAGCGGGCTGCGCCGGTGACGCGCTGGCTGGACCGCGCCACCATCGTCGCCATCGTGGCCAACTCCTTTGCCGATTCGGTGCACGAAGGCGTGTGGGCGCAGCAAGGCATCCTGACCCTGCTGGCGATCGCAGCCATCGCGGTTGTCCTGTTCTGGGGCGTAATGGGCCTTCTGGCGCTGTTGTGCGACCGGCTCGGTTTTTCGCGTGAGGACCGTATCGCAGCCCAGTTCTGCGGCTCCAAGAAATCGCTTGCGGCCGGGGTGCCGATGGCCGGCATCATGTTTGCCGGCAACCCGGCGCTGGGCCTGATCATCGCGCCGATCATGATCTTCCACCTGTTGCAGTTGGTGATGGTGAGCGTGCTGGCGCGGCGCTGGGGGCAGCAGCACAAGGCCTGACTATCGACGCAACCGGCGTGGCCAGGGCAGCCAGTTCCAGCCGAGGCCGTGTCCGCTGGCGAGCTGCACAATGAGGCGCAGACCCAGCCAGCCGGCCAGCGCCATGCCGATCACCAGCAGACCGTAGGACAGGCGCCAGTCCAGACCGGCGGTCCACACGCTGAACTCGGACATGCCGCCAATGCTGGCGACCAGATTCAGCGGCAGGAAGATCACGCTGATCAGGGTCAGGTTCTTCAGCAGGGTGTTGACGTTGTTGTTGATGATCGCGCCGCGCGCATCCATCAGGCCCGAGAGCACGCTCGAGTAGATCGCGGCCTGGCGCGCGCACTGCTGCATATCCAGCACCGTGTCGTGCAGCATCTCGGTCTGCACGGGATTCAGCTCAAGGCGATGGGTGGCGCTGCGCAGCTTGGCGAGCACTGCCGCATTGGCTTCGATGCCGTCCACGTAGTAGATCAGGCTCTCGGAGAGGGCCAGCATCTGCAGGTAGTAGCGGTTCTCCATCGACACGCTGATCTTGCTGCCCAGCTCGGCGTTGATCTGCTTGATGACTTTCAGGTGGCCCAGATAGTGGTGCACCGTGTGCAGCAGCAGCTTGAGCAGGAAATCGCTGAGGCTGTGGATGCCGCGGAATTCGCGCTCCGAGAAGTCCGGCTCGCCTTCGGCGGTGACCAGCACCACCGCATCGGGGCGCACGAAGATGCCCACCGAGGCCACATCGAAGCGCAACTGGGCGCCGATCGAAACGTTCTTGGGGCGCTTCCAGATGATGTTGGCGGCGCCTTGCGCACCGAACTCGACACGCGGGATCTCTTCCGGGTCCAGTGCGGCGTCGAGATCGTAATCATCGAGCCCGAGCGTGCTGCGCAACTCCTCGCGCTCGGCGCGATCCGGCGCGGCGTAGACACGGATCGGCGCTGCGGCCGGATCGCCCTCGGCTTGCTGGATGGTGCCGGCCTGCAGGTTGAAGCAACGTTTCATGGCGGGGTCCGGGAATGGATCTGCCCGAGTATAGGGGCTGGCCTGGCGGCGGCGATGCCGTTTAGAAGCCGGCGGTGATCCCTGTGAACACGATAGTGTCGAGATTGGTTGCGTCGCCGCGTACCTTCTCGCGGTATTTCTGCAGCATCGCGACCTGCAGGCCCAGTGTCGAATTGATCCGTGTCGACAGGGCACCCTGCATGGCGAAACGGGTGCCGCCGCTGACCGAGTCCGGATACACCACCAGGCGATGGGTGAAGCGCGAGTGCTCGGAAATGTCGTAGCGCAGCTCGGAGCCGAGCAGGCCTTCGATGCCACGCGAGGCCTCCTCGCCACGATAACGCTCTTCACTGTAGGCAATACCGGTGTAGGCGTTGAAGCTCAGGGTGTCCGAGGCAAAGAGATGCGAGCCTAGGCCACCGCCCGCGCTGCCGCGCGACTGGAGCTCCTGCACGCCATCGCGTTCGGCACCTAGCGCCAGGTAGCCGAACATGTCCTGACCGAAGCTGCGTTCGCTGCGGAAATCAGCGTTGATGTTGTCGGTATCGCGTTCACCGTTCTCGGTGCCGCGTACTGCGATCACGTTGGCGAGCAGGCGGCGGTTGGCGGTTGTCCGCACCGCATCGAGGGTCATCGAACCCTGGCTGGAGTTCGTGGAGCCTTGCTGCAGTGTGATGCCGAGGCCGAAGGAGCCGTTCCACTTGTCCGAAGGCGCATCGATTTCCGGCGCCCGGGCAAGGTTGTTGAAGAGCGGATCCTTTACTTGCGATGGCAGGGGTGGTGGTGGTGGCGCGGGGGGGGGCGACTCGGTTTCTTCAGGGGCCTGGGCGAGGGCTCCGGTGCTGGCCAGCAGGCACAGCAGGGGCAGGATGTTGCGATACAGCGGGCTGGACATGGATCGTTCGGGAGAGTTGAAGCTGGTGTGAGTGTGCCTCGTGGCAGGAGTTCCGTGCCGGAATGAAAAAGGCCTGCTTGCGCAGGCCTTGGGCCGGACGCTGCAGGCGCCGGTTCAGCTGGCAGCCTTGCGGGTGCGGGTTGTCTTGGTCGTTGCCGGTTTCTTGGCGACCTTGGCCTTGGCTGCGGGGGCCGCTGCCGTCGCCTCTTCGCCCTCGGTCACCGCGACGGCCTTGGCTGCACCCGCCTTGGGAGCCTTGGGGGCACGTGGCTCGAACTCGAAGCCGACCTTGCCGGCCTTGGCATCCCACACCAGCATGGCCGAGAACTTGCGATGCGTGCGTGAAGACACGAACAGGCGCAGCAGATCCGTCTTGCCGGTGGTGAGCAGTTTCTGCATCTGCTCGATTTCGATCGGCTGCTGCAGGATCACCTTGCCGGAGCGGAAGTCGCAGCTCTTTTCGGGGCCAACAGCCTTCTCGCAGACATAGGTGGTGCCGTGTTCATACACGCCACTGGCACACTTGGGGCAGCTGCCGAGGCTGGTCTGGGCCGAGAAGTCCGGCGCTTCGGCGGCTTCACCGTCACGTGGCTGACCGAAGTCGAACTCGGGCAGTTTGTCGTCATTGAGGCGAATTTCGGCGTTGAAGGCACGCCCCATCTTGTTGCGGAAGCCCAGCAGCGGGCCGACGCGGCCGGTGGTGAGCAAGGTTTCGATCTCGTGCGGTTCGAACTGGCGACCGGCGACGATCTTCCACAGCGAGTAGTCGCAATCTGAGCACTGGAATTTCTTGTAGTTCTCGCGGATCAGGCCGCCGCATTTGGGGCAAGGGGCTTCGAGAATGCCGAAGTCGCCGGGGATGGTGTCTGAATCGTAGGTCTTGGCGCGTTCCACGATCTCGCGCGTCATGGCCTCGATGTGGCCCATGAATTCGGCACGCGTGAGCAGGCCCTTCTCCATCTGCGCCAGCTTGTATTCCCACTCGCCGGTCAGCTCGGCGGAAGACAGCTCGGTGATCCCCAGACCCTTGAGCAGGGTGATCAGGGAGAAGGCCTTGGCGGTCGGGATCAGCTCGCGGCCTTCACGCAGCATGTAGGTTTCGGCGATCAGGTTCTCGATGATCTGGGCGCGGGTGGCCGGCGTACCGAGGCCACGGCCGCCCATCGCAGCGCGCAACTCTTCATCGTCGACCAGTTTGCCTGCGCCTTCCATGGCGGAGAGCAGGGTGGCTTCGTTGTAGCGTGCGGGCGGCTTGGTGACGCTGGCCTTGACGTGAATTTCTTCGGTTGTCGAGCCTTCGCCAGCCTGTACCGGCACCAGCGAGCCGGTTGCCTCTTCGCCCTCGATCGCGGCTTCCTTGCCATAGATGGCCAGCCAGCCAGCGTTCACGAGAACCTTGCCCTCGGTCTTGAAGGCCTCGTTCTCGACGCGGGTGATGCGGGTGGTGATCTGGTATTCAGCGGCCGGGAAGAATACGGCGAGGAAACGCTTGGTGACCAGGTCGTAGATCTTGTACTCGGCTTCGCTCAGGCTCTTCGGCGCGGTACCGGTCGGCACGATGGCAAAGTGGTCCGAGATCTTGGCATTGTTGAATATGCGCTTGTTCGGCTTGACCCAGCCACGCTTGATGATTTGGGTGGCAAAACCGATGTACTCGTCCGGCAGCGCACCGAGAATGCCTGGCACGGTCGCCACGTAGTCTTCAGGCAGGGCGCGCGAATCGGTCCGCGGATAGGTCAGCACCTTGTGCTTTTCGTACAGGGCCTGGGCCAGCTGCAGGGTGGTGCGGGCTGAGAAGCCGAAACGGCCGTTGGCCTCGCGCTGCAAGGAGGTCAGGTCGAAGAGTAGAGGCGAGAGCTGAGTCGAAGGCTTGGACTCCTCCTCAACCTTGCCCGGCTTGCCGGCGCATTTGGTGCGGATGGCGTCGGCCTTGGCCTTGTCCCAGATGCGCGGCGCGCTGGCGTGCTCGTCATCCTCCGGCTTCTTGAAGTTTTCGTCGAACCAGCGGCCGGCATATTCGCCAGCGGAGACGCCGAACGTGGCTTCGACTTCCCAGTAATCGCGCGACTTGAAGGCGCGGATGCGTTCTTCGCGTTCGACTACGATGGCCAGCGTCGGCGTCTGTACCCGGCCCACGGTGGTCAGATGGAAGCCGCCGCTCTTGGAGTTGAAGGCGGTCATGGCGCGGGTGCCATTGATGCCGATCAGCCAGTCACTCTCGGCGCGGCACATTGCCGCTTCGCGCAAGCCACTCATCTCGTTGGCCGTGCGCAGACGCTGGAAGCCGTCGCGAATAGCCTGTGCGGTCATGCTTTGCAGCCACAGGCGCTGTACCGGCTTCGCGGTGCCGGCGTGCTGGGCTACATAAGTAAAGATCAGCTCACCTTCGCGCCCCGCGTCACAGGCGTTGATCAGGCCGCTCACGTCCTTGCGCTTGATCAGCTTGGTCAGGAGGCGCAGGCGTTCAGCACTCTTCTCGATCGGGTTCAGTGCGAAGTGTGGCGGGATCATCGGCAGGTGGGTGAAGCTCCACTTACCGCGCTTGACCTCGAATTCCTCCGGCACAGCCAGCTCAAGCAGGTGGCCGACGGCTGAGGACAATACGTAGTCATCGCTCTCGAAATAGTCGCCCTGGCGGGTAAAGCCGCCCAGCGCCCGGGCAATATCCTGAGCAACAGAGGGTTTTTCGGCGATGATGAGTTGTTTGGTCATGGTGGCCTGGACAGGCAAAAAAACGCGGCTGTAAAGCCGCGGTTGTTGAAACTGCTCTGGATGATAGAAGTGCTGCGCCCGGCGGCGCAAGTTTTCCCGCTGAAAGCCGGCTCTTGGCTTTCAGTGCACGGCTACCGTGGTTTGCCACTCATCCTCGACGGTTTCGACTTCGTCGGTGAGCAGCTCATCGAGAATCAGGGCGTCGACACTGGCACGCTCCTGCCACAGCACCATCAGCACGATGACCTTGAACTGGGACAGGCCGATCTCTGCCTCAGGCAGCGCCATGGCTCGTTCAATGGCCATTTCGCGCCTGCGCATATCGAGCACGCCGGCACTTTCAAGGAAGCTCATGAAGCCGCGGCTGGCAACGTCCAGGCGGGCGCTTTCCGCTTCGGTGAAGATGCGCATCGAACCGCTGGCCGGTTTGGGGGCCGCCTGACTGGCGACTAGGCGCAGGCCGCTGAGCCATTCGACCGCTTCGGCGATGTCGCCTTCTTCAAAACCGACGGCAGTGAGTTTGCGGGTCAGTTGCTCCGGCTCTTCCGGGCAGGCATCCGCGTAGCCATAAGTCTCGAACAGATAAACCAGAATGTCGATCATGGCAGCTCCTGCTTGTGTGCCGCCAAACGGCGCGGCACTAGGTGATTCTTTGGAACCGGCCCCCGGCCAAGCGCGCAATGCGTCCGTCGAGTTCCAGTGTGGTCAGGATGGCGAAGAGCGCATCCGGCGTCAAGCCCGCCCGAGTGCCTAGTGTGTCCGGATCGACCGGATCAAAGCCCATCTGACCGAGCAAGCCGAGCTCCTTCGCGTCAGCGCTTGCCTGGGATACCACCGGGGCGATGTGGGCGTTGTGGGCCCAGTCGAGCTCTTCGAGCACATCCTGGGCGCTTTCGACCAGCTTGGCGCCCTGCTTGATCAGGCGATGGCAGCCACGCGCCTGCGGTGAATGGATCGAGCCGGGAATCGCAAACACATCACGCCCCTGTTCGATCGCCGTGCGGGCGGTGATCAGCGAACCGGAATCCACCGCCGCTTCCACCACCAGCACACCGCGCGCGAGGCCAGAAATGATGCGGTTGCGGCGAGGGAAGTTGTAGGGTGTCGGTGGCGTGCCGAGCGGGAATTCCGAAATCACCAGGCCATTCTCGGCAATGCGCCGGGCAAGCGCGGCATTGCGTGCCGGGTAGATCCGGTCGGCTCCGGTGCCGATCACCGCGATGGTGCTGCCGGCGGCTTTCAGCGCGCCGCGATGGGCTGCCGCATCGACCCCCAGCGCAAGGCCGCTAATCACGGTAAGGTTGGCGGCCGCAAAGGCTTCCGCGAAGGCCTCAGCATTGGCTTCACCCTGCGGTGTGGCAGCACGTGCGCCAACCATGGCGATGGCTGGCTGCTGCAGCAATTCGACGCGTCCCTTGGCGTAGAGAAGGCTGGGAGGGTCGGCGATCTGCAGCAGCGCCTGGGGATAGGTGGCGTCGCCAAGAGTCAGGATGGCATTGCCAGGCTCATTAGCCCAGACCAGTGCGGTTTCGACCAGGGCGCTGTTGTCGTGGGTACGGAGGGCGGTGGCAAGCTTCTCACCGATCACCTGCGCCAAAGAAAACTGCCCGGCGGCAAAGATCCGCTCGGGCAGTCCGAAGGTAGCCAGCAGCTCTCGCTGCCGTTCCGGGCCGATGCCCGGAATCAGGCACAGGCGCAGCCAGTAGCGCAGGTCGCTGGCGCTCAATGCGTCAAGGCGCGCTGACCTTGTCGCCGACCTTGACCGGGCCGGTGGCGTCCATTACCAGGGCGTAGGAAAGCCGATTGAAGGTGCGGAACACATAGGCCAGGCCGATGCGGGAGTCCGGCAGATTGACCTTCTGCGAGCTGCGCAGGCTTTCCAGATAGGTGACCGTGCCGTTCACCCGCGTCAGTGCAACCAGATGGCCAGGTTCCATGCCTTGATCACGGCCGGCGGCGATAGCGATGACCGAACCACGGCCTGCGTCGCTTACGCCATCGTAAATGGAGGCTACGGAAGTCTGCAGAGAGGCTGCTGGCGGGTGCGGCGGTGCTGCCATCAAGCTCGTCTTGGATGAGGGCTCCAGGCGATTGCCAGCAATCACTTCACTGACCGAGTCGGTCAGTGCCAGTTCGGCGACCTTGCCGTTGGCTTCGGGCTGCACCACGCGGGCCTTGGCAACCAGTTTGGCTTCATGGCCCAGCACGGCACCCGAGTACGGATCCTTGATCGGCTGGGCGCGGCGATAAATGTCCCATGCGTCGATGCCGGGCGTGAGGTTGCGGGCGTAAGTGGTGTCACCACGTGCGCCGACAATCACACGGCTTTCCTGGTTGGCGACGATGGTTGGCAGCGCGGGATTGTCACCATACTCGTCGACCAGCGGTTCGACGAGGAAGGCACGGATGGCTTCCAGCGGGATGCTGGCGATCGGGGAAAGAGCGTCTTTGGAATACACCTGAGGTGACAGGCGGTCCCCCCCGGTCACCTGACCATCGACTGACTTGCCGATCGAGAGAGTGCCGTTGGCACGATCCAGCACCACCACCTGACCCGGATAGATCAGGTGCGGATTGCGGATCTGCTCCTGGTTCATCTTCCAGACTTCCGGCCAGCGCCAAGGCTGCTTGAGGAACATGCCGGAGATACCCCACAGGGTGTCACCCTGTTTGACCGTATAGCTGTCTGGCGCACTATCGGCGATCGGCGAATTGTCGGCGGCACCGGCGTAAGCGGTGGCCATGGCCACGATCAGTGCGAGAAGCGATTTTCTGAGCATTGCGAACCCCGTAAATGGTTGGTCGCGGCGCGGAGTCGTTCCGGAAACGCTAAACTCCTCGCCTTGTTAGGCGTGCAGGCTGCTTTGCAGCCGGCCTATTCATTACTTGACCAGACGCTGCAGATATTCAAGTTTTGCGTTAGATTCTGCATGTAGCTCACTCATCCAGCAAGGGTTTTTCAGACAAATGGCGCTGCTGCCCATCCTCCGCTATCCCGATCCCAAACTGCATACCAAGGCCAAACCGGTGGCTGTTGTGGACGAGCGTATCCGCAAGCTGGTGCGTGACATGGCTGAGACCATGTACGAGGCACCGGGCATTGGCCTGGCCGCCACCCAGGTTGATGTGCATGAACGCGTCATCGTCATTGATGTCTCTGAAGACAGAAGTGGCCTGCTGGCCCTGATCAACCCGGAAATCATTGCGCGCGATGGCGAGCAGACCTGCGAAGAAGGTTGTTTGTCGGTGCCAGGCATCTATGACACGGTGACTCGGTCCGAGCATGTGACGGTACGTGCCCTGAACGAGAAGGGCGAGCGGATCGAGTTCGAGGCCGATGGCTTGCTCGCCGTATGTGTGCAGCACGAGATGGATCACCTCGAAGGCAAGGTTTTCGTCGAATATCTCTCGCCTCTCAAGCAGAACCGCATCAAGACCAAACTTGCCAAGAAGGCACGCATTACGGCTTGATGCACAGGACTGAGCCATACGCGTGCTGGGCGCTCGGTGAGCACTTCCTACCGACACTGTCGGTGCATGTTTGCCCGGTCCTCAATCCTCAGTCTTCGCAACCCAGAAAATGAAAATCGCCTTCGCCGGAACCCCGGAATTTGCCGCCGTCGCCTTGCGCGCCATCCTTGCCGCAGGTTTTGAAGTGCCGCTGGTGCTGACCCAGCCGGATCGCCCGGCCGGGCGCGGCATGCAGCTGCAACCCTCGGCGGTCAAATCTGTCGCGCTGAAACACGGCATTCCGCTCGACCAGCCCGAAAAGCTGCGCACCTCCGAGCAGCAAGCCGCGCTCGCTGCCTGTGGCGCGGATGTACTGGTGGTGGCCGCCTACGGCCTGATCCTGCCGCAGGTGGTGCTGGATCTGCCGCGCCTCGGTTGTCTGAACATCCACGGCTCACTGCTGCCACGTTGGCGCGGAGCGGCGCCAATTCACCGCGCTATCGAAGCCGGCGACGCCGAGACAGGCATCACCATCATGCAGATGGAAGCCGGGCTGGATACTGGCCCCATGCTGCTCAAGCGCGCCGTGCCTATCCTGCCGGACGACACCACCGCTCGCCTGCACGACACCCTCGCCGCACTGGGCGGCGAGATGATCGTCGCGGCGCTGCGGGCGCTCGAAAATGGTCCCTTGCCGGCAACGGTCCAGCCTGAAGACGGCGTCACCTACGCCCACAAGATCGACAAGGCCGAGAGCCAGCTCGATTTCCGCCAGCCCGCCGCTGTGCTGGCGCGCAAGCTGCGCGCATTCGACCCCTTTCCCGGTGGCGCGGCGAACATCGCCGGCACGCCGCTCAAGCTGTGGGCAGGTGAAGCAATGCCGGGTTCTGGCGAACCCGGCACGGTGCTGAGCGCAGATGCAAACGGTGTTGTGGTGGCCTGTAGCGAAGGCGCCTTGCGCCTGACCGTGCTGCAGAAGCCGGGCAGCAAACGCCTGCCGGCCGGGGATTTTCTGCGCGGTTTTGCGCTGACAGCCGGTGCCCGCTTCGATCTGCCCGCCTGAACCAGGATTGAATCTTTTTTCCTGACCCCCATCTAAGCTTCGCGTGCATGAGCACGGTTTATTTCTGGAAGGCAGGTTAAGACAATGTTCAACTGGCTCAAGACTTCGATCCTGATGGCGGGCATCGTGGCCTTGTTCGGCGTGGTCGGCGCGATGATTGGCGGCAAGCAGGGCATGATCCTGGCGCTACTCTTCGGCGGCGCGATGAACGTGTTCTCCTACTGGTTCTCGGACAAGATGGTGCTGCGCATGTACAACGCGCAGGAAGTCGACGAGGCCAGCTCGCCCTACCTCTACAACATGGTCAGGCAGCTCGCTCAGCGCGCCCAGTTGCCGATGCCCAAGGTGTACATCATTGATGAGCACCAGCCCAACGCCTTCGCCACCGGCCGTAATCCGGAAAACGCTGCCGTGGCGGCCACCACCGGCATCCTGCAGATGCTCACCGAGCGCGAACTGCGTGGCGTGATGGCGCACGAGCTGGCCCATGTGAAACACCGCGACATCCTGATCTCGACGATCTCGGCCACCATGGCCGGCGCGATCTCGGCGCTCGCCAATTTCGCGATGTTCTTCGGCGGGCGTGACGAGAATGGCCGCCCGGCCAATCCGATTGCCAGCATCGCCGTCGCCTTGCTTGCTCCGTTGGCCGCCAGCCTGATCCAGATGGCAATTTCTCGGGCGCGTGAATACGAAGCCGATGCAGGCGGTGCCGCTTTCTGTGGCGATCCGGATGCGCTGGCCGACGCGCTGCAGAAGATCGACTACTACGCGCGCGGCATTCCGATGCCGGTGGCGGACGAGCATCCGGCCACGGCGCAGATGATGATCATGAACCCGCTCTCGGGCGGTGGCTTGGCGGGTTTGTTTTCGACTCACCCGCCGACCGAAGAACGCATTCGTCGCCTGCGTGCGATGCGCTGAAGTAGCGGGGCTGCTGTAGGGCGGACTTCAGTCCGCCACCACGTCCCGCGTGCGGCTGAAGCCGCACCTACGAAATCCAAAGCCCGGCCTCGCGCCGGGCTTTATTCATTCCGGCAAGGGTGCAAAGAGCTCGGCGATGTCGGCTTCGCTAAACTTCAGCTCGCCCTCTGCGTCGCCACTGAGCACCGCAGCGGCCAGCGCGGATTTCTTCTCTTGCAGGGCGACGATGCGCTCTTCGATGCTGCCGGCGGCGATCAGCTTGTAGACGAAGACGGATTTGCTCTGGCCGATGCGGTGCGCGCGGTCTGTGGCCTGATCCTCGGCCGCCGGGTTCCACCATGGGTCGAAGTGGATCACGGTGTCCGCCGCAGTGAGGTTGAGGCCCACCCCGCCGGCCTTCAGGCTGATCAGGAAAAGCGGCACCTTGCCGCTCTGGAAAGTTTCCACCGCGTCCTGACGCTTGCGGGTCTGGCCGGTGAGCTTCACATAGCCGATGGCAGCCTGTTTCAGCTCGGCTTCGATCAGGCTGAGCATGTTTGTGAATTGCGAGAACAGCAGCACCCGGCGGCCTTCCTCGATCAGCTCGGGCAGCATTTCCATCAACAGATCGAGCTTGGCGCGCTCCTTTACCCGCTGGGCGCTAGCCAGATCAAGCAGGCGCGGATCGCAGCACACCTGACGCAGCTTGAGCAGCGCATCGAGAATCACGATCTGGCTGCGCTTGAAGCCCTTGTCGGCGACCACCGCACGCACCTTCTCGTCCATCGCCGCGCGCACGGTCTCGTAGAGATCACGCTGGCTGCCGGCCAGTTCCACCGTGCGCAGCACGATGTTCTTGGGTGGCAATTCGCTGGCCACGTCTTCCTTGCGACGCCTCAGGATGAAGGGCTTTACGCGGCGTGAGAGCAGCTCGCGGCGCAGGCTGTCGCCATTCTTTTCGATGGGCGTGCGCCAACGCCGGGTGAAATCGCGGTTGTCACCGAGAAAGCCCGGCAGGAGGAAATCGAACTGGCTCCACAGCTCGCCGAGGTGGTTCTCCATCGGCGTGCCGGTGAGGCACAGGCGGTGCCGCGCATCGAGCTCGCGCACCGTGGCGGCGGCCTTGCTGGCGGCGTTCTTCACGGTCTGCGCCTCATCGAGAATCAGCAGGTGGTAGCTGTGCGCCTTGAGCTGCTCGGCGTCGCGCCACACCAGCGGATAGGTGGTGAGCACCACATCATGCTGGCCAATCGCCGCGAAATCGCGCTGCGGGCCGTGCAGAGCCAGCACGCGCAAGGCCGGCGCGATATGCGCAGCTTCGCGCTGCCAGTTGAAGACCAGCGAGGTCGGCAGCACCACCAGCGCCGGGCGTTCCAGACGGCCGGCCTGCTTCTCGGTGAGCAGGTGGGCGAGGGTCTGGGCGGTCTTGCCGAGGCCCATGTCGTCGGCGAGGATGCCGGCCAGATCGAGCGCGCGCAGCTGCTGCAGCCAGGCCAGACCCTCAAGCTGATAGGGGCGCAGCTGCAGGCCCATGCCGGGGGGCTGGGCCACCGGTGCGGGACGGGCCAGTTCGTGCAGACGCTGGCGGGCGACCTGCAGGGCCCGCAGGCCGTCCTGCGAGCGGGGCGGTGGAATCTCGCTGAGTCGGGCGGCGTCCAGCGGTGAGAGGCGCAGGCGGGCGCTACCGTCGAAGAGATCGAGGAAGGCCCGCAGCACCGGGCGGATGCGCGCCACCGGCAGGCTCACGCGCTGACCTTCATCCAGCGTGAGTTGCAGACGGGCGTCGTCCGCGAGCTTGTCCAGCCCGCCGGCACGGGTCACGACCGGATGTTCCAGCAGCCCAGCCAGCAGCGGCGCCAGCTCGACGCGCCGTCCTTCCAGCTCGAAGCCCAGGCTCACCTCCAGCCAGCCGTTTTCGCCGGGCTCGATGTCGCTGAAGAAGTCGTCGATCTCGACGATGTGATGGCGGAAATCGCCCGTCAGTTCGAGTGCCCAGCCGGCGGCGCGCAAGGCCGGTGCGAGCCGGCTCATCCAGTGCTGCCAGTCCTCTGCGGCGGCGAGACCGAAGAGGTTCTTTTCGGTGGGCTGCGACCAGTACTGGAACAGGCCGCGCGGGAGCGCCTCGAAACCGAGGCGCGCCAACAACTCCAGCTCGCGCTGCTCGGCGGCGGTATCGCGCACGAGGCGCACGGTTTCACTGCCCAGCACGCGGAACTCGCGCGTGTCGTCCAGCGCCACCTCGATGCCGGCGTAGTCGAAAGCGGGCTGGGCGAAATCCAGCCAGTCGCGGAACAGCGGCGGGTACTGGCGCCAGCGCTTGGCGGTGTCGACCATGCGGCTGTAGAGGCGCAGGCGCGGCTGCGGCGCTACGCGCACTTCGCGCAAGGCCGTGGCGCGGCCCTGCGGGCGTGGCAAATCCGGCGCGAATTCGGCCAGCTCGCGTGCCACCACGGCTGCATCCACCGGGCGCAGGGGCGGTGCGCCGAGCAGGCGGCTGGCCTGGCGCGGTGGCAGGCCCAGTTCCAGCGGGCCTGCACAGTGCCCCTTTTCATCCAGATACCAGGGTGGTTCGGTTGGCAGCAGGCGCAGGCCGGCGAGCCCTTCGATGGCCGGATGCAGGCAGCCGTCTTCACGCATCTGCCAGCCTAGCCGTGCGCTGCGTGCCGGGCCCGGCTGCAGGACGCCGTGCTGTAGGCTGCTGAAATGGCAGCGACCCGTAGCCAGCAGGCGCGGCAGCAATTCTTCGACCTTGCAACCATCGAGGCGCAGGCGCAGGTAATAGCCATCACGATCGCGCGTCAGCCACAGCGCCCGCAGGATCGCGATGTCATTGTCGTCAACGAAAGCTGGCGGCTGGATCAGGGCGCGCTCGATATTGCTCCACTCGGCCGGTCGCTCCGGAAAGCCACCATCCAGCGCCGGGCGGATCTTGTACAGGCGCACCGAGAGCAGGCGTTCGTCCGGCGAGGCTTCGAGCAGATAGAAAAGCTGTTCGCGACTGCGCGTGGCCTGGCGCTTGGCAGGGGCCTCCACTTCTTCACGAAAGTTGCGCAACCAGGCCAGCACGGCCAGGTCCGGCAGGGCCTTTTTCTCGCCGCGTTGCTCGATGGCGGCCAGCAGTGTGGCAACGCAATGTTTGCAGGCGCTGCCCACCGGGCAGGTGCAGGAGGCATTGATCTGCATGCCGCGCTTGGCCGGGTGGAACACGATGCGCACCGTGTAGGGTCGCCGCTCCGTGCCTTGTACCAGCGCGCTGACCTCGAAGTCGCTGACATGCAGCTGGCTGACCGCTGGCACATAAGCCTCACCCTTGGCCATCCCGGCCGGGCCGAGGGCACGCAGGATGTCATCGCGGGTGAAGTGACGGGCAGGAGCGCTGGCGTGCATGAAGCAGAATTCGCGGGCAAAGGAGCCAGTTTAGGGCCTGTTCACAATTACCGCGCCAGTCACGCTCATGTGTTGCGGGATGCAGCCCAAGGCGGGGCGACGAAACAAGGGTGGCCCCCTTGTGAGGAGTACCAACGCGGCGATGCGCCCGCATCACATGAGCCCTGTGGGTTGGCCGGTTCAGCCGCGCCCACTGCGTTGCACTCGTTGCCAAGGGGATCACCCTTGGCTGCCTCGTGCGCCTTGTTGGCACGCCTGAACCGGCCAACGTGATCTGGTGGGGTAAATGTGAACAGGCCCTAGCCCGGACAGCCGATGATCCAGCCTTCAAGCGGATCGACTTCCGCCGGCAGCCCGAAACCTTCGTCGCGCAGCAGCCAGGCGCGGGCGGCCTGCAGCAGGGCCAGCACGGCGTCGAGGCTGTCGCCGCTGGCGTCATCAAGCAGCGGCCCGGTGAGCGCCGGACTCAGCTTCAGCGTCAGCCCGGCTGCGCCTGTGTTCAGGCCCATGATGATTTTCTCCCGTTCCGCGCGGCGCTCGGGCGTTTGCCTGGCGCGCTCGTCACTCTTGTAGGAGGCCTGCGTAAAGCGGCGCGTCAGCAGGGCCGGATAGGCTTCCAGCGCGATCCGCTGTGGGTCTCCCGTGTGCAGGGCAGGCAGGCTGAGGCCGGCGGCGAGCAGGCGTGGCGCACCCTCGAAGAACATCAAGCCGACCGGCGGATTGACCAGCTTCATCGGGCTGTGTGAGCGCGCCGGCCCGTCGCAGGCGCGGTGCAGGTAGCGGCTGCCCATCGGCCGACGCTCGCGCACGCCATCCAGTGCGGCCTTGAAGGCCGGTTTGCCGAGCCTGCAGATGTGCCGGATCAGCCCGGCCCAGTCCTGTGGCCAACCAAGTTGCACGACGAGCTCGCGCGGCAGGCCAAAGGGAAAATCGAAACCGCCAACCCAGGGGCCGGGGCGTTGCAGCACCGCTTCGAAGCTGGCCCAGTCCGCACAGCGCTCGATGTCCGCCACCGCCAGGGTATTTCCGCGCAGCCATCCGCTGGCCACGGTGATCGGTTTGCGCCGGCTGGGCGCGGAGGTGAAGTCCACGCCCAGCAGCAAGGGCGCGTTCATCTCCACTCGCCGCGCAGCTGTGCGATGCGTGCGCGCAGCTCGACCGGCTTGAGCCCTTCCGGCGCCAGTGCCTCGCCGACGACCAGCTCCACCCGGTTGCGCAGGCCGCGCGGGAAGAGCTTGCTCATGGCACAGCCGTAGGCGCGCGAGAAATAGCCTCCCCACAGGCCGCGCAGGGCCATTGGAACGACTGGCACCGGGTTGCGGCGCAGGATCTTGTTGAGGCCGCCCTTGAAGGGGCCGATCTCGCCGTCGCGGGTGATCGTGCCTTCGGGGAAGATGAAGATCAGCTCGCCGGCGTCCAGCGCGCGGGCAATTTCTTCATAGGCGCGCTGCACCGATTCGCGGTCCTCCTGCGCGCTGGCCACCGGAATGCAGCGGCTGGCGCGGAACAGCCAGCGCACGAAGGGTGTGCGGTTGATCTGGTGATCGATCACGAAGCGCGGCTGGCGCGGCAGCACGCCCATCAGGATCACCGCATCGGCGAAGCTCACGTGGTTGCACACGGCGAGCGCCGGGCCGCTGGCCGGCACATTGGCGAGGCCGCTGGGGGCTACGCGGTAGATGCTGTGGGTCAGCGTCCACGCGATGCAGCGCAGATAGAACTCGGGCACGGCGCGGTAGATCAGGCCGGCAACCAGCAGATTCAGCAGCGCGCAAACCAGGAACAATTGCGGGATCGTGAGCCCGGCGGCGAGCAGCCCAGCCGTGATGCCGGCCGAGGCCACCATGAAAGCGGCATTCAGGATGTTGTTGGCGGCGATGATGCGCGAGCGTTCGGCCACATTCGAGCGGCTCTGCATCAATGCATACAGTGGTACGGTGAAAAAGCCGCCACCGACGCCGATCATCACCATGTCGAGGAGGATGCGCCAGCTGGCGGGCTTGGCCAGGAAACCCGCCAGGGTGAGCGCTGCTGGCGTACCGGTGGGGCTGGCCAGCCACAGGTCGAAGGCAAACAGGCTGATGCACAGCGTGCCCAGCGGCACCAGGCCCAGCTCCACATGCTTGCCCGACATGCGCTCGCACAGGAAGGAGCCCGTCGCGATGCCGACGATGAAGGTACCCAGCAAGGTGGTAACCATCAGCTCATCGCCGCCCAGCACACCCTGCACATAAGGGGCGAACTCGGTCAGCAGCAGGGCGCCGAAGAACCAGAACCACGAGATGCCCAGTAGCGCCATGAACACAGTCTTGTTGCGCGCGGCGAGCTTCAGGTTGCGCCAGGTTTCGGCGATGAAGTTGTGGCTCACCTTGAGCTCCGGCGCGGGTGAAGGCGCCGGCGGAATGCGCCGGCTGGCCGCGTAACCCAGCCCCGCTACGATCACCGTGAGCACGCCGCACAGGTCCGCTCCGATCTGCGGAATGGCCATCAGCAGGCCGGAGAGCACGCTGCCGGCAAGGATCGCCACGAAGGTGCCGCTCTCCACCCAGGCATTGCCGGCGACAAGTTCGTCCGGATGCAGGTGCTGCGGCAGGATCGAATACTTGAGCGGGCCGAAGAAGGTGGAGTGCAAGCCCATCATGAACAGGGCGAAGAGCAGCAGCTCCACATGGCGGGTGAAGAAACCCACGCTGGCGACCACTGCGATACCGATCTCCACCGCCTTGATGATGCGGATCAGGCGGCTCTTGTCGTACTTGTCCGCCAGCTGGCCAGCCAGCGCCGAAAACAGGAAGAAGGGCAGCACGAATAGCCCCGCCGCCAGTTGCACTGCCACCGCCGGCGCCAGTCCGAGCACCTGGCCGGCCTGGAAGGTGATCAGCAGCAGCAGCGTGTTCTTGAACACGTTGTCATTGAACGCGCCACAGAACTGCGTGAGGAACAGCGGGCCGAATCGACGGGCGCCGAGAAGCTGCAGGGTGGAGCGGGAAGGTTCGATGGACATGCGCAGGGAGCCGGTCAGGATGCCGGGCGAGGATAACGCAGGCCAGGGCCTGCGGCGAGCCTCACAGCTGGCAGCAGCGCAGTGCCACTGGTCGAGTTTCCGTGAATTAAGTCACGGATCCTGCTTAGGATTCCACGCACATAACAAGCAGTTTCGGGGAGTGAAGCAATGCGTCAGGTCTTTCTGGTCGGAGCGGTGGCCGCTGTCATGCTGGCCGCGTGTGGCGGCGGTAGCAGTGGAGGAGCCTCCGCGTCATCGGTTTCGGTTCAGGCGAGCAGCACAGCGGCCAGCAGCATCGCCAGTTCCAGCACGGCGAGCAGTGCCAGCGGAGGTTTGGGCCTCAGCAATGGCTTCAGCGCCTTCTACTCCGACCCGAATTCGCAGGTGCGCAACTGGGTAGCCGCCAATCCCGCTGACTCACGCACCGCCACCATCAACAGCGCGATCGCCCAGCAGGCCTTCGGCAAGTGGTTCGGCGAATGGAGTGGCGATATCGCCACTGCCGTGAGTGGCTATGCCAGCGCGGCGCAGAGCGCCGGCAAGATCCCGTTGCTGATTGCCTACAACATTCCCAGCCGTGATTGCGGCTCTTACAGCGCCGGCGGCTCCAGCGGTGGTGACGCCTACAAGACCTGGATCAGCGCATTTGCTGGTGGCATCGGCAGCAAGCCGGCGATCGTGATCCTTGAGCCGGACGCGCTGATGCAGCTCGACTGCCTGCCCTCGGATGCCGACCGCACGGCGCGCCTAGCCCTGCTCAATTACGCCGTCGACCAGTTTGCCGCCAAGGCTCCGAATGCCTGGGTCTATATCGATGCAGGCCATTCGAACTGGAAGAGTGCGGCTGATACTGCTACCCGCTTGATCAATGCCGGTGTGGCGCGGGTGCGTGGTTTTGCCCTGAACGTGTCCAACTACCGGGCCGATACCGAACTGCAGACCCACGGCGCGGCCGTGATCGCGCAGCTTCAGCTCCAGGGCAGTGCCGCCAAGCCTTATGTGATCGACTCTTCGCGCAACGGCAATGGCCCGAACGGCAGCGAATGGTGCGACCCGGCCGGCCGCAAGGTCGGTGCCACCAGCAAGGTGCTGAGCCTTGGTAGCGGCATGGAGATGGCGCTGTGGCTCAAGGCCCCGGGCGAAGCCGATGGCTGTGCAGCCGGCGCCGGCCAGTTCTTGCCGGACCTGGCCTATCGCCTCGCCACGGGCGGCTGAGCCCCTTAGCCCGGCGCTTGCCGGGCTTTTTACGCCTGGAAGATGCTCCGCATGAAACGCCTCCTGCCTCTCATCCTGCTGCTGCTCAGCGCGTGCAGCGAACCCCTGCCTGCCGACAAGGAGATCTATGCCGGCGACTGGGAGGGTCCTGGCATGCTGCTGTCGATCAGCAGTGACGGCCGCCTGTATTACCAGCGCGCCCAGGGTAGCAGCAGTACCTCGCTGGATGTGCCGATCCAGCGTTTCGAGGGCGACAACATCGTTGCCGGGCTGGGGCCGGCCTCGGCCACCTTCGTTGTCAGCCAGCGTCCGCACCCGGAGCAGGGTGAGTGGGTGATGGTGGTGGATGGCGTGCGTCTGGTGCGCCAGGAGTAAGCGCGCCGGGTGGCACAAAACCAGTGCAAGTGGCCCTGCAGCAAGCCCGCAAGCGGTTTTCTGAATTTCACTACATCTAGTCGGGTTATTGGTATCTGCTACTAGGTATAGTTGTCATCGGCTTGACTCCGACTAAATACAGCCCCTACACTCCGTCCCGACGGTGTCGGGAAGCCAGCTCGCTGGCGCTGCCCCCGCAACTGTGACCGGCGAGTGCCGGCATGCCACTGGGATGATCCGGGAAGGCTGCCGACAGGCTTTGACCCGGCAGCCAGGAGACCGGCCGTCACACAGATAAAACATCAACTGGAGCGGGGTGTCTCCGGGGCCGATGCGACGCTGCCTGCAGGCCTGCGTTCACCGCCCCCCGGCATGCCGTTCCCCATCAAGAGAGAGAGCCGGCATGCAACATTCCGCCATCGCGGTCGAGGCCGCCCGCAGCAGCGCGCCCAGCAGCATTTCCAGCAGCGAATCCGACTTTGCCGCCAGCCAGGCAGGTCTCGAGCTGATCCGCCGCAATGGCGCTGTGGTGCCCTTCCAGGCTGAGAAAATCAGCGTGGCGCTGTCCAAGGCTTTCATCGCTGTCGAGGGTGGGCAAGGCGCCGCTTCGGCGCGCATCCGCGAGCTGGTGAATCAGCTTACGGCGACTGTGGTCGGTGCGCTGACCCGCCGCCTGCCTGGCGGCGGCACGGTGCATATCGAAGATGTGCAGGATCAGGTCGAACTGGCCCTGATGCGCGCCGGCCAGCACGATGTGGCCCGGGCCTATGTGCTCTACCGTGAGAAGCGCTCTTCCGAACGCGCCGCCCAGCAGGCTGCCGTGCCCGCTGCCGCGCCGGCCCGCCTGCATGTGCTGGATGGCGACGAGCGTCGCCCGCTGGATGAAGTTGCCCTGCTTGGCCAGATTCGTGAAGCCTGCGTTGGCTTGGGGGATGTGTCCGCTGAAACCGTGCTCGAACACGCCCTGCACAATCTCTACGACGGCGTACCGGTGGCTTCCGTGCGTCAGTCTCTGGTGCTTGCGGCGCGCACCCTGATCGAACGTGATCCGGATTATTCCAAGCTGGCTGCCCGCCTGCTGCTGCGCAGCGTGAGCATCGAAGTGCTGGGTGAGGAGCTGGGCCAGGTCGCCATGGCTGCGCGCCTGCCGGAAGCTTTCCCAGGCCTGATCCGCGAAGGCGTCAAGGCAGGCCTGCTCGATGCGCGTCTGGCTGAATACGACCTGCCGCGCCTGGCTGCCGCCCTGAAGGCCGACAACGATCTGCGCTTTGACTACCTCGGCCTGCAGACGCTCTACGACCGCTACTTCCTGCACATCGAAGAGCGCCGCATCGAGCTGCCGCAGAGTTTCTTCATGCGCGTGGCGATGGGACTGGCACTGAATGAGATCGACCGCGAAGCGCGCGCCATCGAGTTCTACCAGCTGCTTGCCAGCTTCGATTTCATGAGCAGCACGCCGACCCTGTTCAACAGTGGCACCTGCCACTCGCAGCTCTCCTCCTGCTATCTGACCACGGTAGCTGACGATCTGGACGGCATCTATCAGGCGGTGAAGGAAAATGCCCTACTTCAGAAGTATGCCGGTGGCCTGGGTAACGACTGGACCCCGGTGCGTTCGCTGGGCAGCCGCATCAAAGGCACCAACGGCAAGAGCCAGGGCGTGATCCCCTTCCTCAAGGTGGTCAATGACACGGCGCTGGCCGTGAATCAGGGCGGCAAGCGCAAGGGCGCGGTGTGTGCCTATCTGGAGACCTGGCACCTCGACATCGAGGAGTTCCTGGAGCTGCGCAAGAACACTGGCGATGAGCGCCGCCGCACGCACGACATGAACACCGCCAACTGGATTCCGGATCTCTTCATGCAGCGCGTGATCGCCGGTGAAGACTGGACCCTGTTCTCGCCTTCCGATGTGCCCGACCTGCACGAGAAGTTCGGCAGCGCCTTCCGCACTGCCTACGAGGCCTACGAAGAGAAGGCCGCACGTGGCGAGCTCAAGCTGCACAAGAAGCTGCCTGCCGTGCAACTGTGGCGCAAGATGCTGACCATGCTGTTCGAGACCGGCCATCCCTGGATCACCTTCAAGGATCCGTGCAACCTGCGCTCGCCGCAGCAGCATGCCGGTGTGGTCCACAGCTCCAACCTGTGCACCGAGATCACCCTCAACACCTCCGACACCGAGACCGCCGTGTGCAACCTCGGCTCGGTGAACCTGCCGGCCCACCTGGTGCAGATCGAAGGTGAGTGGCAGCTCGATCAGGCCAAGCTCGCCCGCACAGTCAGCACCGCCATGCGCATGCTCGACAACGTGGTCGACATCAATTTCTACGCCACCCCCAAGGCGCGCACTTCCAACCTGCGCCACCGCCCGGTGGGCCTCGGCGTGATGGGCTATGCCGACTGCCTGCACCGCATGGGCCTGCCTTTCGCCTCGAATGAAGCCGTCGAATTTGCCGATCGCTCCATGGAAGCTGTCTGCTATCAGGCCTACTGGGCCTCCAGCGAGCTGGCCCGCGAGCGTGGTGTGTACTCCAGCTACCGTGGCAGCCTGTGGGATCGCGGCATCCTGCCGCACGAGTCGATTGCCCTGCTCGAAGAAGGTCGCGGCGAAGCGGTGGAAGTGGATCGCAGCGCGCGCCTCGATTGGGATGCCCTGCGCAGCCAGATCGGCCGCCACGGCATGCGCAACTCCAACTGCGTTGCCATCGCACCTACCGCCACCATTTCCAACATCATCGGTGTCTCCGCCTGCATCGAGCCGGATTATCAGAACCTCTACGTGAAATCCAACCTCTCCGGTGAATTCACGGTGGTGGGCGAACACCTGGTACGCGATCTGAAAGCCCTGGGCCTGTGGGATGAAGTGATGATCGCTGACCTGAAGTATTTCGATGGCTCGCTGGCCCGCATCGACCGTATCCCGGCCGAGCTTAAGGCCCGTTACGCCACCGCTTTCGAGGTGGACGCGGTGTGGCTGATCGAAGCCGCCGCGCGCCGCCAGAAGTGGATCGATCAGGCCCAGTCGCTGAACCTGTACCTGGCTGCGCCCTCGGGCCGCAAGCTCGACGAGATCTACAAGCTGGCCTGGAAGCGTGGCCTGAAGACCACCTACTACCTGCGCACCCTCGGTGCCACCGCCATGGAGAAAACCTCCGCCCCGGTCGAGCAGATCAATGTGCCCGCCGAGCCCAAGTTCTGCTCCATCGACAACCCCGAATGCGAGGCCTGCCAATGAGCTCCCTGAATTTCGAAGACTGGGGCAGCCCCGCGCCCGCCCTCCAGCCGGTGGCGACCGGCTCCGCACCGGCGCCGCAGGCGGCTGCGCCGGTGCCGCGTGGTGTCACCGGCAACATGCCGCACCCTGCACTGGCTGCCGTGCGCGCGCAGGACAAACGCATCGTCAACGGTCAGGGCGATATCAACCAGCTCGCCCCGTTCAAGTATCCGTGGGCCTGGGATTTCTTCCTCAACGCCAACAAGAACCACTGGACCCCGCTCGAAATCTCGATGGCGCAGGATGTGCATGATTACCAGCACAAACTCACGCCGGCCGAGCGCCATGTGTTTGAAAACGTGCTGGCTTATCTCACCACGTCGGACATCCTCGCCATGCGCAACATCGGCCTGGCGGTGATGGAAAAGATGAGCGCGCCCGAACTGCAGATCTACCAGGCGCGTCAGGTGTACGAAGAAGCGCTGCACACCTGGACCTACCAACACTGCATCGAAACCCTGGGCATCGATCAGCAGGAGATCTACAACCGCTACCGCGTGGTGCCCGAGATCAACGCCAAGATTTCGCTGGCCAACCGTCGCCTCGAGCGTGTCATGCGTTCGGACTTCGACCTCGCCGATCGCGACAACCTGCACGAGTTCGCGCTCTCCTACATGTTCTTCGCCGGCATCTTCGAAGGCTGCTGGTTCTACAACGGCTTCACGCCGATCTTCGCCCTGCAGCGCCGCGGCCTCATGAAGGGCGCGGCCGAGCAGCTGCAGTACATCATGCGCGACGAAGTGCTGCACTGCGCCTTCGGCATCCGCGTGGTGCGCGAGCTGCTCAAGGAAGAGAACCTCACACTCGATCCGCGCGCCGTGCAGGAGTTGTGGGAAGAAGCTGAAGCCGCTGAGTCAGGCTATGCCGGCTACATCCTGCGCGAGCCCATCCTCGGTTACTCGGCGGATCTGCACCGTGCCCAGTTCCGCTTCATCGCCAACCGCCGTGCGCGTCAGATCGGCCTGGCCGAACCCTTCCCGGGCGCCGAGAACGTGCTGCCCTGGCTGGACGAGCAAGCCAACCTGCGCAAGGAGAAGAACTTCTTCGAGACCCGCGTTACCGAGTACCAGACTGGCGGGGCATTGAGCTGGGATTGAGGTGTGTTGGAGTATGAAATGAAAAGGCCTCGCAGTCGTAGGGACAAGCTGAGACCTAGATTTTCAGGGACCAAATCTAGATCCGATTTCGCTAAACCCAGATTTGGGTGTGGAATTGGGGATAAGTCTAGATTTGGTCCGAAAGAAATCTTGACGCTAGATCGCTAAATCCAGATTTTCTCAAACAGCTCTGCGCCAGCAGGGCCATGCACTTTGTATTGGCAAGCTCAGGAGGCTGCTGCAAGAGGCGCGACGATGGAAGCGAAGCCAGCTCTTCTCCACGCTGATGCGCCTTGGGGGCTTTGATAGCCATCTTCAGACGCCACTATGGATACACGTTGGTGTATTTGTAGTGGCGTAGAGGCTGAGAGCGAAAGAAATATTTCAAATGGGACTACTGCTTAACGACAAGCCCCACAAATTTTGATCGCCTACCACCATGGCTTCGAGTTGAAACAATGGTGGCCTATCCGTTTCTGGGTTGGTTGCAGCTCGAAGGTCTTGAATGACATAACTCGCAAGACACTGTCTGACCTTTATGCGTACAGATGGCCTACCCCCGAAATTTTCATCGCTAATCAGCTGCTGTTGAGGAAGCGTCAGTAAACGGTGGGGAGCCAAATCAATGTCGACAAGGGTCTGCCACTCGACGTCATCCGCACTGAAATGCTGGGCTTCGGTTTTTGTTAGTGTCGCCGCTGAGATCCGGCCCAAAGCAAAGTCTCGAAAAGACTTCCTGCTCGCGCACCATGCACGCACATGCCACCGCCGCCCCGCATGAACAATTGCGTGTGGAAAGACTAAACGGTTTGCGGGCTCAGGGTTAGTCATTGATGCATAGCGAATAACGACGCCCTGTTTCGCAATGCAGGCTCGCCGCAGGATGGCAAAGATCGCAGGGTCGTTGTTGGACAGGTCAAGCCTTGCGTCATGCAATACAGCTCCCTCTCCAGAATCAGAGGCCATTACGATCCGCGCATAGTCATCCAGACTTGAATCGTTCAGATCGCGCGCTCTGGCTGCCAGGTGATACACCTTCTCCCCAAAGTTGTTCTGCAGCAATCCTTCATGCGAAAGGCGAAACTCAGAGAGCAAGCGACTGGCTTGCACCACGGTCAGCCCAAAAAGAGTTCGTAACCGAGAGTTCTCGATTTGCCCCTCCCACTTGAGGACGGTCTCTAGGATGCCTGTTCGCTGATCACGCAGGGTGGGCTTGTTTCCTGTTGCCAAAAAAACCCCTTTGGATATGTTGGTGTTATTCTGTTGCTGTTAATGATAACCGCGCAGCACAGAAGTAGGGCGCGGGCCTAACCGTTGTCGAATGACTCCTTCCCAGCCCCTTCCCTTCGCGGCTTCGCCGCTACGGCGGCCCCTCACGTCAAACGTTAGAGCTCTATGAGATTCAGCGCTGCCAAACGGATCGCCGAGTGTTGGGTTGAAGCTTCGACAGATGGTCAAGCTGTATTACATCTGGAGAAAATCCAATCGTTGCCTTATGGATGGGTGTTCTTCTACAACTCCCCGGAGTTCATTGCCGATTCATCAAATGCTGAGGCTTCATTGGTTGGCAATGTGCCGTTCCTTATCGAACGCACAAACGGTGAGCTTCGCGTCTTGGGGTTGAATTACAAGGAACGTCTACGGGAGATCGAAAAGGAGCTTCCGGCTGCTTGCCTTGGTATGTCACCCGAGGTGGCCCGGTGGTGAGCTCTAACAATTCCGTCGAGAGGGACGGTTTGCAAGCTGCGCTTGCAAATTCCCTCCGCCGCTTTGCGGCTCCGGCCGCCCCTCACGTCAAACGTTAGGCTGCTTTGCTCATGACTCGAACTCGGTACAGGACAACCTCAATCTCCTTGGGCTGGCTCAGCATCGTTT